>NZ_QNRR01000006.1:300000-447926 GCF_003315205.1 Roseimicrobium gellanilyticum | reverse complement strand
CACGTATCCATGAGCGCTCCTCCCGCAATGGTCACTTCGAGTTTAAGCTCATACCATGGTAAAATACCCCGCATTTTCCTTCATGGCATTGGGCTGAAGCCGAATTCAGGACATGTGCCATGCCTCTTGGTCCTGCTACCTGCTCCTGATTCGGCTGACACCGAATCTACTTTGGGGCAGCATGAGGCGCTCTTGTATTACTTCTCCCTGTGCTTGTATCCCACCTCGCTGCCGCCCTCCCTCCGGTTAAATCCTGTCCCACCCTCAAATTCCTTCTCGGGCGCCACGAAGAGTTTCTTCACGCCGTCGGCATCGCTCATCACAAATTCGCTGTCATCCACTCTCGTCCACTCAAGTGGAATGTAACCCCGCTCACCATCGGTTCTTGGTACCGGTACGATGTAGCTCTTCTCCAGCGTCACTTTTCCTCCGTCCTCGCACTCCACCGGACGTGAACCCACCAAGGTGCATCTCTTCAATTCCACCTCACCCTTGCTCCACACACATGCCCCATCCGTGCCCTTGGGATACTGGGCATACGCAGCCAGGCAATTCTCCAGGGTCGCCTTGCCCCACACGCGGATGTTCCGCTTGTTGCGCAGGGCGATGCAGTCCACAAACACGGACAAGTTTGCTTTTGTATCCCAGCCGCCGTCGGTGTTGTCGAAAGCCCGGCACCTCGTCCAGGTCACGGTGCCTGCCTGCTCCACACAGAAGCCGTCGCCATTCCAGTACTTCTTTCCTGCATCATTGTAGCTGCCCCGTGCGACGCAGTCCGTGAAGTTGATTCCATCGCAGTCATTCTCCACCGCGAAGCCCATCTGGAAGGGTTCCGTGGCCCACTCCTTGCCACCGGCATCCGCGCTGCATCGCTCCATGGTGATGTTCTTGTGTCCCGCCAGGAGACGCAGGCCGCGCTTCGTGAAGTGCTCAAACACGCAATCGCTCACCGTGATGTCCTTGCTGTCGGTTGCCGCCTTGCCTTTGCCCTCGGAGCGAATCCCCTCTCGCGAACCATACACGCGCAATCCCTCGAGCTTGCCGTTGGTGTTTCCACCCAGCAGATGCACAGCTGTGTTTACATCGCGAAAGTCGAGGTCCTTCAGCACCCAGTCACTGGCCTCCTGCATGACGGTGATGACGTGCCCACCGGTCTTGCCGGGGCGGGTCTTGTCGAAGTCTCCAATGAATACCGCACGCTTCCCGCCTTCAGCCAGGCCCGCCAGTACACGCGCTTTTCCATCCGCCCGGGGAGCGATGTCCAGACTGGCGTCCTTGTACTCTCCCGGCAGGAGCCAGAGCGTGGCTTCAGCGGGGAGGGCGTCCCAGGCTCTTTGTAGCCCTCCTGCTTGCGCGGCGGCGGCATGCTCCCGGGAATTGCCATCCTTGTTGCCAGCACCAGCCGGGCTCACATACACATCAGCTTGAAGTGTGAGAGCCATCATGAGCCAGCACGCCGCCGTGACGGGCAGTGCCGGCTGAAACCTGAGTGCAAATTGCGTTTTCATGAGGTGTGTGTCCTTATTCGTCCCAGCCCACCTGGTCGCTGATAATCCAGTAGCCATAGCGGCGGCTGATCACTCCCTTGATGCCTCCCCCGGAGAGCGCTCTTCCAGTCGTGATGCGAATGCTCCAGTGGTAGGAAGTCACCGATTCTCCCTTTCCAAACTCACCTTGAGGTGTGATCTCGATTTCGACCAGCCGACCGGGTTCCTTCGATTGCTTGTGGCGGTATTGGGGTTGCTGATTCTCTACCACCTCCATGAGGGAGAAGTTGACGCGCTTTTCCCCGAGCTCACCCAGAAGGAACATCAGGGTGGAGCCGGGGTCTTTGCCATTCACGCACACGAATGTCGTCAGCTTGGGGTCATTCCAGAATTCGCCCTGAAAGAGTTCCTCAATGACGCCTCGAGGGATGCCGTCCAGCATCGTATCTTTTTCATCCGGGATGGCCAGCAGCTTGCACAACACTTCGTTTCCCTTCTCCATGGCGGAATCAATCGGTCGTTTACCGAAGGCATCCCGTGTATCTCGGTGAGCGCCATGCTTGAGAAGAAATTTCATCATCGCCGGCTGGTTGTGGATGCAACAGAGATGCAGCGCGGTCCAGCTGGCGTGCCCTTCCGGATCCAGCGTGAGCGGTGAATCCACTGGCAGGCCAGCCTGTAGCAGCGCTTTCATCAGTGGGATGTTGCCTGTGGTGGCAGCCACCGAACCTGCACCAGCCAGCTCATGAAGCTCGTCAGGTTCCCGCGTCGTCTCCTTCTCCGAAACCGGTTCCTGGGCGAAAATCAGGACCGGACTCGCGAAGACCATGAGTGCGAGTGAGGCGGGAAGAATGCGAAGGCGCGACATCATCGACATGACAGCAAAGAGTCTTCCTCGCAGGCTAGGATGAATGTTCCAGACCAGCCAGACAATTCGCGCCCGGAGGGGACACGTGAAAGGAGCACAAATTTCGAGCTGTATGCAGATTCTCCGATGTCTTTTGCCCCTTTGTTGAATTCTTCACGTCCCCTTGCAAGAATCATTGCCGCTCTTGGTGTGATGGCTGCGGCGTGGTTCTTCGCCGCTGAATCTTCGCACGAGATGCGCATCCTGGAGTCAAAGACCTTGCACCTCGGTCGCGCGGGTCAGTATGAGTGGGAGATTTACAAGGGGCTGCCGGTGGAAGCCGAGTCGCTGAAATGGCACTTCGACTCAAAGCCCAACGAAACTGAATACACCCTCCTCCTCCGGCAGAAGGATGTGAAGCTTGCGTGGCCGGTTCTGTTGAACGGCAAGAAGCTTGGCACACTCACCACCGCGGAGCCCGCCCAGGACGCCGTCTTTGCCCTTGCTCCGGGAGTCCTCAAGGAGGGTGAGAATGTGCTGGAGATCACGCCTCCACCCAACCTCGACGATATCGAAGTAGGCCCGGTGAGAATCATTCCACAGCCGGTTTCGGAAGCCATTGGTGGTGGTGTCCTCCGTGTGGCTGTCACGGACGCAGCCACGGGAAAAGAGCTGCCCTGTCGGCTCACGATTACCCGTGCGGACGGCACCCTGGCGGCGTTGCGTGCGCAACCTGCGAATGAGACAGCAGCGCGCACTGGGGTGGTCTACACACAGCACGGCAAGGCTGATCTCACCTTGCCGCCGGGAGAGTACGTTCTGTATGCGAGTCGTGGCTTTGAGTGGGGCGTGGCAGAAGCAAAGTTGAGCGTGAAAGCCGGTGGGAATCCACCTGTGAATCTCCAACTCGCGCGTGAGGTGCCCACGGACGGATGGGTCGCCGCAGACAGCCACATCCACACGTTTACATACGCCAGGCATGGTGATGCGACGATTGAGGAACGCATGCTCACCATCGCGGGTGAAGGCATCGAGCTCGCTATTGCCACGGATCACAATCATCACGTGGACTACGCACCGGTCGCCTCTCGCATGGGCATCAGCGACCGCTTCACCACCGCGGTTGGAAACGAAGTCACCACGAAGCACGGTCACTTCAATGCTTTCCCCATCGCACCGGGCGCACCGGTGGTGGACCACACAAAAGATGACTGGTCCGTGCTCATCCCTGCGATGCGCGCCACACCCGGTGTAAAGGTGATCACCCTGAATCATCCGCGGGATCTCCATAGCGGGTTCGTCCCATTGGGGGGGCTGCAATTCTCGTCGGAAACAGGGAAGCACCGGCAGGCAGAAGCCTTGCGGAATGTCGACGCCATGGAGGTCATCACGTCCGCAGCCATGCAGTCGGATATCCACCTCCTGTACCGCGATTGGTTTGCGCTGCTGAATCGTGGTCATCGCATCAGCGCCGTGGGCTCCAGTGACAGCCACGACGTGAGCCGCTTCATCCTCGGGCAGGGGAGAACGTATGTCGCAGTGCCAGATGCGGACCCTTCCAGAGTGGACCTGGAGAAGGTGTGGCAGAGCTATCAGCAGGGACGTCTGCTCGTGAGCATGGGATTGCTCGCGCAGGTGCGTGTGGATGAAAAATTCACCGTCGGAGATCTCGCCACTGGCCTGGGCGAAACCGTGAAAGTGACCGCAAAGGTGTACGGCCCATCATGGGCAAAGGCTGATCACGTGGCGCTCTATGCCAATGGCATCCTTTTCCGCGAACAGAAGATCACCGATGACGGCAAGCCGGGAGAGAAAGCCAGCGTCACATGGGACATTCCCCGGCCGAAACACGATGTGCATCTCGTGGTCATCGCCACCGGCCCGGGAGTCACCGCCCCATATTGGGAGATTCCCCGCCCTTACCAGCCGAACAGCAAGACCTTCAACCCGCGTGTCATCGGCTCGACAAATCCCGTGTGGCTCGACGCAGACAGCGACGGAAAGTTCCAGTCAGCCTTCTCCTATGCAGAGTCCCTGGTGAAACAGCATGGAACTGACGCAGCGAAGCTTAAGGAGGCTCTGCGTGGTTATGATCAGAGTGTGATCACGCAGGTGGCGTCGCTCCCCACCGCAACGGTGAACCCCTGACGATTTGGATTCTCGTCAGGGGTAGCAGGTCACAAGCCGGTTCTTTCTCAAGAACGGCCAGCTACTCCAACGTGTCGACGCCTTTCCCCAAGCGTGCTTCATATCCTTTTGCGATCCGCTCAATCCAAGTTGAGTACTTTTTCTCCTCAGATTGCGGATAGGTCATCTCCCAGCCCGAACAGTACTTGCTGTTGGCCGTGTAGCGTTCGTAGAAGCCGATGCCGTCCTTGGTGACGCCGGAGACCACGTACCACTCCTCCGTCTTGCGCTTGTAGGTGATGGTGCGGTCCGGCGCCGCGAGGGCTGTTTTCCAGCGTGCGGCCACGTCTCCCAGACCATCAATGTTGAAGGAGCCATAGACCAGCAGCGTCACCTTGCCGTCAGCGGATTTGAAGGCCTGGCCGTCACCGTTGTCCGGTGGCCTCGTGGGCGTGAGCCCCGGAGGCACTGGCAGGACCATGCCGAATCGCGCATTGCGGTAAATCTTCCAACCGTCCTTGTCGGCTTCCAGAGGCACGTCCCACTTCTCCTCCTCGGCCTGTATCGAAGCGCCTGGGAAGGTGGTCTGGCACAGAATGAAGAACAGGAGGGCAGCCCGGAGGCAGGAACGTCTCTTCATGGGAGACAGGTTACATGAGTGCGCAGCGCCCGCAATGTCCTGAAACGACGGGGCAGTGCACCCACTCGGAGAGTCAAAATCGCAGAGCGCAGGCGCAGGTGCCGCGCCGCGTCTATTTTGCGGCAGGCAGTTCGGGGCGCAGCACACGTGGGCGGTACTTGCTGTGGAGAATCATCACCTCAGACGGTCCACCATCGAGATTGATGGCCACGGGCTCCGACTGCACGGGTACCTGCTGTCCCCAACAGCGCACGAGGGTGCCAGCCTTCTCATCCAGCGTCCACAGCTCGGCCATCACATCCTCCTTTTTCATGTCGGCATAGCCACGTATGCCGCGTACCACCATCATCTCCTCGGTGCCATCGCCATTCACATCCACATTGCCTACGGAATAGGCCAGCCGTCCTGCCATGGTTGTACCCAGCACGCGTACCGCGCCGTCGGGCTCCACGGCGCATGCGTAGACATGGCCGCCATTGGTGCCCACGAGCATCTCAGGTCTGCCGTCACCGTTCAGATCACCGGTGCCCAGGTTGCAGGCGCCTCCTTTGGGTACATGCCATGGATTGCCAATCTGTTTTAGTGCACCCGCCTGCATCTCCAGCACCCAGACGTCGCCATTGGAATTTCCCACCAGAAGCTCCACCTGCTTGTCCCCGTCAAAATCGCCTGCGATCAGCGACGACGTAGAATGGAAACCGTGTGAATCTGTCAGCAAGATGTCCGTCATGCGTTGCACCTTCCACTCTGGGGATTCCGGATTGACACCGTAGACGAGCAGGGACTGCCACTCGTGCTCTGGCCGACGTTCCTTTTTGTTCAGATAGTTGAGGAGCAGTACTTCAGGCTTGCCGTCATCATCCAGATCCTGCGCCACCAGGTCCTTTGGATCGGGCGAGAAGCGCTCTGGGCTCTCCCACACACGGGTGAATTTTCCTTCCACCGTGCCTTGCAGGATCCACAGCCGCTCGTCTGCCACCACGAGATCGCTGATGGAATCACCATTGAGATCCGCAAGGAGTATCTTTGGAATGAAAGCCTCCTGGGTGACCGTGTTTCCAGATCCAGCCATATCCATCTGGTACTCGGGGTCGTACAGCCTCCGTCCTTTGATGAGGGCCTTCTCCCACCAGGTCTTGGGATTGGACTCATCCCGTGGCACCGTCACGAAAGACATGCGCGTTCGCTTGGGGAAGGCATCCCTCCACGTCTCCCGCCACCCTCCGGAGCTTTCGCGGAAGACTTGCAGTGTTCCGTCATTATGGGCCACCGCAATCAGACGATGCTGCGGATCGTTGAGCGATATCGCCCAGCTGGAACGCTGCTCCGATCCTGCCGCCCTCCACACATCGGTCAGTGTGTCGTACGGTGTCCGGCTGAACCACCACCACGCGTACGCAAGGATCGCGGCGCCAGCGAGGAAGCCCACGGATTTAGAGAAACGCCTGAGTCTGGTGGGTGCATCTTTCATTCGTAGTCAATGATGTCGCGTGCGCTGCGCAGTTCGCAGAGCCGCTTGAGTGGCTCCATCTGGTTGCGATTTTGACGACTGCACGGTTGCCTTGCGGAGTGGAATCATCTGGAATGGCCCCACCCCAGGCTTCCGCGTAGCCTGTTTCAGCCTCAGCCATTTTTTAAAACAGATCTCAACACCATGCACAAAAGAAATTTGCTTCTTCCAGCCTTCGCGCCCTTCCTCCTTCTCTTCGTCGCTTCAGTCTCTCTCTGCCGCGCGGAGCAGTTTGTTCTCTTCGACGTGACCTTTACCTTTACCAAGGAACAGGCGGACAACTCCAAGCCGAGCCCCTCCCACTACTATGTGCGCGGACCGATGATGAATGCGGAGCGCCCCAAGGACTGGACCGCCCCGGTAGACTACCGCAATGGCACCGCGCACGTGCGCCTCGAAGTGCTGGAGAAGCCCGAGGGCGGGGAGGCTACTACCTGGAGTGTGTGTTATATCCCGAACAAGGGGCAGAATCACGGCTACGGTTGCTTCAATACGGATGTGTACAAGGATGCCGGCGTGTTTGAGAAAGACATCCCCATGACGAAGTTCTGGCAAAACGGGGACATTGTCTGGAGCGAGGGCATCAAGGAAATGCATCTCGTCATCAAGGACAACAGCGGTGGCAAAGGCCACGCCCACAAGCGGACGGATCACGGAAAATTCTTCCCCACGAAAGTCCGAATGACCGTCGTTCAGGTCTCAGCAGGAGCGAAATACGACCCGAAGCTGCTGCCGAATCCCCCTGCGGACACGGAGAAAAAATAGGGGAAGGCTGGCTGAAAGGGCGTAACTTCACCGGCGACCTGCCGAATCAGTCTGGAGAAGCCCTTACCGCCATTCTTACCTCCCTCTTGCCATGGCCAGCACATCCAAGCCTACCACTCCTCCGCCGCAACAGCCCAAGCCCGACCTGAGCCGGGATCTGGACCACAATGGCATCGTGGATGCCTCGGATGATCGCAGCCGGGACCTAGACCGCGATGGCGTCATCGGTACTGGCGACCGCCAGGAAAAGGATCTCAATCGCGACAACAAGATCGATGGTTCCGACCAGACCAAACAAGAAGTGCCCAAAGTAGGCACCGTCTTGGGCTATACCAAGGATGGCGAATCCTGGACGCCCCCGGAGCAGAACAACAAGATCCAGCAGCAGCAGACGATCAGACCGAAGCTGGGCTGATGTCGCCTTCGGCTTGGTGATGCTGGTTGCGGTTGCCTATCTCATCTTCTCCAGCCACTCGACGCGTCGCTGCAGCTTGCTTTGCCGTTCCGCGTTGGGGTTGGGGTAGAGCACGGGATACCATGCGGTCATCACCGCCGCGCGGGCGATGAGACTTTGTTGGAGGAGCGTCTCGTCGATTTGGCCTCCGGCTTGCCGGTAGGCAGTCAGGATGCTTTCCGTGGTGTCGTAATCCTCTTCAAGGATCTTCGCGTTCCAGATGACGGAAGCAATGTCCCACTCGACGGGTCCGCAGAAGGTGTCCTCCCAATCCGACCATAGAAGCCCGATGGTAGTGTTCATCAGGTTGCCCATGTGCGCATCACCATGCAGAGGCTGATGTGGGCCATGGTCCAGAACCTCCAGCGACGTGGTGAGATGAGCGCGTAAGAGCGTCAGCGTGGGCTCCGGGAAGGCATTCTTCTCCGTCAGGGTGTCCAGCAGTGCGAGGCTTTCCGTCATGATGGCCAGCTTCGGCAGTGGTTGTGCACAGGAACGCAACACCTCGTGGCACTGATGCAAAGTCCTGCCGATGTCTTCCGGATTCGGTTCTGCATCAATCGAGGTGACGAACTTCCAGAAATTCATCGGGTATCCCAAATGCTCATGCGGTCCTGAGGGCAGACCGTCATGAAGCGAAATGACCGGCGCACCCTTTTCTGTGAGATGCTGCGCGACTGCGTTCTCTCTCTCAAACCACTCCGTGCCCTGCCGTGGCCCATCTACGTCCTGCACCACGCGCGCCACGAGGTCCTCCGTGAGTCGCAGCACCAGTGTGTGGCCATTCTGGAGAATGTCACATCGATCCGGTATGACGCCATATGCCGCCAGCACTTCTGTAGCAGCGCGGATGGGGAGGGCTGTGTCACGTTCGCTCATCTATCCCTGTGCATGTTCTATTCACGTAGGCGATGCAAGATTAAAACACGGCATCGACCCATGCCCTTTGGTAGTCCGCACACTCCGTGTGCGGGTCAGGCGTGGGCGAGTCTGCGATGTTCGAAGGACATGACAGGATACTGGAGCAACGATCTCATGCCCGCACACAGAGTATGCGGACCACCCCCTACGCCAACTCCTCAGTCCACTTTCTCACAACTCCTCACGCACACGCCATTTTTCGCGATCACCCACCGCACGCGCCATCCTCCAATTTCCGTGGCATATTCGCGCATGGCATCCTCGTGATAGGCTGGCTGCGGCTGGAGTGATAACGATTGCGCGATCACCTCTCGCACCTCGGCTGGCACCGCGCTCTCACATTCCCACTCCACCGGCACCGTAGGTGGTGCCTTGTCTGCGAAACTGCTGCGTGCCTCAGGAATCGAGTCCGCATAGCGCACATACGGCTTGATATCGAAGACCGGCGTGCCGTCCACGAGATCCACCCCGGAGACAAACAACCTCGGCGCCAGTTCCCCTTCGAGATCCACCCGATCCAGTTTCACCACCGTCAGGGCCAGCCGGTTTGGGCGAAATGGCGAGCGGGTGGCAAAGACACCCTTCCGTTCATTCCCACCCAGCTTCGGGGGACGCACCATCAAGGTCTTCGGCTCTTCTTCCACAAGGTGGAACTGCGTGATGAGCCACAGATGACTGAAATCCTCGATGCCCCGCACCGCTTCCTCACGCCGATACGACGGCTCAAACTCGATGACCCCCCACGCGCTCGAGGCTAGCCCGGACTGACGCGGCACACCGAACTTGTCCGTATAACACGTACGCAGGGTGGCGATGGGGTTGAGAGTGTGCATGAAGGTATCGGGCGCTAATACCGCGTTTGCTTGGAGAGAAGTCAAGGCGCGCAAAGGCGGAGGGACCTGCGTCTGTGGATCGTGAAAGAGAGTCACGCCATGCCTCCGTTTATCAGCAGCCGGTCCAACTCAAAACATCATGCACAGATTACTTCCGTTTCTTTCACTCCTTGCTTTCGTGCTGCCTGTCGCTGCGGAGGAGAAAGCACCGTCCCCACCAGAGGGATTTATAGCCATCTTCAACGGCAGAAGTCTCGAAGGCTGGAGTGGCAGTGACAAATACTGGTCTGTGGAAGACGGCGCCCTGACCGGTGTGACGGATGGCAAGCTCGACTACAACCGCTTCATCACCTGGAAGGGTGGTCAGGTGAAGAACTTCGAGCTGCGCGTGAAGGTCAAGGTCACCAAGGGTGGCAACAGCGGGCTGCAGTACCGCGGCAAGGAGCGGCCAGACCTCGGTGAATGGGTGGTCACCGGCTATCAGTGCGATGTGGTGCCCGCGCGAGAGGACTACAACGGCATGCTCTATGAGGAGCGTGGCCGCCGCATTCTCGCGCACACGGGAGAGAAGGTGGTCATCGATCCCCAGGGCCAGCCTTGGGTCGTGGGGAAGCTGCCCACGCAAGTCTTCCCACCGGACGAGTGGCATGACTACCGCGTAGTCGTGGAGGGCAATCATCACCAGCATTGGATCGATGGCGTGCAGACCGTGGACGTAGTCGACTTGGATGAAACAGGTCGCGCCTTGGAAGGTGTCGTCGCGGTGCAGGTACACGTGGGTCCCGCCATGAAGATCCAGTACAAGGATTTCTTCGTGAAGCATCTCCCCGCAGACCTGCCGCTACTTACTCCCGCCCAGGCTCCCGTCCCGGCCGATGCGGTCAAAGTAGTGCCGCAGGGAGGCGGGAAGCCCAAAAAGCAGGCGTCCAAGTGAGCTCACTTTTTCCATTGCATGATGCACGGCATGATGCGTGAGGGAGATTTGTGAGCAACAGCGTCAGCCCCATCTTCAATGATGATCCACCGGTTAGAAGAACCGGTGCCAAGAATGATCCGCTGAACCTCTTCCTCCAATTCTTTGCCCTGCTCGTCTGCTTCGGCGTCCCGGCATTGGTCACGGCCCTTTGTCCGGTGGCGTGGGTCAAGTTTGAGCGTCAAGGGGAGCGGGTCTCCGCCAAGGCAAGTGTCTGCCTGTACTTCTTCATCCCGTTCAAAACGTACACCATCGATCCTGTGGTGAGCGTGGGAAGGGACTTCAAGGGTGGATCCACCAGGGTCGAGCGGCGCAGTGGCCGAAACGAGAAGATCACGTCTGAGGATCAGGGCTTCCTCGTCATCAAGGGAGAAAGCCAGGAGGCTCCGGTGCCGGTGACGCCCTTCAACCTCGATTCCGTGCTGGAGAAGTCCAACACCTTCCTGAAGGACTCCCAGGCTACCGAATTGAAAATGTTCGTGGTCGCCAACTGGAAGTTCAGCGTTTTCTGCGGAGGGCTGGCGATGCTGTTGCCCTTGTTGCTGGTAGGATGCATCGTGTACGCCTTGGGCCAGAAACTGTTCGGAGCTAAGAAGAAGGCCTGAAAGTCTGACGTCGCGGCGTGTGCCTGCCTCACGCCACGATGCGCCACGTCAGCTCGATGCCCATGCCCACAGGGAGAGGTGTCACGGGACCGGCGGCGGTCTCCAGCATCTCGACCTTTGAGGACGCCTTCTCCATCTGGAACTGCTGCGTGGAAGCCGGGAACCCATAGAACGCCGGCCCATTGAGGCACAGGAAGCGTTCGAAGAGAGCCTGTCCTTCGGTGGCACCGAGGTCCACCCCAGCTTCTTCAAAGGCCATCGCGTAGAGCTGCGGGGCACAGCCTCCCGTGAAGCAACCCGCTGCACAACCACACGCAGTGGCTTTCGTAGTGTGTGGGGCGCTGTCCGTTCCGGCAAAGTACTTCGCCTGTCCGGCGGTCGTCACCGCTTTCCGCAGCGCAGCACGGTCGTCCTGAAACTTCACGACAGGCAGACAGTACAGATGGTACTTCAGTCCCTGAATCAAATGCCCCAGCGTGTAGAGCAGATGCTGCGGGGTGATGGTCGCCCCGACGTGTGCGGGCGCACTCGCCACAAACTCCGCCGCGGTGCGCGTGGTGATGTGTTCGCACACGATCCGCAACCGCGGATGCGCCTCCACAAGACGAGGCATCCGTTCACTGTAGAAGCGAGTCTCCGCATTCTGCTGGGCATCGATGTACTCGGGCCCACTCAGTGCATGCTGCTCCCCATGGATGCACAGCACCACACCTGCGTCTTCCATGGCTTTGAAGACATCGCTGCCGATGAGCTCATCCATCGGCATCCCGTGCTCCGCATTCGTGGTGCCGTGCGGAGGGTAGTACTTGCAGGCCCGTAGCGCGCCAGAGGCAGCACCTTCGCGAATCATCTCTGCCGTGGTCTGGCGTGTCAGATATAGAGGCACAATGAGTTGCTCAAAGGCATCTGCTCCTGCCGCCCGGAGGTCCGTGGTGTAGCTATCGATGGACCATCCATCACCCTGCGCCGCGCCTGAGACTCTGGAGACCGGCGGCTGGGTATTCGGCATCGCCAGCGCCCCCGCACAGCCCATGTCCTTGTGCGCCTTCACGTAGGCCGCCACCGCGGGCCCCTGACGGAAGTGGGTGTGGAGGTCGAACCATTTGGGAAGAGTGAGGCGCATACGCACTCGTTACCCTTGGATGGCGTAGGATCAATCGTGAGGTGGAGAGCGGCTATAGCTTCGCCACTTCCTCGTCGCTCAGCCGCGTCAGCGTCTGCGTGTCCTCGCTTCCGGTGGCGAAGTACTCATACGTATCCTGGAAGAGGTAGTGCGTCCCGCATACCGGGCAGCGCTTCAGTTCCGGCGAGCTTGCACGGTCCGGACGGATGGTGCGTACATGGTTCAGCTCCTCAGCGATCTTCGGCAGAAAGGTGTCCTCCTCCCGCCGCCCATGCGTCTGGCACCCGGACTGATGGGCGCTGAGTTGCGAGCAGATGCGGCAGGTGGCGTGGCGCTCCTCGCTCATGGATCATGACTTGGCCGGTTCGGTGGGTTGCGGGGTGAAGACCGCCATGGACTGCATCAGTCCCCGCACGGTGAGCACGTTCACCTGGCGCAGGGGGATGCGAACTGGAATTTCGCTGGCGGTGTCACGGCTGAGAAGGATGGCACACCGGTTCTCCTCAGTGGCCGCCTCCAGCCGCGCGGCGATTCGCACGGTTTCACCAATGGCCGTGTACTCCATGCGTTCTTTGGAACCGAGATTGCCCACCAGGGCGTCACCCGTATGCAGACCGATGCCGATGGAAAAGTTCCGGGACGGACCTGGAATCCACTTCTGCTGGATTTTGGAGAGACGCGCCTGCATGTCCATCGCCGCCTCCAGAGCGTTCACCGCATGATGTGGATCTTCTTCCGGAGCGCCGAAGAGCGCCATGAGTCCATCGCCCAGCATCTTGTCGAGGCTGCCATGATGCTGAAAAATGGCCTCGATCATTTCCTCGAAGAATTCGTTCAGGAATCCGAACACCTTCTCTGGCTCCAGCGTGGCAGAAAGGCGCGTGAAATTGTGGATGTCGCAAAACATCACCGTGATGCGTTGCCGCTTTCCGGTGAGGGCGGGAAGATCCCGCGCGGAGGCCAGGCGCTCCGCCACATGGCCGGGCACTGAGCGGGAGAGCGTACCTTTCAGCGCCGCGCGTTCTTGAAGCGAGAGGGCCATCCGGTTCACGGCGCGACCCACCTCGCCAAACTCGTCATCGCGATCGAGGTTGATCCGTGCCTCCAGATTGCCGGAGCTGATCTCGTTGAGCGTGGCCTTGACCAGCGTCAGCGGGGAACTGGCCCACTTTGCCAGCTTGAGGGAGGCCAGCAGCGAAAGCACACTGGCAATGGCCACGGCACCCATCGTGATGAACAGCATGCGTCGCATCTCCGCGCGCACGGAATCCGCGGCCACGTCCACGGCCATGAGCCCCACCGACTTGCCTGAGGCATCCCGCAACGGCACGCTGGCCGTCAGCCAGACGCCGAACTCGTCCATGGTGTAATCTGGGTTCGCCTTGGCCTTGTCCAGTATCAACTCAGTGCCCGCGATGCCTTGGAACGTGACGGGGTCGCCGATATGTGACTTGTCCTTGCTGCCCTGCTCCTCCCCATCCGCGATGTAATCCCAGCCCCCGGGCTCCTTGATCGAAGGACGCATCGTGTACACGAAGATGACCCTCATGTCCGGGTCCTGGTTGGTGTCACGGACGGCACGCAGATGCTTCTCCACTTTCAGGTAGTCCGCGCTGGTCTCATCTGCGCGGGACCTCAGACGCTCGTGTTCCTCCACTGGAAAATTCAGCGCACCCGTGGACGCGATGGCCAGCACTCTCCCCTGCACTTGCTTGAACAGCAGATCACTCGCACCGTGATACACCAGCCATAAAAGCAGCCCGCACGAAAGCGCCGTCACCCCCACAAGGGCGATGGAGAGCTTGGTGCGGTAGCGCATGGTGTGGCGTGGTGGATGAGGGGATTCCCCATACACGGAGCACAAGCAGGCTGTCGAGGCAATTGATGCCAGCTGCGATTTAAACGAGCCTGTGGGTTACCTGCGAATTCTCACGCTGCAAGCCAGCCTGGTGCTGGCTTACTGGTGATACTCCTGGAGCGCCTGGACCTGCACTTCATTCGCCTGAAGTGACTTGATGCCCTTCAGCGCCGCATCGGCCCCACGCATGGTGGTCATGATGGGAATGCGGTTCTGCATGGCCGCCGTGCGGATCTTCACTTCATCGGCACGCGGGTTCTTGCCGGAGGGCGTGTTGATGATGAAGTGCATCTCCTTGTTCTTCATCAGGTCGATGACGTTCGGACGCTGGCCGCTGGCAAGCTTGGGCAGCTTGTTCACGGGGATGCCCGCGCCTTCGATCACCGCGGCGGTGCCAGGCGTGGCGTAGATGTTGAAGCCGAGGTCGGAGTATCCCTTCGCGATGCGCGGGACCACGGCTTTGTCGCTTTCCTTCACGCTGATGAAGATGTTGCCACCCTTGGGCAGCGCGCCGCCGGCGGCCATCTGGCTCTTGGCGAAGGCCATGCCGAGGTCGGAGTCGATGCCCATGACCTCGCCGGTGCTCTTCATTTCCGGTCCGAGCGCGATGTCCACGCCCGTGAATTTGCTGAAGGGGAACACCGCCTCCTTCACGCTGTAGTGCGGAGGTGTGACTTCGGAGGTGAAGCCCAGTTCCTTCAGCGTCTTTCCTGCCATGATCTTCGCGGCAAGCTTCGGAAGCGGCACGCCGATCGCCTTGCTCACGAAGGGAGCCGTGCGGCTGGCACGTGGGTTCACTTCGATGACGTAGAGATCGTCACCCTTCACCGCGAGCTGCATGTTCATGAGGCCGCGCACATTGAGCGCCTTGGCCAGCTTCTTGGCCGCGTCACGAATGCGCCCCTGCATCTCCTCGCTGAGCGAGAAGGGAGGAATCACACAGGCGCTGTCGCCGGAGTGGATGCCCGCTTCTTCGATGTGCTCCATGATGGCGCCCACCACCGTGGTCTCGCCGTCGCTGATGCAGTCCACGTCCACTTCGGTCGCATCTTCCAGGAAGCGGTCCACCAGCACCGGGCGGTCGGGGGTGGCATCCACCGCGTTCTGCATGTAGTGCGTGAGCTCGGCATCCGAGTACACGATCTGCATTGCACGACCACCAAGCACGAAGCTGGGGCGCACGAGGCTGGGATAACCAATGCGGGCGGTGATGGCCAGCGCTTCCTCCGTGGAGGTCGCGGTGCCGCTCGGAGCCTGGGCGAGTTCGAGTTCATCCAGCAGCGCAGCGAAGAGCTTGCGGTCTTCTGCGAGTTCGATGCTCTTGGGCGAGGTGCCGATGATGCGTACGCCGTTTTCCTCAAGACCCTTCGCAAGGTTCAGCGGCGTCTGTCCGCCGAACTGCACAATCACACCAAGCACCTGGTCATCCTTGTTCTCGCTCTCGTAGATGTTCAGCACATCTTCCAGCGTGAGCGGCTCGAAGTAGAGCTTGTCGCTGGTGTCGTAGTCCGTGGAGACCGTCTCCGGATTCGAGTTCACCATGATGGTCTCAATGCCCATCTCGCGCAGCGCGAAGGAGGCATGCACACAACAGTAGTCGAACTCAATACCCTGGCCAATGCGGTTCGGTCCACCACCCAGGATGATGACCTTCTTCTTGTCGCTATCGCGCACCTCATCTTCCACGCCATAGGTGGAGTAGTAATAGGGCGTGTACGCTTCGAATTCTGCGGCGCAGGTATCGACGAGACGATAGGTGGGGGTGCAACGAGTTTCCTTTCTCGCGTCACGAACCTTGCCCGGAGTCGTATCCCAAGCCCGGGCTATCTGGATGTCAGAGAAACCTTGTTTCTTGATTTTGCGTAAGGTGGCTGCGCTCTCGCTGCGATACTCCTCGTTGCAAATGTTGCCCAAGTCCTTCGGCAACTCGCGCACACTCCCGATGTCGCCGGTGTGGCTATTCAGCGAGGCCTGGGAATTCACCAACTCCTCAATCTGCCTCAAGAACCACGGATCAATCTTCGTCAGCTCAAACACCTTCTCCACGCTCCAGCCCTTCGCAAAGGCCTGGCCGAGGAAGAAGATACGCTCAGCATTCGGCACGCTGAGCTTGGTGGTGAGTGTCTCATCATCCACCACCACATCCGCGCCATCGCCGATGAGGCCGAAGCGTTTGATCTCCAGGCTGCGCAGTGCCTTCTGCAGGGACTCCTTGAACGTACGACCGATGGCCATGGCCTCACCCACGGACTTCATCTGCGTGGTGAGCGTGGCATCCGCGCCGGGGAACTTTTCAAACGTAAACCGCGGCACCTTGGTGACCACGTAGTCGATAGTCGGCTCGAAAGACGCCGGCGTCTCGCGCGTGATGTCGTTCTTCAGCTCATCCAGCGTATAACCCACCGCGAGCTTTGCGGCGATCTTTGCAATGGGGAATCCTGTCGCCTTCGAGGCCAGCGCGGAACTGCGGCTCACGCGTGGATTCATCTCAATTACGATCATGCGGCCCGTCTTGGGCTCCACGGCGAACTGGATGTTCGATCCACCCGTCTCCACGCCAATCTCGCGGATGCACGCGAAGGAGGCATCACGCATGATCTGGTACTCACGATCCGTGAGGGTCTGGATGGGGGCGACGGTGATGGAGTCACCGGTGTGCACGCCCATGGGGTCGAGGTTCTCAATCGAGCAGATGATCACGCAGTTGTCCGCGCGGTCACGCATGACCTCCATTTCGAATTCCTTCCAGCCCAGCAGCGACTCTTCAATGAGCACTTCCGTCACGGGCGAGAGATCCAGGCCGCGCGCCACAATGGTCTCAAATTCTTCGCGGTTGTACGCGATACCACCACCGGTCCCACCGAGGGTGTAAGCAGGACGGATGATGAGCGGGTACGGGCTCGGACGACCCAGGAAGGCAGCGATCTCCTCGGAGATGACGTTCGCTTCTTCCATGGTGTGGGCAACGCCGGACTGCGGCAGGTCCAAGCCAATCTTGAGCATCGCGTTCTTGAAAAGCAGGCGATCTTCGCCCTTTTCAATCGCATCCGCCTTTGCGCCGATCATGCGCACGTTGTGCTTCTCCAGGATGCCCGCGCGGTGCAGGGACATCGCCGTGTTCAGCGCGGTTTGGCCACCCAGGGTTGGCAGCAGTGCGTCTGGCTTCTCCTTGATGATGATCTTCTCGACGATCTCCGGCGTGATGGGCTCGATGTACGTGCGGTGCGCGAACTCCGGGTCCGTCATGATGGTGGCCGGATTGGAGTTCACCAGCACGACCTCATAGCCTTCTTCACGGAGGGCCTTGCATGCCTGCACCCCGGAATAGTCAAACTCGCACCCCTGACCGATGACGATGGGACCGGAGCCGATGAGCAGAATCTTGTGAATCGAGGTGTCTTTGGGCATGAGGCGTTACGCGGGCAAAATGGCGTCTTCCCTCGCATGGCATGGCGGCTGTGGCAAGCGGGAGAAAGGTGACATTGCCCGCTTCCTGAAATCTGGCCCCAGTCCGATTCCTTTCACCCGCCACAGACCGGCCCAGGCCAGTCGTGACCCGTTCATTAGGATTGCTTTACCAAATGAAGGCGAAGCGAGTCCGCCAACTTGGTGAAGAAGCGTAAAAATCCCACGCTCAACAGACTGGACAAGCTGACGGCGAACCTACTAGACTGCAAAAGTAAATACACGCACAGCCCGCTCCCGCCATGACTGAACTGCTCGTTTATGCTCCCGGCCTCCGCGAGGAGGAGAGAATCATGCACTTGGGCCATCAGATGGACCTGCTGGCCGCCCGCTACAAGGTGGATGCCTCCCATGACATGGTGTACTTCGAAATCGACGACCCGAGCAGAATCACCCTGAGACAGGTGAATGAGCTGTTCGAGAGCATCGGCCTGAAGCCGCGCTTTGTGGGCCACGTGCCGCCTGAACTGAAGCGTGGGGATGTGACCGAGAGACTGGTCTAGGGTCAGGGGAGACCTTTACATTCCCTTCACAATTCTCCGGCTAGCGATTCATCCGCCGTTTACATACGGATGATTCTGTGGTGGCAAGATGCGAATCGCTGTCACTGGACTGAGTCGAGGAGAGAACCCCCAACCGGGCGCCGCCATTGTGGCCGGCATCCGCGCGGCACACCCTGGTGCCTTCATCATCGGCATGGCGTACGATGCCACGGAGAGCGGCATCTATGCAAAGAATGGCCCGGACGCGGTATACACCATTCCCTTTCCCTCGGAAGGTGCGGAGGCATTTCTGAAGAGGATCGACGAGGTCCGTGCTCGCACGCCTTTTGAGGTTCTCATCCCTACCCTGGACTCCGAGATGGAGCTCATGGTGGATCTTGCTGAGGAACTGCAAGCGCGAGGCATCCGCACTTCCCTTCCGGACAAGGCCACCTACCTGCGTCGCACGCGGGAGCAGCTTTCAGAACTCGCCTCCGTGGCGGGGGTTTCTACGCCCCGGACACATGCCGTGTACACCGTCAGCCGTGCCCTGTTGTTGGGGCGGGAGATGCGGTATCCCATCCTCGTCAAGGGCGCGCACCACGACACCCATCTGGTGGAGAATGAGGCTGAGCTGGCCGGTGCGGTGTCCCTTCTCTTTGCACAGTGGGGCGCGCCGGTGCTGCTACAGGAGGTGATCTCAGGTACGGAGCATCACGCCATGGGCATCGGCGATGGAGAGGGTGGCTTGTTCGGACTGTGTGCCATCCGCCGGCCCAGCATGCACGGCTTGGGCAAGAATGTCGGCGGAATCACAGTGAGGGATGATTCTCTGCGCGAGGTTTGTGAGCGTCTGGTTCGTGAGCTCCGCTGGCGCGGGCCGTTCGAGGTCGTCACCATCATGGACGAGACGGTGCACCGGCACTTCCTCATCAAGATGGCTCCCCGGTTCCCCTCGTGGGTGGGTTTCCCCACGGGATTCGGGGCAAATTTTCCTGCGGCCCTCGCACGGTTCATCGTGAAGGGCGTGGCACCGGACCCTGTGCCGGAGCCCATCCCCGGCTGGTTCTACCTGCAGCATCAAGTGGAGGTGTTTGGGCAGACCAATCAACTCGATGCCCTCTCCGGCGGCGGCTCTTGGATGGGAGAGGACGGAGCCCGGTACCAGCGCGCATGAGCCTGCCAATGTCATCTGGTGGTGGAGATTCTCGCCACAGAGAAGAGGTGCAACCTGACCGCAGATGAATCATGATGGACCCCATGCGAGTCCGGTTTCCCATTCCCGTGAAGCTGCTGGCCGGCTTCCTGGCGAATGTCGCGCTGATCGCGTTGGGCTTCTGGATTGTCTTCCGCTCGCAGTTCGGTGGAGTATCCAGCGAGCTCATGCAGGGCGTCATGGAGCCGCGCATGCAGGCCATGGCTGTGCGTGTTGCCGCGGAACTGCGTGAACAACCGTCCTCGCAGTGGGAAAGCCTCCTGCACGGGCACAGCCAGGCCCTGGGGATTGATTTCTCCCTGTTCGATTCGGAAATCGAGTACGTCACGGGAGTGCACAACACTCTTCCTCCCACCGTTCTGGACATGGTGAGGGAAAAGCTGACCCCCCACCTGCGCCGTCGGGGAGAGGGGAATGGCCCACGCCCGGCACCGCCCCCGCCACCATCTCTAGGGCTTGATCCCTTGGATGACATTTTCGGAAGTTCCGGCGGGCGCCCACCTCCACCACCGCCGCGAGAGCGCGAGGATGAACGGCGTAGTCCACCGCCCATGGACCCCTCCATGGCACGGTACCCCACCGTGATGGCGCACACCAGTTCACCACCGGGCTATTGGGCTGTGATTCGTGTGCCTGCGGTGGCTGCTGAGCGTGGTTACCTGCCGGCGCTCCTCGTGGTGCGGTCAGACACACTTACTGCCGGCGGCGTTTTCTTGGACCCCAAGCCCTGGTTCTACGCGGGCATTGGGGTTCTGGTGCTCTCAGCCCTGATTTGGGTGCCCCTTGCACTTGGTTTTACCCGCAGCATCCAGCGCCTGCGCAGAACGACCGGCCGAGTCGCGGAAGGTGACTTCGAGGTAGCGGTTCCGGACGCAAACCGTCTCGATGAACTCGGCGATCTCGGCCGCTCCGTGCAACAGATGGCCGAGCGATTGGACGGTCATGCAAAAGGGCAAAAGCGTTTCCTCGGAGACATCGCCCACGAGCTGTGCTCACCCATCGCCCGCATGCAGGCCTCACTCGGCATCTTGCAGCAGCGCGCGGAGACAGGCGCGGATGAGAAGAGCCAGCGCTACATGGGGAAACTCGAGGGTGAGCTGCAGCATATGAGTGCGCTGGTGAATGAGTTGCTCAGCTTCTCCAAAGCGAACCTCCGCAGCGAGGTGAAACTCAAGCCCCTGCTGGTGGCCCCCCTCGTGCGCCGTACCCTCCAGCGCGAGGACGCAAGTGAGGAGGCAGGCACCGCGAAGGTGGAGGTGCCGGACCACTTCGTGGTCATGGCAGATGAAGAAATGCTCTCCCGGGCGATTGGAAATCTGGTGCGCAATGCCCAGCGCTACGCTGTCGGCTGCGGCCCGGTGGAGGTCAGTGCAACGCGGGCGAATGGCCACGTGAGCATCACCGTGAGCGACCGCGGACCCGGCGTTTCCGCAGAGGCTCTGCCGCGCCTGCTGGAGCCCTTCTACCGCCCGGACATCGCGCGCTCACGTGAGAGCGGTGGCGTGGGCCTCGGCCTTGCCATTGTGAAGAGCTGCACCGAAGCCTGCGGCGGCAAGGTGGAAATCGCCAATCGGGAGGGTGGGGGACTTTCTGTCACGCTAAGGCTCATGGCAGACTCGGGAACGGACACCGCGAGGGCGGGCTGAGACCCGCGACTGCTGGGTGCCGTTTCCCCTCCTTTTGTGCCTCGTACTGCACAGCTTGTGACCGTGGTGCAATACCCCCGGTTTCCCCGGCGTAATTTCGGCTTCTGGAACTCTCCACTTCTGTTCGCATGAGCCTGCCCGTTTCCGGTCATCCTTTCTCCCGCCGTCAGTGGCTTTCCCGCACCGGCGGAGGGGTTGGCTCGGTTGCGCTGGCCTGGCTGCTGAAGCAGGAGGGCCTGCTGGCCACCAGCGAACGTCTGGAGGCCCACCACTACGATCTGGTACCGAAGCGTCCCGTAGCCCAGCCGAAGGCGCGCGCCATGATCTCGATGTTCATGCAGGGCGGGCCGAGCCACATCGACCTCTTCGACCCGAAGCCGGAATTGGACAAGCTGGACGGCAAGAACTTCCCCGGTGAGGTGAAGTATGACGATGCCGCTGGCGCGAGTCGCGAGGTCATGGCCAGCCCGTGGAAGTTCCGCAAGCACGGCCAGTGCGGCATGGAACTCTCCGAACTGCTGCCGCACCTCGCAAATGTGGTGGATGACATCACGCTCATCCGCTCCATGCACACCGGCGTGAACAATCACGGCCAGTCCATCTACGCACTGGAGAATGGACGTGCCACCGGCGGGCGCCCCACGTTGGGAAGCTGGCTCACCTACGGCCTCGGTTCGGAGAATCAGGACCTGCCCGCGTATGTGGCCCTCACGGACCCGCGCGGTGTGCCTGTGCTCGGCGTGGAGAACTGGACCAATGGCTGGCTGCCTTCCCTGTTTCAGGGCACCGTGGTACGCTCCAAGGAACCGCGCATCCTGAATCTCGACGCGCCCATGTCCCTGAAGGGCGAGGCGCAGGATCGTTATCTGAACTTCCTCGGCAAGCTGAATCACCAGCACCTCGCGCAGCGTCCCGGTGAATCGGACCTCGAAGCTCGCATCCAGAGCTTCGAACTCGCCGCACGCATGCAGACCGCAGCGAAGGAGGCTCTGGACATCAGTCAGGAAAGTGAAGCCACCAAGAAACTCTACGGCCTGGATGATCCCGTCACACAGGAGTTTGGTGCGCGGTGCCTTATTGCCCGGCGTCTGGTGGAGCGTGGCGTGCGTTTCGTGAGCGTGTTCACGGGGAACCAGACTTGGGACCATCATCAGAGCATCATGAGCGGCCTGCCCAAAGCCGTCGGTCAGGTGGATAAACCTTCCGCTGCTCTCATCATCGATCTCAAGGCACGTGGCTTGCTCGACAGCACCGTGGTTCACTGGGGTGGTGAGATGGGTCGCCTTCCCGTGATTCAAAACCGGGCCGGCAGCAGCGGTCGTGCCTCTGTAGGCCGTGACCACAACACCTATGGCTTCAGTCAGTGGGTCGCCGGCGGCGGCTTCCGCGGGGGGTATGTGCACGGTGCCACGGACGAGTTCGGCCACAAAGCGGTGGAGAACATCGTCAACCACTACGACTGGCACGCCACCTTGTTCGAGCTCTTTGGCCTCGATCCGAAGAAGCTCACCTACAAGCGCAACGGCACCGATCAGGTGCTGATCGAGAATCCCGAAGCACGCGTGGTGAGGGAGTTGCTGGTGTAGCAGTCGCCAAGCGCATCAGTTGAAACGCAAAGCAGCAAAGCAACGAAGAGGAGGGCCAGTTCATTCAATCTCCATCCTTTGCTGCTTCGCTGCTTTGCGTTTTACATCATCTCCGCTGAGGTCATTCCACCTTCAGCACCCCGTTCATCACCACCCAGTGCCCTGGGAACGTGCAGAGGTATAGATACTCTCCCTTCTCCATCGGCGCGGTGAGGTGAATGGTGAACTGCTTCTGCGGCATCACCATGTCCGTGTACGCAATCACATCGCCTGACTCCGGCACGTAGTGCTTCGCGGGACCTTCGGGATCGGTGATGAGTTTGTTGCTCAAGTCACCAATCGCCTGGAGCTTGCCGGGCTTGATAAGCACTACGTTGTGCGGCACCACATCGGGATTGTTGAGTGTAAGTGAAATCCTCTCACCCACTTTCACCGTCAGCGTCTTCTGCGCAAACTGCAAACCCAGTGCCGCATCAAGCTGAACAGCACGCCCCTTCTCACCCTCGGCCCAAGGATTGGGCTTCGCAGGCGGGAACGCAAACCCGGCATCCGTCGGCGGCGCGGCCGTGGTGGCTTTCGCGAGCAGCGGCTTGGCATTCGGGAAGTCCGTGAAGGGTTTGCCGAGACGATGGATGGTAGCAAACAGATCATGCGTCTCGTCCTTCGCAGTAGCGATGTGCAGGTGCACCTGATTCGCCACGGGCAGCTCGGGCACTTCCAGAAATACCGTTTTCCCATCGGGCATCACCCGCGTGGAGGTGATTTCCAACACGTCATGTCCCGCCACCTTGGGATGCTTCACACTCCATTCCTGGGAACCATAGGCGCCGGAGTAGAGATAGTTCCAAGCCTGCACGAAGTGCTGCTTCACATTCGCAGCGGTGGCCTTGTCCAAAGGCTGGTTGAAAGTGACCATCACGCCATTCTGCCGCGCCTCCCACTTCACAGGGAAGTTGCTCTGCGGCGTACTCTTGTCACCGGTGAAGCGCACCCGCTGCAGGTGGCCATCTTTCGGGCCGTAGCAACCCCAACCATACATGCCGCTTACATAGAGCTGGCCATCCTTGGGATGAAAGCGTCCGCGTTGTGCTCCGGAAAGGAAGTCGGCGGGAAGCTGCCATGCCAATCCCTGCGGAATGCCCGCGCTCGTATCGCGCAGCACCGCGAAGCCCGTACACGCACCGCAGGAGAAGTGCAGCATGGTCTCCTCGGGCAGTCCAAAGCGTGTGCCCTCCACAAAGGCCTGGCCTCCGCTGCTGTTGTCCACCCCACGCGGCAGATAGATAACAGGCTGCTCCGTGGTGACCCCCGGCTTCGGCCCGCCGAACCCGTAGTAGCTGCCGGTCTTGATCTCACTCACGGCGGAGGTCGGTGTCCAATCCCCCTCCTGCACACTCGTGGTGATGATGCCGGACTTGGAAAGACCGAGTCCGTTCGGATTGCGGAACCCCGTCGCGAGCACCTCCACGGCTGACCCCGGCTTCACCCGGCACACCCCTTCATTGCCTGAGGCAAAATAGAAACGCCCTTCTGTATCGCGTTGCAGCCCCGTGATGTAGTCATGGCCCGACGGCGAGGTGATCATCGCATTCGTCACACACTCGTATTGATCGGCCTCGTCATCGCCATTGAGATCCACCAGGCGCGTAATCTGATCGCGACCGAGGACGTGAATCTTGTCCTCCACAATCAGCAAGCCCTGCGGTTGATGCAATCCCGTGGCGAAGCGTTTCCACTTCAGGTTTGCCAGCTTGTCGTCAATGCCCTTCACGATCCAGACTTCACCTGTCATCGTGCACACCGCGCCGTCGCCATTGGAGAAGAAATCGTGATCGCCAATGAAGAAGAGTGTGCCGAAGGGATTGTCCTCAGGCAGCGTCAACGTATCCAACGCGAATGACGCGTCCTTGCCCACTTCGCCCTTGGTCGTGATGACCTGCGGCCATTGCGCGGTTCCACCCTTAATCAAGTCACGCCAGGGATGCCCGCTGGCCGGTGCTTTCAGTCGCACGAACTTCCCGTTCTCCACCCACGCCGCATCAAGCATCTCCACGCCACCGAGTTGATACGCGAAGATCGTCTTCTTCCCGTTCCGATAGAAACCGTGATACTTGAACGGTTCCTTCGGCTTCACGCCGGCTTCCTTCGTCGCCACCGTACCATCCATCTTCAACCCGGCCATGAAGCCATGGCGCACATCGGAAAGTGAGATGAATCCACCCTGCCACACCACAGGGAAGCTCAGTGTCTCCGGATCAAAGCAGGCCGACATCTCACCCTTGTCCCCTAGGCGAACACACACGGCCTTCGGGATGGTGAGCCCTGCACCTTTGAAAACGCCGCTCAAGAGATCGCCCAGATCCGACTGTGACCAGCGCGCGTCACGCCACGTGTCATCACTCTGGTTTCCCCAGTGTCCCAGCGTGCCACCATCCAGCCCGGGATAGGGCGGCGTCACCGCAGGCAGCTTGTCCGCCCCTTTGAATTGCAACGCCTCCTTCGCGTAGAAGTCGTAGATGCGATCACGATTGACATGCTCCTTGTGATTTGGCCACAGCTCGGGCTGCAGCGGTTCTTTCCTGTACTCGAAAAGCGCCGCACTCACCGCGCCCGCTCCACCACTCGCTTCTTTGAGCGTGGCTTCCTTGTCATCGAAATGCCACAGGGCCAGCGTGGAGTCGGAAATGACCAGCGGCTCACCACGACCCACCGGATTGGAGTTGCCTCGCGAGATACGCACTTCATCAATGATGACATCGCATCCGAGTCCGCCTTCCACGAGACGCCCCACGGCGAAGCTCTCCGGCGGTGCATCAGCGGCGACTTCCTTCACCGGCTCATCCAACACCACTTTCTTGTCCACCGTGATGCGCACCCGATCCTTCTCCAAAATCGCGGAGATGCGGTGCCACTCTCCGTCACACACATTCAGCTTGGACTTGTACTCTCCGCCGCGCTTCGGCATGAACACACTCACGAAGCCGCTCCCGCTATAAGTGTACAGCTCCCAGTGTTGCGGTGACGATTTGGGTCCATTCGCCAGCAGGATATTGAAGCCGCTCTTACCATCGAGTTTCGCCAGGCACTCCACCGTGATGGGAAAGTTCTGGTAGTCCGCCTTCCCGGGAAAGACGATGCCTCCCTTCACCGCGGTGCCCAGCGCCTCACTCTTGGAAGGCACAAAGCTGGGCATGGATGACGCCGTCGTTTTGGGGGAAGCAGCCTTCGGCGTGAGTTCCGGCCATGTGCGTGTCTTGGGCTTGGGCCCGGGCGCCTTGCCATCGAGTTGCTTCACCAGCCACGCGAGGCCATCGAGGTTGTCCATCAGGCGCGCTTCGGCATCCGCACCGGTATGATTCAGGATGCCAATGGGACCGGAATAACCACTGTCCCTGATGTCCTTGATCAACTTCAAATCCAGATCGCCCTGACCCAGCGGCAGGATCTTCTGTCCCTTCTTGTCCCCATCCACCGTCATGCCATTGAGGTTCAGGCAGACGAGATGGGGCTTCATCTTCTGCAGCAGCTCTGGGAACCGCGTCAGGTGCCCGTGACCATGATGCAGATTGTACACGATGCCCACATTGCTGATGCCCTGTGCCTTCAGTGCCTCGATGATCGCAATCTGATTCTCAGGCTCCCCGAACCACGAGCCATGATTGTACAGCCCCACACGCACCCCGATCTTCGCCGCTGCCTCTGCGATGGGCTTGAGGCGGGCTGCCTCCTGCTTCACCCGCGCGGCTTGTTCCTCAGGCGAGTTCGTCGCCGCACCACCACCCGTGACCCACAGGTCACACTTCGTCATGCCGTGCCGCTTGAGCACCTCCAGGATCAACTTCGCATCGTCGTTCATCGAGGTGGGAAACCACCATCCCGTGAGCGTGATCCCATGCTTCTTCAACGCCTCCATCTCCGCATCAAACGTCGGGATGTGCTCCTTGCGGTAGTCGTAGATGAACTGTCGCAGTCCCAGCTTCTCCAGCATCGCCGCCCGTTCCTCCGGCCCGCGTTGCTTCGCATCAAACGGCACAATGCACCACGCCGCCAGATTCTCCCGGCGGTAAATATCCGGAGTGCCCGACTGTGCCGAGGCCGCAACGGCGAGAATCAGCGTGAGGACGGGAGCACGGAAACGCAAAGGAAGGAAAAGCGACATAGCGGAGGAGGAAAAGAAACGCGGACACGCCGCCACCCTCGCATGAAAGTGCAGCCAGGAATTCTACCGCCCTGAGCAAACCCGTCTTGAAATCGCGCGGCTCCTTTTTGTTCCAGAACGGCGCAATCGCCATGTCGTTTGGTTTAACAGTCGTCAAACACACGCCACATATCCAGCTCACTCATAGCCATTTCGACAGCCATGTCCGAGCCTTTGGGAAAGCAAACGATAGTTCGTTTGGCGCGCCGTAAGATTCGCCGACCGTGACCCCGATGGGCAGATTACCGCTGCACCTTCGCATCCCCGCCCTGCGCCAGCTTCAGCACCTCTGGCAGCGTCGCCATGCTGGTATCCCCCGGCGTGGACATCGCCAGCGCCCCGTGCGCCGCGGCAATGTCGAGCGTGAGCTGGTGCTCCTTGCCCTGCAGCATGCCGTAGATGAGTCCTGCCACAAAACCATCGCCACCACCGATGCGGTCGTAGATGTCGAGGTTCGCATAGTCCCTCGAGCGGTAGAACGCATTGCCCATCCACGCGAGCGAGCCCCAGTCGTTGCGTGAGGCCGTGTGCACCCGGCGCAGGGTGGCAGCAGCTACCTTGATATTGGGATAGCGCTCACGCATCTGCTTGATGCCTTCCATCAGCGCGGCTGACTGCGCGGCGAAGATGTCCTGTGGATCGTCATTGCCGCTGATGGCCGCAGGTTCGTTGTCCGTGAGCACGCCGAAAATGACGTCGATGTACGGCGCCAGTTTGTGGTTCAGTGCCTGCGCCGCGGGGAAGCCACCTTTGTCCTGCCAGAGGGAGGGACGGTAGTTCAGGTCATAGCTGACCGTCACTCCGTGGCGTTTCGCTGCCTGGCAGGCTTCGATGGTGAGCTGCGCGGTCGTGTCCGAGAGTCCGGCGAAGATGCCGCCCGTGTGCAGCCATTTGCAGCCGGAGTTTGCGAAAAGGGCATCCCAGTCATAGTCGCCGGGCTTGAGCTGCGATGCCGCGCTGTGACCGCGGTCCACGCATCCCTTGGCTCCGCGAATGCCGAAGCCGCGCTCCGTGAAGTTGATGGGATTGCGCACCTTCCGTCCGATGCCGTCATACGCCACCCACTTCACATGGGTGGTGTCCACACCGCCCTGCAGGATGAGGTCCTCCAGCAGACGGCCGATTTCATTGTCTGCAAACGCCGTCAGCACCCCCGTGCGGAGGCCAAAGCAGCGCCGCAATCCGCGCGCCACATTGTACTCGCCGCCGCCTTCCCAAGCCGTGAACTGGCGCGACGTGCGCACCCTCGACTCGCCTGGATCAAGGCGCAGCAGGACTTCACCAAGGGCGAGGAGATCAAAGGAAGCGGAAGCAGACTGGGACATGGGTCCGCCAGCTAAGCGAGCGACCCGCCGGGTGCAAGCGCTGTGCTTGCAGGGGCTTATTGCTGGCCCACTACCTGAGCAGGAAACTGGGGGAAGAGAGCTGAGACTTCGGACACGGTGGTGGGCGAAACGTAGAAGGAAAGCCGTCCCTTCATATCACATACCCAGACCTCTTTGGCGCCAAAGGCAAAGTACAGCACCACCTTTTCCTGCATTTCTGCTTTGGAATTGGTCGGCGAGTACACCTCTACACAGAGGTCAGGAGCAGCCGTCAGGGTTTCATCTTGGGCATGTGCCTCCTGAAAGGCGTCACTGCCCCAGGCAACGTCAGCAACCTTCACCCCTTCGGTGGTTTGCACTGCCGCCTCGACCAGCAGATATCCTGAGGTGGAGAGCTTGGCGAGGCGAGCATGAATGTCCGATTGCTGACGGCTATGCAGGTGTCGTGCAGGACTCATGACAATCTGGCCGTGCCGATTGGTCTCGATCTTGTATGGCAGATCGGCAAGGGACCGATCTGCGCAGATTTCATCCCAGGTGAGAGCAGGCATGGTGGGTGAAGGGATTCTCCCACCAGCATACGCTACACCTCATAGCTCGGCAACTGCTCCGCCTCGAACTTGGCGAAGCCGCATTCCTCGGCGATCTCGTTCAGTGCGGCAACTTCGGCATCGCTGAAGAGGAGGCCGCCAGCTTTGGCGGTGTGCTTGGCATTGTCTGCTTCGGGCTGGCCGGGGAGCATGCAGTTTTCGTTGCCATGGCCCAGGATGTCCTGCAGCACGGCTTTCACGTTCTCGGCCTGGTTGCGGCCCTTGGCGAAGAGGCCGCTGCCGATCGCATCGGGGTGGATGACCTGGAAGTAGAAGCTGCTCGTGCGCTTCTCGCCGGCGGGCAGGGGCTTGTCCTTGAAATCAGGATGGCCGCCGCCGCCGCGGATGGTGGGCAGGGAGCCGCCGATGAGGGCGCCCATGACTTCGATGAGCAGGGAGAGGCCGTAGCCCTTGTGCGCGCCGAAGGGCAGGAGCCACTGCGCGGCGTGCGGGTCGGTGGTGGGGTTGCCCTCGGCATCCACCGCGGCACCGGGAGGCAGGGGCTTGTTCTCACGGCGGAGCTGCTGCACGCGGCCCATGGCCACGGTGGAGGTGGCCCAGTCGATCACAATCGGGAATCCCGCGGAGTCCGTGGTGGGCAGGCCCCAGGAGTGGGGATTGGTGCCGAGCACGGGGAACTTGCCGCCGAAGGGCACCACTTCACCGAGGGTGCTGGTGCAGTTCGTGTAGGCGATGTAGCCCTTCTTCGCGGCTTCCATCACATAGCCACCGCCCCAGAGGTAGTGAAAGGCATTGTCCACGCTCACCTGGCCGATGCCGTACTGGTCGGCCAGTTCCATGCAGCGCTCCATGGCGCGGAAGGCGACGGACTGCCCCAGCTTGAGCTGCGCGTCCCAGACTTCGCTCGCGGCGAACTTCTTCTCGATGACCTTGATCTCCGCACCCGGCTTGCACCCCCCCACGGCGCTGCCGAAGAGGTGGTCCAGGTGCAGCGCCTTGATGGCGTTGTGCGTGCGGATGCCGTGCGTGGCCGCCATCTCGCAAAAGCGCGCGCCGTCCTCCGCCTCAGCAGCCGTGTAGCCGCGGTGCTGGTAGGCCTTGCGGACGAGTTCGTTGTGGGCGGCGGCGGGAAGGATGCGGTAGGTGGGCATGATCGGTGCGACGGGTAAGCGGTACGACAGTGGGGTCGGGATGAAAAACGACGATTGGGGGTGTGGCAATGGGAAAACTGCCACGCTCAATGCTCTGCAGGCCGCGCAGATCCGTCGCCAGTGTCGCGGTCAGCAGTTCAGCGGCCCGGATTATTCAAAAACGCGGTGCTGCCCGTCGCCTCCGTCCAGCCTGTATCCAGCACAGGAGATTCGTCAGACTGATAGGAGGCGGCATAAGCCACGATTTCGCCGCCGGAGGTTTCGACCCACCAGGTCCATGTTCCATTCGCAAAGGTTTTGGAAGCCTTGTACAGCTCATACTGCCGGGGACGGAGCAAGATACCCGGTCGCGTGGTCCTTTGTCCGTCCAAGCTCATCGCCGCCAGGATGTCGGCAAGTCCCTCTCCCTGAAGTCCCAATTTCAGACTGATGATTTCCGGTGGAGAATCGGGCCGTTGGCGCCTGTGCAAGGGAACATGGGCCCGGAGCAGTCTTGCTCCCACCAGAAGGGCAACAATGTAGACTCCGCAGGTGAGCAGAAAAGGTCCGAGCTGCCGCTGCATCAAAATGAAATACCACCCGAGCACAGCTGCCAGCATGGTCATTACGATGCCGATGGCGGAATGAAGCTGCCTTCTTGTCATGGTGCGACGTTTGCGGTGCGGGCCATGCAGCCCGGTTGAGCTCCGCTATCGCGAAAAGACCCAGTCGCATGGCTGGGCAGATTCTACCACTGGCCCGCCTGAAGCCCATCCTTTTATCCCTTGAACCAGGAAATGCGACAATGCCCTGCTCAGAACACGTCATGTGGCGAGAGCATCGTCCAGCATCCGCTGGGCGACCCCTTGCGCAGGTGGTGGCAGCGGGTGTTGCTTCTGCAGGAGCTCCATCTTCTCACGAAAATCCGGCAGGATGTTCCGGTGCACCTTTTTCATCGTAAGCAGCGTCTGCGCGAGAAGGATGCGTATTGGGATGTTTTCGGGACAGGCCACACTGAGCTGGATGTTCCCATCAATGATTTCGTGCTCACCACTGAGGAAGTGCGCCTGGGTGGTTTCCATGGCCGCGCATCGCACCGCCAGCATTTGCTCCAGTCGCAGGAGATAGTTGGCAAAGAAATCACCCTCGGGAAGCTGGTAGGCGGTGGCGGACACATTTCGCCGCGTCACTTCCGCCACTTCTTCGAGCAAGGCCATCAGCCGGTTTGCCAGATGTGGCAGGCTGTCCTGGGGCGTGGCTGGCATCAGATTACAGCTCAGTTGACCAAGGCATTTCGCATCAATGGTACGAACCAGCCGCAACTCGACGACGTAGGGCTCACTCTGGGCCTGCAGATGAGTGATGACGACATAGTCGGCCAGGGGTTCATCGCGGCGGGCAGAGTTTGCCGCATCTCCGTCACTCCAGCACGCACCCGAGACCACAAAGGCACCAGTGGGTTCTACAATCCAAGGAACAAGGGTGCGAGTGCCTGAGAGTGTTCCAAACCCGATGTATTCGGAGAGAAACAGTGGTAGGGCCCGACTCAGGCGGCCTGGCATGTCAGGCATCTGGGCTTCTATTCTTTTGGAGTTCGTGGCCTGCTCGGCGCTGCTGCCCATGAACGCGATAACCATGCCGTCTGCATCCGGTCGCTCGGGAAAAAGCTCCGAGGCGGGTGAGTCCTGCTTGAGCCACACAGGTCCCTCAATGGAGAGCATGGCGAACTTGAACTCCGGGACAGGGGTCTGCGGGACCGTGGCCAGGCGGGCCTTGGCAATTTCGGTGTCCCAGTAGCTCAGGTGTTGCTGCCAGTCGTGACGCTTTTGGGAGTAGAGGAGGTCCAGGAGCTGTTTGGCCTGTTCTAACTGTCCAAGGTCGAGGCAGGCTTTGATGAGATTGTTGCCCACGGTGAGGCCATGGATCTCTGCTTTGAAGTGAGGTACGGTCACGTGGAGCAGTTCTGGCAGGTGACCGTGATTCCCGAGATCACCGCTCATTTGCATCAGCAGATCCGTCGGCACCGGATTTGTTGCGTGGGAAAGGGCGTCCGAATAATGCGCCAACGCCTCATCCAAGGCTCGCGAGGCGAGGGCGGTGCGGGCCAGCCAAAGTTGTGCACGCCAACTGCCGGGCAGCTTGGACATTCGGCGCGTCGCATCCTGCACCGCCTCCTCGCCATCACGTTTCCGGAAGATCGCGAGATACCACCCAAAACTGCTGTCCAGGTTGGGGTCCAACTCCAGAGAGTGCCAAAGCAGTTCCTCAGCCCGCTTCCCTTCGCCGCGCTTCGAGTGCAACCTGGCCAGGTTGGTGAGGATGACGGGTTCCTCTCCGTGTTTTTCAAGATACCTCCGGAACACCGTCTCAGCTTCCTGGAGCCGTCCTTCCTCCATGAGAACCACCCCCCAGATGCATGTCCCACGCGAGTGGATGGGGTCGATTTCAAACAGGTGCTTCGCGGCGTCGACGACTTTGGAGCCGAGCTCGTCGTTCAGCGCAGCGAGAAGCAGGTCGTACAGCTCGTCCGGCTTGTTCCAGGCCTGACGGATATTGGGAAGCAGGACCTTGTCGCACCACTCGGACTTTGGAATGAGCATCTCACGTCCGTATCCATCGTGGACACGGATCATGTTTGGATCCCTGGCAGGATCGGCAGGTGGAGAAGGAGCCGGAGCGGACGCTGCCGGCTTTTTTCCAAACAGCTTCTTGAAGAAACTCATGCGGATTGCGGCTGCCCCTGCCTATTCCACTTACCACTTGTTCGCCTGAATCACGTCCTTCTCACCCTTGAGCCAGTTCACGAGGTTCAGGGTGGAGCGCATGGCCTGGCGGGGGACGCTTTCGTAGGTGCGGGAGCCGATGTGCGGAGTGATGAGCGCCTTGGGGTGCTTCAGCAGGGGGTGGTCGGCGGGTGGCGGCTCTTCATCGAGCACGTCCGTGCCGTAGCCGCCCACGGTGCCGGCATCGAGTGCGGCAATCATGTCGGGCATGTGCACCAGCTCGGCGCGTGAGGTATTGATGACCAGCAGATCCTTGCGGCAGAGCTTGATGCGCTCGGCATTCACGAGGTGGCGGGTGGAGTCGCTGAGGTTCGCGTGCAGGCTCAGGACATCGATTTCCGGCAGCATGGTCTCAATCTTCTCATGCCGGGTGACGCCGTTCTCCGTGGCGAAGGCTTCGGGCCAGTAGGGGTCCAGCGCGTGCACCTTCATGCCGAAGGCGAGGGCGCGCTTCGCGACTTCCTGGCCGATGCGACCCAAGCCCACGATCCCCATGGACTTATTCCAGATTTCGTGACCGGTAACGCGCTTCCACTGGCCATTGCGCACGGCATTGGCGGAGTCCACGAGGTTGCGCACCAGGGCCAGCAACAGGCAGAAGGTGTGCTCGGCCACGGTGGTGTGGTTCACGCCGGGGGTGAAGAGCACGGGCAGCTTGCGCGCGGTGCACTCGGTGACGTCAATCTTGTCCAGGCCGATGCCGTACTTGCTGATGACGCGGAGGCGGGGCAGGGCCTTGTCCAGCACGCGCTTGGTGATCTCGTCGTCGCCACAGAGGAAGGCATCGAAGTCGCCCGCCAGCTCCAGCATGCGGCTCTCCGGCAGGGGGCCGCGCTCGCGATGGATGTCAAAACCCTGCGCCTCCAGCAGGGCGTGGTGCTCGCCGGGGGTGTCCTGATAGGAGGTCGTGCTGAGGAGGATGCGGGTGCGGGACATGGGAGAGGGCAGATGCAGGGCTGGCTGGTGGTCTTCCAGCAAGACCGGCCAGATGGGGCGGATGCGCTTGGCAGCCCCGCTCAGACCGTGCTAGAAGGGGTGGCATGATGGAAGACAATGAAGACCTGGGCAAGGAAAACGACGAAGACGAACTCGAGCTCGATACCGACCTGCATGATGACGACGGGGACGAGGGCGAGGAGTCTTCGGACGGCAGCCCGGCCGTGGAGCGGAACCTTGGCACCCAGCCGATTGACGCCGTGATGGAAAAGCACGGCCTTAAGAATCACGACGTGATGCAGATGAACCGCGGTGGGCTCACCCACAAGATTGTGCAGAAGGCGCGCAAGGGCCGCCGGATCAAGCCGAACATGAAGGTGCGTGTAACCGAGGCGCTCAATGCCGTGCTGAAGCAGAAGGGCATCGAGGAGAAGTACGGCGTGGGGCAGTTGTTTAATTATTGAGCATTTGCCGGAGAAGGAGGTTGGACTTTCCAGTCCGACAGTGGACGCTGGGTCTTCTGACCCGACTGCTGTTTGTTTAGCGAAAGGACCGTCGGGCCGGAAGGCCCAACGTCCGCAGTCAGGCCAGAAGGCCTAACCTCCGTCGCTGAGCCAGCCACGCGATGGGGCGCATTTGAGCGTCTTTGCCTCCTCTGCATCGAGGTGCACCAACTCTGTTGGCTTCGCGTCACCATGACGGCCACCTGACGTTCCTGCTCCTCTGCGTCCTTGGCTGCTTTGCCCCTTTGCGGTTAACCAGAGTCGTCCCTTCTGCGTAAAGAGCGAGGTCTGCGTGCTGCGCCGTCAGGCCGGAGGCCCAACGTCCGCTGTCAGGCGAGGACGCCTAACCTCCTAGGTGATGCGATAGTGCTCGCGGTAGGCGCGTGGTGTGCGGCCGGTGTGCTTGCGGAACTCGTGGCTGAAGTGGCTCTGATCTGCGAAACCGCACTCAAGGGCAACTTCGGCGAGAGGCTTGTCCGTGAAGACGAGGGCGCGGCTGGCCATGCGCACGCGTAGCTTCCGGATGTACTGCTGCGGCGGCATGTGGAAGACCTGCAGGAACTTCCGCTCAAAGGCGCGCACGCTCAGTCCGGCGAGCGTGGCGAGTTCGCCATTGGTCAGCGGGCCGTGGTAGCCATCGCGGATGCGCAGCAGCACGTTTTCCAAGCCGTGGCCGCCGCCCAGGGAACGTTCGGCGGATTTGAGCGGGCGTGTGGTACCTGTGGTGCCAATGATGCGCCCTCGCGTGTCCCGCAGTGGCAGCTTGTGCGTCACGTTCCAGCGTGCAGCCTGGTCGGCGCCTCCCACGAGCTCGATACGGCCTGCGACCTTGTGTCCTTTTAACACGCGTTCATCATCGAGCACAAACTGGTCCGCGAGGAAAGCCGGAGAAAGATCATAGTCCGTCTTCCCCACCGCCTGGGCTGGTTCCTGCAGATCGTAGTTCAGCAGGAAGGCGCGGTTCACATGCAGGTACCGACCGCGGCGGTCCTTGATCCAGAACTGCACCTCATCCAATCCGTCGAAGAGTTCGGCGAATTGCAGCACTGCATGCTGCACCCCCGCCGGGTGCCGTTTGGCAGAGCCGTGCGGAGGCGTCGGTTTCATGGCTATTGCGTGCCGAAGAATCCGCCCAGCTTCCGGATACGGGTGGGGTGGCGCAGCTTGCGCAGGGCCTTGGCTTCGATCTGGCGGATGCGCTCGCGGGTCACATGGAACTGGCGTCCCACTTCCTCCAGCGTGCGACTTGCGCCGTCCACCAGGCCGAAGCGCTGCTCCAGCACCGCGCGCTCGCGCTCGGTGAGGCTATCCAGCACGTCCTTGAGCTTGTCGCGGATAAGGTTCATCGCCGTGACTTCCATGGGACTCACGGTGTTGCTGTCCTCAATGAAGTCGCCGAATTCGGTGTCGCCCTCGCTGTCGCCCACCTTGGTCTGGAGGGACACGGGCTGCTGGCTCATGCGCAGCACGGCATTCACGCGCTCCACAGGCAGGTGGATTTCATCCGCGATTTCGTCCGGGGTCGGGTCGCGACCCAGCTCCTGCACGAGCTGCTTCTGCACGCGCAGCAGCTTGTTGATCGTGTCGATCATGTGCACCGGGATGCGGATCGTGCGCGCCTGGTCCGCGATGCTTCGCGTGATGGCCTGGCGGATCCACCAGGTGGCATAGGTGCTGAACTTGTAGCCGCGCTTGTACTCAAATTTCTCCACCGCGCGCATCAGGCCCATATTCCCCTCCTGGATGAGGTCCAGGAAGCTCAGGCCACGGTTGGTGTACTTCTTCGCGATGGAAATCACGAGGCGCAGGTTGGCCTCCACCATCTCTGTCTTGGCCTTGGTGGACTCCTTGCTGAATTGCAACGCCTCCGCGTAGTACTTGCGGAAGTCCACCGCCGTCACCCATGCCTGCTGCTCGAACTCTTCGAGTGCTCTGTGCACGTCAGGATTATCCGGCGAGCGGGAGGATTCGATTTCAATCTGGTCGAGCTCGGCAAGGCGCAGCTTCAGCACGCCAATGAGGTCTTCATTGGTCTTCTGCTTGAAGTAGAATTTCGTGCAGAGCTTGTTGATGCCCGAGCGGGTCTGCTCAAAGGCGGCCTGTAGATTGGCCTTCTGCTTGGTACTGGCCTTCATCAGGGCCTGGTACTGCTCGTTGGCCTTCACGATGCCCTCGCGCACCTGGTCGCAGACCTGGCGGAGCTTCTTGAAATAGCTGTCGCGATTTTCGATCTGGCGGTCGAGCACCAGCCGGTCGAAACGCTCCGTGCCTCCGGCGAGAGCATCGCCGAGGTGCAGGTATTCACTCGCGATGAAACCGATGTGCTGGAGGCTGTTGTGGAGATTCGCCTCGGCCTTTTCGATGCGCTTGGAGATGCCGATTTCCTGTTCGCGGGTGAGCAGAGGGACCGCGCCCATCTGCTTCAGGTACATGCGTACCGGGTCATCCAGCATGTCGAGCTGGCCTTCCTCGCGTTCTTCCGCGTGGCTTTCGTCATCCTCCGCCACGAGGGCGACGGACTTGTTCTTCACGCGGTCGACCTGGGTGGGCTCGATGACCTGAATCTCGAGATTCTTCAGGCGGACGAGGATCTCATCCATGAGCTCCGCCGTGACGAACCCGTTCGGCAGGGCTTCATTGAGATCGTCGAAAGTCAGATAGTCCTGCTCCTTGGCCAGACGGATGAGGAAGCGCAGCTTCTCCTGGATCTCCGGTCCGTTGATATCGTCATGGTGTGCCGGTGGCGGCTCCGCGGGACGGGCATTCTTTGGGGGACGACCACGACGGCGCTTGCCGTTCACGGCTCCGTTAACATGGGCATGTGCCGGCGCAGCATCCGGCAACGGATGCTTGCGGGGGCGGCCACGGCGTCGTTTGGGTGGTTCGTGGGACACAACCTGGGCGCTCGTGCTCGCGGGATGATCCTGGGGGGCAGCAGGGACACTCATGGAGCTGTCGGGCCTAAAAACTTCTGCAATTGGCTGCGGCGGTCAAGGTATTCTTTCCTTAGGACCAGTTCCCGCTCCTGCAAACGGGCCATTTCCGCGTTCGGAAGACCGGGTTGTTTGATTTCCAGTTGGATCATTTGAATCAGATTATAGAGCCGGAGCACCTCAAGATTCTCCAAGGCGCACTCAGCGGCTTCCTGGCCTCCCTCAGGCATGGGTAGGGAGAGTTGTCTGGTTACTGCCAGCTCCTCTTCACGGGTGACTTGGGACAGGTGAGCGGCCAGCGCCGCGGGATCGGCGAGGTTCGCTGTGGACTTCCACACCAGCGCGAGCAGTTCGCATCCGGCGAGGTTCTGCAGAATTTCCTCGCGGCCTGTGTTTCGCAGCCAGTTGAGGATTCGCTCATCCGAGAGTGCATAGCGAAACAGCAGGATGGCATTCCTGTCTTGCGGCGGCAGGGTGGGCTGGGGAGCGACGGGTGCCGCCGCGCCGTTGCTTGGGGCGGAGCTTGGCTTTTGCGCCCGGGCAATCTGCCGGCGGAATTCGTCCTCAGGCATGTTCAACCGGCGTGCGATGTTTTGCACGGCGGCGTCGCGCACGATGTTGTTGTCGACCAGGAGGATCATGGATGCCATTTCGCCGGCGAAGCGGCTGCGCTCACGCACCTCGCTGAGATTCCGGTTCGCGGAAGCGGAATCCAGCATGTAGTCAAAGAACTCACGCGCCCGCCCGATATATTCCTGAAACACTTCCACACCCTGGCCGCGGATGAGTGAGTCCGGGTCTTCACCTTGGGGCAGGGGGGCGACTTTTACAGAAAGGCCCGTGGGCGAGAGGATGGTGAAGGCCCGCACAGCGGCTTTGTATCCCGCCGTGTCCGAGTCGAAGCAAAGCACCACTTCCGCGGCGAGCTGCTTCAGTTTCTTTGCGTGGAACTCGGTGAAGGCGGTGCCCAGGGGGGCCACCACATTTTCCACACCATTCGCAAAGGCGGTAATCATGTCCAGCTGGCCTTCGGTGACGATGGCACGATCCGCCTTGCTGATGGCGCGCTTGGATTTGTCCAGGCCAAAAAGGACGCGGCTCTTGCTGAAGATGGGAGTCTCGGGTGAGTTGAGATACTTTGCGGCCTTGGCCTCCTTGTCGAGCACGCGTCCACTGAAGGCGATGCACTCGCCAAATTCATTCCGGATGGGGAACATGAGGCGGTGGCGGAAACGGGGGTACGTGTCGCGTCGGCCGGAATCTTCGTCGGGTCGGGCGAGCAGTCCGGAAGTCACCAGGAGGTTCTCGGTGAATTTGCGTTCCAGCGCCCACTCACGCAGCATGTCGCCATAGGGTGGGGCATAGCCCATCTGCCAGTCCTTGGCCGTTTGCGGACTGATGCCGCGGGACTTCAGGTAGGCGCGGGCATCCTCGGCCACCTTGTGCCGCATGAGCAGCAGGTGGAACCACTCCACCGCCTCCTCGTGCACTTTGAGAAGGGCCTTGCGCACCTTGGCTTCGCGCTCGGCGTTGGCATCGTAGACTTCCTCCTGGATGCGGATGCCTGCCTGCTCCGCCAGCCGCTTCACTGCCTCCACAAACGTGATGCTGGAGTGCTCCATGAGGAAGCGGACGGCATTCCCCCCGGCTCCGCAGCCAAAGCAGTGGTAGGTTCGTTGCGCCGGCCGCACGTTGAAGGACGGCGTCTTCTCCTGGTGAAAAGGGCACAGGCCCACGAAGTTCACCCCGGCCCGCCGCAGCTTCACGTGCCGCCCGATGAGGTCCACGATGTCCGTGGCCTCCAGCACTTCTTGGATGGTTTCTTCGGGGATGCGGGGCATGGGTGGTGGCCGGAACCGGTAAATGTGGCGGGTCTGTCAAGGGGCGCAAGTAGATGGCATTCCATGGGAATCCTTGGGGTCAACGGCGGGAGCTCCCGGGTCCCGGATGCACAGCGGGGAACGGAGTTTTCATGGCTGCCGTTTTCATTGGACAAGAAAGCGTCTCCTGCCACGTCTCGTGATGCCTCCCGATCTTCTGAAATCCGTCCTCCTGCCGCTGGCATTGATCATTCTCATGTTTGGAATGGGCATGACCCTGCGGCTTGCTGACTTCAAGCGAGTGGTCTCCTCTCCCAAGGCTACGCTCCTTGGTTCATTCTGCCAGCTGGTGAGCCTGCCGCTTCTGGCCTTTGGGCTGGCGTATATCTTCAAGCTGCCGCCGGATCTGGCCACGGGATTGATGCTCCTGGCGGTGTGCCCCGGCGGTGCCACATCAAACATCATCACCCATCTCTCGAAGGGGGATACTGCGCTGTCTGTGACACTCACGGCCGTCTCCAGCATCATCACGGTGTTCACGATTCCGCTGCTGCTCGGGCTCTCCATGCAGCACTTCCTCGGTGAGGCACAGGTGATCAGCCTGCCGTTTTTGAAAACCTTTCTCCAGCTCTTGGTGGTGACCTTGCTACCGGTGGCACTTGGCATGTGGCTGAATGCTGCGCGACCCAAGCTCACCGAGCGCCTCTCCAGGACGGTGAATGTCCTTTCCGTGTCCTTTCTGGCACTGGTCATCCTCGCCGCGGTGCTCAAGGAAAAGGATCTTGGTGCACAATTTGCGGTTGCGGGGCCTGCCGCAATCTCCCTGAACATCTGCGGGATGGCTGTCGGCTATGCCGTCGCAGCAATCTTCGCGCTGCCGGTCTCACAACGCCGGACCATCTCCATTGAGGTGGGTATTCAGAATGGCACGCTCGCGCTCGCCATCGCACTGGGTCTGCTGGAGAGTCCGCGCATGGCAATTCCGGCGGTGGTTTACAGCCTCTTCATGTTCGCCAGTGGCGCCTACATGATCCTCCGTCACGGACGGGAGGAGCAAAGGTCGGCTTGAGGAGGTGAGGAGTTCGAGGAAACTTCCAGTGAACACTCATGGCTGTCCCCACGATTTTAGCCCACGTATTTGTCTGGATCGCCTGGTTGGCTTGGATTCCCGCTACTCTGCTCGAGAAAAAGGCGCGGGGTGAATCCGGGGGTACAAGCCTGGTTCCGGTCATTCCCTTGTTCCCGCTGCTTGGGTCAATGGCTATCGCAGGGCTCGATTCGTTGAGGGAACTTCTCGGGTCGAGAACCGTTGGCGGATTTCACCTTGTCGTCCTGACAATCATGATGGCGAGTTGCGCCCTCTCTGGCTGCCGGATACTGATGAAAAAGTAATGGAAGAAGCGAGGGTAAGAAGGGCGGGAGCGCGTTTCTTACAACTCCTCCAGAGCATCCGCCACTGCTCCCTGGATAGGGCGGGGGCCGTCGCCTTTGAGGCGTTCATCCAGAACTTCGAGGCGCCGGATGAGGTCCGCCACGTGCTTCCGCGGGTAGGGACCGCCGGCGGCATCGCAGAAATGCGTGCGGCAACCGAAGGGTCGGTGTGCATAGATCATGCAGCGGCCGTTTTTCCCGAGAAGCGGGCAGGCGCCGTCGTCGCGCTCGGGAAGTTTCTTGCGTCCACTGGCCCGCACGCCGATGGCGGCATACATCGCCTCCCCCTTGGTCAGCATCGGGGTCCTTCCTGTGAGGCGGAACTGGCAACACTCCGTGCTCATGGCACAGATCCGCTCCAAGGGACGCTCCGCCACCGCCTTGTAGATGGCGGCCATTTCCTGGCGGAGTTCGGGGCTGAGGGACATGAGAGGGGGAAGGATGAAGAATAGGCGGAGGAGCCCTGTGGCACAACAAGAGGGTTTGGAGCCGCAGAGACACGGGTGAGGGAAGCAGCTATATTCAAGCACGGATGGGGTTGTGGCAAAAGTGTTGCAGGGAGCTGCTTGCAGGCCTGCGGGCCGTCCGGTGATAAAAGCCATGCACCTCTTCCTCATCGACGCCATCGGCCCCTTCTTTCGCGGGGATGAACGGCGCACGATCAACTGGTCGAAGATTTCCTTCTCCCACTTGAAGATGGAAGGGGATGGAAGTGTGGGACAGTGGGCGCGCATTCGTGAAGACCTGGATGTTTTTTGCGCGAAGGCAGCCTCCATGGGATTCAATGCGGTATCTCTGGATGACGTGACCCATCTCGCGGATCACTCCTGGTATGAGCTGGACATGCGTGCTCGTATTGCCAGATGGCGCACGGAGTTCCGCCGTTGTTTCGAGGTGGTGCGGAGCCATGGCTTGCAGATCTACCTGACCATGGATGTCTTCAGCGCCACGCCAGCGGTCCGTGAGCAACTGGGGCGGCTGCGGTGGACGGTGGAGGATTTCCTGAGTGAACTGCTGGATGGCTTCCTGACAGACTTCCCCGAGGTATCCGGGGTGATTCTGCGCATTGGTGAATCCGATGGCCGCGATGTGGTGGATGACTTCAAAAGCGAACTGTACCTGAAGCATCCGAAGCAGGTGAACCGCTTTCTGAAGACCCTGCTTCCCGTGTTCGAGAAACACTCGCGGAAGCTCATCTTCCGCACCTGGACCGTGGGCGCGTATCGCATCGGGGACCTCATGTGGCATCGCGGCACTTTCACCTCCGTCCTGAAAGGCGTGGAGGACAGTGAGTCGCTCATCGTCTCGATGAAATACGGCGAGTCGGACTTCTTCCGCTACCTGCCGCTGAACAGGAATTTCTTCCGCACGCGCGTGGCGAAGATCATCGAGCTGCAGACGCGTCGTGAGTACGAAGGCTGCGGCGAGTACCCGAGTTTCACTGGTTGGGAATATGAACGCTATGCGCACGAGCTGGCACAAGCGGAGAATATGGTGGGCCTCATGGTGTGGTGCCAGACGGGCGGATGGGTCCCCTTCCGCAGGCTGGCGCTGCTGGAAGAGAGTGCGGTATGGACGGATCTGAACACCTTTGTCACCATCCGCGTCTTCCAGAAGCGGCAGCTCGTGGAGGAGGCGGTGAAGGGTTTTGCGGAGATGAAGGGCGTGCCCAACTGGCGCTCACTGCTGGAACTGCTGCGTTACTCTGACGATGTGATTCGCGAGCTGCTCTATGTGGAGGAGTTTGCCCGGCAAAAACTTTTCTTCCGGAGAGTGCGCATTCCACCGATGCTCCAGGTGTACTGGAACAACATTTTCATCAGTCATAGTGTGAAGAAGGTGCTCATGCACTTTGTGCAGGACAAGGAAGGCTGCCTGCGCGCGGCCACGCTATCCCTGCAGAAGCTCGATCAGATGCAGAAACTCGCCGGCGAGTGCAGCATGCCTGTGGCGGACATCGAATACATGCGGGACACGTTTGGCATCCTCGCCCTCGCGCGTGAGTATTACTTCCGCACCTTCGACGTGGAGATCGAGCAAAAGCTGCGTGCCGCAAAGAAAGCCTACAAGGCGAAGTATCCGAAAGGCGGTCCGCGCCGCCGCTACCGCATCAAGATGCACTTCCAGCCCTTCTGGCTGAAGGCGCGTTACCTCGGCTGGGCGCTGACGCTCCTCATGCGCCGCCGCCGGGGTTATCGCGTGGTGGACCGCATCGTCACGCTGCATGCGCTCTCCATGATCTTCCGCGTCATCTCCAAGCGCAGACCACACTGGATTCCCGCATTTGCCAAGGAGAGTGCGATGGGGGTGGATACGGTGTTCCGGTGATGGAGCACCGCATCATGCGGCATTCGCCCATTCACCGGATCTGTCCAGGGCCACCAAGATCATCTTCACCATTTCATCTTCCGATTCGGTCTCCCCACGCACCAGCGCCTGGGGCCACGGAGCGACATCTTCAGGCATGATATATTCGACCGCATAGCGCTTCTCGTCGGGCGCATAGAGGACGACTTGCCTGAAATAGTCGGGATTCTCGCTGAAGAAATCGTCTTGAGGACGCAGACGCAGCCAGCCGTGGGATACCAGCGCGTAGACCTCCCGGTTGTCTGGCAGCCCGCGCAATCGAGCCACAAGGCGCAGCATGGCCTTGCCGCCGTCACTACAGCCGCCATGGTCGGTGTATATCTCCTCAAGCGTCCCTGAAAGCTGGAATTTGGAGAGGGTGACAAGCATGATGGCCATGAGTGTATTTCCCGGGCGCGCTCGTGCAAGCGTCTGCGGCAGGCACGGGAAGAGAGGCGGGGGCATTCCGCCGGATGTGTGTGGGCCAGGGTCGCGGTCCTGGCTCCCCTTCGGCCCAAGGATCCTTCACGCTGGGGGTTGACTCCGGGGCCGGGACCATTGACTACCCTTGCCCCCGCCTGCCTGCCTCATGCTCGAATATTTCAAGATTTGCCGCCCTGAACACTGGTTGAAGAACATCTTCATCCTGTTCGGCCATGTCGTGGCGTGGGCTCTGGTGCTGAATTTCCAGTGGGACGCCAGCCTCATCGGCGTGGCGGTGCTCTCACTTATTCCTGCGTGCCTCATCGCCTCGGCGAACTACATCCTGAATGAGATTCTGGATGCACCCTTTGATGCGGTGCACCCTACCAAGCGCCTGCGTGGCATCCCCGCCGGGAAGGTAAAGGTGAAGTATCTCTGGTGGCTGAAGGCAGCGCTCATCGTGGTGGCCTTTCTGCTCTGCTGGTGGTGGAAGTTCAACGTGGCCTACCAGACGGCCCTGGTGCTGCTGCTCCTGAGCGGGCTGGTGTACAATGTGCCCCCGCTGCGGCTGAAGGATCGGGCGTTTTTGGATGTCATCGCGGAGTCCTTCAACAATCCCATCCGTCTCTGGCTGGGCTACTACGCGCTGGTGGATCAGCACCACGTGCCCCCGCTCTCCATCGTGCTGGCATGGTGGTCCTTTGGCGCGCTACTCATGACTGGCAAGCGCTACAGCGAGTTCCGTTTCATCGGCGACCGCGAGGTGAGCGGGAAGTATCGCAAATCCTTCCGCGTGTACACGGAGACGTCGCTCATCCTGGCGATGATCACCTACGCGAACCTGTTCTGCTTCTGCACCGGCATCGCCATGGCGGTGTATCCCGTGCTGAACAATCTCGTGCTGGTGTTCCCCGTCATCATCATCGCAGTCATCGCCTACTTCCGCCATGCCATGAAGGAGGAGACGGCCCGCCTTGAGCCCGAGCAGCTCCTGCAGAATCCATGGATCATCTTCTGGACCGTCGTCACCGGAGCGGCCACCATCTGGCTCCTGCTCACGGACACAAACTACGCCCGTGACTGGTTCCACCTGATGCAGCCGGTCAAGTGGGGTTGATGTGCAGGAATCGTGGAATCGTGCGTGTAAGGGGTGCCCGGATGGTGGGCACGGAAGTTTCTCGGGATTTTTTCAACGCCCACCCCCCCTCCCTGTCAGACCGCAGGGACCGGTGACCCCGGTACGGACATCACCCACTACCACCATGAACACCCCAACCCCCCCTGTGTACCCCAACCCTGGCCGCTCGTCTGGCAGGCAAAAGGTGCTTCTAGTGCTGTGCGTGCTCGTCGGTATCATCGGGATCACCGCCTCCGCCGCCACGATCTGGTACTACTACAATTTCAAGGCCGCTCCCTTCAAGCCGGTGAACCTGACCGTGGCCGAAAAGGATACGCTGAACTCCAAGCTCGCCGCCTTGGAATCTGGCAAACTGTCTGAACTGGAGCCGTCCAAGCCGACTCCCAGCCCTGCGGCCACCACGACACCTGCGCCTTCTGACCCTGCGAAGACCATCGTGCTCAGCGAGCGCGAGATCAATGGATGGCTCGCCGACCAGCCTGACTGGGCGGACAAGGTGAAATTCCACATGAACAATGACATGCTGGGCGCCACCTTCCTGCTGCCGATCGATCCTAGTACGAAGTACATCGGTGGCAAAACCATCCGCATCAAGGTCGCCTTCAACACGAAGCTGGATGAGAATCACAAACTGCATTTCAGCCTGGCCAACCTGAGTGTGGGGGGCATTCCTGTGCGCCATGACATCTCCCTGCCCAACGCCTGGCTGGGTGACGCGAAAGGCGTGAACCTCTTTGCGGACAATGGTCCGGGCTCCTTCAATTCCGAATTTCTCCAGCGATTCGCCGCAGGAATTAAGGACTTCAAGGTCGGCAACGGCGAGCTACGAATGGTGCTGAATGACTAGGTGGGCTGGTCCCTGCCTCCCGGCGGCTAGAAATTCAGTGGAAAGCAGATTTTATTAAGAAATTCCGACTTTCAGGATTTTTTAAAATTTCTGCTTTTTTAAGCTTGCCTGAAGTTGATTCATGCGTAGGGTGCGCGCCGCAATCCTACTCTACACGCATGAAAAAAATCGCATCCCTCATCATGTCCGTGGCGCTGGCCTCCAGCGCTTTCGCAGGCCCTGTGAGCTACTCGGGTAAGGGTGGCAAGGCAGTGCAACCCACCGCTCCCGCTCCTCTTGGCTGTGATGCCTTCGGTCCTGGATTCGCCCTCGGCGTTTTCGGTGGCGGGTATCTCCCCGAGAATGACTCCGTGGAAGACGACGTCCTCGGCGGCGGCGTGCTTGCCGAGTACTTCTTCAACGAGTACATCGGTATCCAGGGCACCTACGGCATCTTCGCCACGGATCAGGAACACCATGAGTTCGACGGCGCACTCGTGCTGCGTTACCCCATCACCTCTATCTGCGTTGCTCCCTACGCCATGGTTGGCGGTGGTTTCAGCGTGAACAGCGAGGACAAGGGCAACTACTTCGTCGGTGGTGGTGTTGAAGCCCGCTTCGTCGGCGCCAACAACCTCGGCGTTTTCGCTGACGGTGCCTACCACTTCGCCGCTGATGAAGACGACGCTGACTACACCATCGTTCGTCTCGGCGTGAAGTTCCCGTTCTAAGCGAACTCGAACAGCAACTCACCAACCTTTTAAAAAAGAGGAGCGGGCAACCGCTCCTCTTTTTTTGTCGGGCCTGTGGAGCACGGCCTTTGGTGAGATGCTTGCCCACCCTTGGCGACGGAATCGTCACCACGGTTCACTTTTAGGATGGTGCGATGCCGCGATAAGACGCGCCGGCATTCAACAACTCACCCATGACACCCAAGCATCCGCTCATCGCAGTGTCACTTGTGCTTATCCACGCCAGTGTCCCAGGGCAGGTAGGGCGCAGTCCTTCACCTTTGACGTTGCCGGCACGGGCAATACGGCGCGAAGGGTTTACTGCCAGTCAGTCGGGCCGCAGCCACGCTAGAGGTATGTGGGCCTGCAGGTCGGAGCCCAGTTCTCTATGAACGTCTGTTACAACGCGGATTTTGGCCGGCACATCGACGAGAGCCACACGGCATCTGTCAGTGCGAACATCCGGTTCTGAGGAGTTTTTCAGTGTGTGTGTAAACGGCGGGCCCGGCGGAATTCGTTCCGCCGGGCCCCATTGTTTCCACGAAACCATTTCAGCACACAATTTTTTTCCGGGAGAAAATTTTCTGCAAAACTCCTTATAGACCGTCTTTTGAGTTCCATGCGATAAAAGGGCGCTGCCATGAAACCGCGCGGTCATGGAACTCTATCTGGCTCAGGTTCCGGTGCCACCTTGATTGAGGTGGTCATCACCGTCGGCATTCTCATCACTACGCTGGTTCCGTTGCTGGGACTGCTGTCTGCTGCCATCGATATGAGTGGGAAGGCCGTGTCGGCGAACACGGCCGCGCGGATCTCGGCCAAACTGGTCGGCGATGTCCAGCAGGGTGACTGGTTGGGACTGCTGAGTTGGAGTGACAGGGATGTGTACTTCGATGATCAAGGATGCGAACTCACCGGAGCAAATGCCCAGGCAGAGGCCGTCTATTCCGCCAGAGTGACCCTGGGGCCGGTAACGGGTGTATCGATGGGCACGATTGGTATTCCCAATCCTTCCCTGCGCCAGGTGATGGTCGTGGTGTCGTCTCGCCCCGGTGTCAAAGGCAGGAAGGACCTGGATGACGCGAAGGCGGCCATCACGGATGGCAAGAAATTACCGATGAGTGTGCGTGTCACGCGTGCCATGCTGGTGAATCTCGAGAAGCCGACGTGAGAATGAATACCTCATGCAGCACAGAAGCAGCCGGGTTGGCAGGCCCCCCAGCATTCACGCTGGTGGAGGTGTTGTTGAGTGTCACCATCCTCTCCGTCATCATGGTGAGCACCACGCTCATGCTGGATTCCTCTCTCACCCAGATGCGTATCGCTGAATCCAGGCTGGGGCAGTTCAGGGAGGCGCAGGCTGCTTTTGAAGCAATGACGCTCCGCCTGGCCGGATGCGACATCAATCCCTATTACGACTTTGAGTACCAAAACCAGAATCGAGACACGGTACCCGTGAGCTACGAGTTGCAGTCAGACTTGCACTTCGTGTCGGGTCCCGCGCGGAGTGGATATCAGCCTCTCTTCACGGCGGGACCTTATTCAGGGCATGGCATCTTTTTCCATGGGACCTATGGACTCACCGAGGAGGCCTCGTGGAAGGGCATGGGAAACCTCTTGAATAGCTGGGGATATTTTGTGGAGTTCGGCGACGATAAGGCGTCGCGCGCCACCTTCCTCAATGCCCTGGGGACCACGGCAGATCGAAACCGCTTTCGCCTGAAGGAACTGCAGGTGCCAGCAGAGAAGATGGGGACCTACAATGCGAAGCTGGGCACGGAATCTACCACCGGAAAAATCTTCGCTTGGTTCCGGGACGCGGTGGCGCAGCCGGGGCAGGTGAGCTCCGTCGCAGAAAATATCGTTGCGCTCGTCATCACGCCCCTGCTCCCGCCTGACAGCAAGGACGTACATGGCACCTTTCTAAGTCCCAACGCGCTGGCGCCTTCCTACTACTACGATACCCGAAACTATCAGCATGCGAAGACGCCGGAGGAGAAGGCCACCCGGCATCGGCTGCCACCGCTTCTGCGGCTCACGCTCGTAGCCATCGATGAGGCATCCGCCGAGCGCCTGGAGGAGCGTTACGGCGAGATCAAGCCGGACTTTGGCCTCGATTCCCTGTTCCAGAACGCCATCAATTATGACGAGGACGTCCGCACGCTGGAGTCTGCTCTTCTGAATGAAAAGCTGAGTTACCGCGTTTTCACCACCACGGTACGGCTGCGAAATGCGCGCTGGACCGGAACGTACTAGGCCAAGAACGACCGAAGGAGCAGTCATTGGAGTCATCACATCATGGTACACCATCGCATTGCCCGCAACACTCCTGCCGCCCGCGGATTCACGCTGGCGGAGATTGTAGTGGTGATTGCGATCATGACCATTCTGGTCACCCTCACGGCGTCCTCCATGAATGGATTGATGGGTTCGCTCCATATGAAAGAGGGAGTGACCAATGCTCGCCACATGATGGAGCAAGCCCGGCAGGAAGCCACCACCATGAACCGGGACGTGGTGGTGAGGTTCTACCGGGTGCCAGATGATATGGGCGTGTTGGCCTGGAGGGCCTGTGCTTATGGGACGGAGAAGCTGACTACTGACCCGGATAAGCCTCAATACCATGATCCGACGGTGCCCGGCTACCGGCCGCCCTTCGTCGCCTCATCTCCCATGGAGCGCTTGCCAGGGGACCTCGTATTTCACCCGGCTGCTGCCTATTCTCTTCTGCTTGATGCCACTCAGTCGGCCCTGCAGTGTGGAGAGGAGCTGGCGCCGGACGGAGAGATAAGGCAGTTCACCAGCTTCAGATTCACGCCAGATGGGAGGTGTACGCTGCCTGCAGCCCAGTCCTGGACCATCACCCTTGTGTCTGAGAGGGATCTGGCGAAGTCCCCCGGTCTGCCGCCGGGCTATGCGACCTTGCAACTGGACCCTTCCACCGCGCGTGTGCGGGTGTATCGCCGCTGACTGACTGATTTGCGACATTCCTTCCATCAATCCATGAGAGGCTCGCATCTTCGCCCCACATATCGTCAAGGCACGGCACTCCTACCAGCCCTGTTGATCCTGGGCATGGTGACGATTGTCGTGGTGCTGTTCTTCAGCATGTCCACCGTGCAGATGCGCTCCTCTGCCAGCCAGGCCGCAGTGCATGACGTGACGACCTTGCAGGACATGGCCATGAACAACGCCATTGGCCAGATGCGGATGGGCACCACCGAGAGCAAGGCGCTGTGGATTTCCCAGCCGGGCGCCATCCGCACGTATATCGCGAATTCCGGCCTCGGTTCCCGGGTCTACAAACTTTACAGTGCGCGGGACATGGTGGTGGAGAATAGCATGCTCATCTCCGCCAGTGCGCAGAATCTTGAGACGGACGTTCCCAACGATTGGGACGCACGTCCCGGCACCTACACGGATCTCAATGAACCTGCCCTGGACGAAGCGGGCGATTTTGTGTTTCCCATCGTCGATCCCCGCGTGATGGACATGGTCAGCCCGACGTATCCTGACAGCAAGGTGCCGGAGGGCTTTCAGTACTCGCAGCATCTTGCCGTCAGCAATGCCTCCATCAATGGAGTCCGGCTGCCTGGGAATACCGCCTCCATGCAGCGGCTGCCGATGCCAGTGCGATGGATCTATGTCCTGCAGGATGGCAGCATCGGGGTGATGGATGACTCCACCTCGCCGAAGTTCACACCTTTCTCAGGCCAGTCGCTGGCCAGCAAAGAGAATCCCATCGTGGGCCGGTACGCCTTCTGGACGGATGACGAGTCCGCCAAGATAAACATCAACACGGCCTCCGAGGCCATCTTTTGGGATACTCCCCGGTGCGCGACGAACCGTGAGATCGAGTTTGCTGTGAAACCGCCTGTCCGCAATGAGGTGCAGCGCTTTGGAGGGCATCCGGCGACCACATGTTTGAGCACAGTTTTCTTTCCGGGAGAGAAGCTGGTGCCTGGCTCGACCACCATGAACCAGAAGCTGGAACAGCTCTATGCAATCACTCCGCGGGTGAATGCGGACGGCGGTATCATGGCGGGAAACAGCGTGCCGGTGAACTTCGATACCGACCGGCTCTATGCCTCTGTGGATGAACTTTTGATCGATGACCCAAGTGACATCTCCGGTTTCCCCCTGGCAGGAGGAAAGCGAACTGTGCAGGCCTTGTTCGCCCAGGAGCCCGCACGAGTAAAGCGGCTCCGCTTCTTCCTCACGTCGGAGAGCCGTGCGCCGGAGCTCACGGCGGCGGGCACACCGAGGGTGTCCATCTGGCCGGTGAGTTACCGGCCAGAGCCGCAGAACAACAAGCGTACGTCCTTTGACAATGTCTCCGCATTTGCCAGCACGCTGGGCAAGCATCCCTATCACTTCCGGCGCAGTGGTGCGGCATCCAACATGGATGACTTCTCCAACTACTACAACACAGAGGCAAATGACCCCTTTGGTGTCGGGATGATTCACAACAATCACCTGGCCCAGTACATCATTGAGGGGGCCAGATCCGTGAAGCAGGGATATGCAAAATCCATGACGGAGAAATACGATTCCCGCCATGCTTCCTGGTCCACCAGTGCCTACAACATGGGCTCGTCCCTCGTGGCAATGCTGGAATACATCCGCCAGACCAATGGCAATGACAGCACGCACTCCACGAAGAACGTGAGTCCGCGTGTTCCTGTCGATGCATACACGCAGACCTCGGCAAATTGGATTGGAACGGACACACTTGGCCAGGTCGCCGCGGTGAACATGACCTACTACAGTGCCCCGCTCAACACCGACAACCGCTCACTCAAGCGCAATCAGAACGATGAGGGCAATGACCGCGTTTGGAACACCGGCATCGGTCGCGAATTCACCGTATCCGAGTTTGGCTTGGTGTTCATTCTTGCGGCGGAGAACCCCGCAAGTGGCGCTGCCCCGAAGTTGAACCCTGACCTGGTGAGCAAGCTCAAGCTCCCCGCGGGGGTGAAGGCCATCCAGGTGGGTGTGGTGGCGGAAGGATTCTGCGCCGCGCAGGGATACACCATGATCGCTCCGAGCTCTTCCTTCAATGTGACGCAACTCGGCTCCCTTCGTATCGACACCGCTGGCTTTGGCGCGCGCGGGGTGGGGGGAGCCGTCAATGCGCTGGGGCCGCCGCCGGTGCAGGACACGGTCTCCGGGGAGCCCTACATGGGATGGGGCAGCCTGCTGCACAATGTCTCCCACCTGCAGTACCTCTGCAAAATCAAGCCGAAGGAAACACCCCAGTCCGGACGCATGAGCACCGGAGACTGGTGGGTAGGGTGGGGTGGATCCGGCGGCTACTGGATGTATGCGGATAGCGACACCAATGCCCATTCCCAAATCAGCAGTTTGCGGAAATCGGATTTTGATACTCCCGCCAACACCCTTTCAAACCCGGCCATGTACAGCCGTGGCTACTTCCTGGTCCCCTCCAACGCCACCAGCATGACCATCTCCTCTTCGCGCACCGGGGGCGTGATGGTGGACCGTTGCCTGGAAATCCGCGTGGGGAACCAGCGGGATGGCGACTATGGCGACAGGAGATTGATGGTGGAGATACCGCAGAATCTGGTCGTTCCAGTGCCCGCTGCGCCTGCGGCACTGGGACTCACCTTCAGCAAGCGTTACAAGGACGTTCGCACCTCCGGGGCCACCCGCTTCGGCGCGCCCGAGATCATCGACGTGAATGATGTGGTGCGCACCTGGGTAGTGCGTCACGGAGATTACCGCCTTCCCTACCAACGCTTGAGGGAAGGAGCGGGGGCAGTAGGAGTGGATGCGCGCAAGCGCCTCATGGTGCCGCATCCCGCTTGGGACCCGGCCACTATCAGTGCGGGCCGGTTGCTGATCACACGCACCATTCCCCAAATTCATGCCTTCACCAAGTCCGGAGGCAAGCCACACAAAGTAGGTGGCCCCGGAGGTGTCTCGCCCACGTTTGGCGATGGCATGACATCCTCCAGCCTGGTGAACGGAGTGACCTATAACTCGGATGTGCGACCGGATTTCGTCATCGACTCGGCCTCCGCGACCTTCCGCGCCAACGTCCCGGCGAACTATCCCTACTCCGTGAATCCCACCGATACGCGTGACTGGGACAATGGCACTGGCATAGCGCCAGACGGCGCCTATTGGAACAAGCCGGATGACGGCGCTCAAGTCTTCGACGGTTCCATCCCGCCCTACTTCAGCCAGAACCCATGGGACGGCGTGAACATCAATCAGCGCCCCGCGAATCAAACCACCGCGCCGAACCAGCTCATCCCCTCACCGGTCATGTTTGGCTCCCTGCCGTCCGCGCCATCTACCGGCCTGCAATGGACCACCTTCCTCTTCCGGCCAGACCTCACGCCCGGCTCCGGCCACCTCGGCTCCGCCGATCACAGCACGAAGGGAAACCTCCTTGGCGCACCCCCGGATCACACCTTGCTCGACTGGTTCTGGATGCCCGTGGTGCAGCCCTATCCCATCAGCGAGCCCTTCTCCACCGCGGGGAAGGTCAACATGAACTACCGCATCGTGCCCTTCACCAACATCACCCGCGCCACCGGCCTCCATGCCGTGCTGAAGTCTGAGGAGCTGCTCGCCATCCCCACCAATGCTGGCATGACCTACAAGGACTACACCCAGGCAAACGCGAATGGGAAATGGCGCCACTACATCGATGCTGCTGCCACTCTCACGCAGTGGGAGGAAACCTTCAACCAAGGCCGCTTTTTCAAAAACACCGGTGAGGTGTGTGAGCAATTCCTCGTGCCCAAAGATCAGGGCATTCCCTCGGGCAGCGGCACCGTGGTGAGGAACGCCATGAGGAACTTCTGGAACAACCACCGCCTCACGGGAGACAACACCCTGGAGAGGCCCTACGCAAACATCTATCCGCGACTCACCACCCGGTCGAATACGTTCCGCGTGCACTTCCGCGCGCAGACTCTCAGAAAGGCGCGTTCCTCAGACCCACAAACCTTTCTCGAAGGGAAGGACACCATCATCGCAGAGCGTCAGGGAGATGCTCTCGTCGAGCGCGCCATCGACCCCAATGACCCCGCTCTGATGACCGACGACTACGACTATATCAATAAAGCCCGCAACGGCACCCTGAGCTCTGCCAAGTCCCTGGACAACCTCTACAGCTGGCGCATCCGCAGCATCCGCCGCTTTTCGAGATAAGGGACGCGTGAGGTGCGGCCGTCGTGGAGACCTGTCACTCGTCGCTGACATCCACCCAGTATGCGACCTTTTTGGCGTCCACCATGCAGATGAAGTTGTCCCAGGAGTGATTCGTCACCGAAGAATTCTCGGGACCCTTGTGGATCATGTACCCACCCGAGGAAGGAACGCTGTGATTGATGAAAATCACCGGCGAATCCATTTCACTGAAATAGATGCCGACCAGCTCTTGCAGAACGGAGCGCTCCACTGTGCGCCAGGAAGTGTTGTGCAGGTCTTCTACAAGGAAATCCAGCAGAACGCCGGGTCCATCGGTACGAGAGATCTGCAGGAGGGTCGCACGCGCGACTTTCACCTCGTAGGTCATGTGACCGCCACGGCTCTGTGCATGTTTGCCCTCGCCGAAGAACTGCCGCATGGCGTCAATGTCCAACCTGCCAGTTGGATTCTCCCCGTACTCCAGAGCAAAACCTGAATCATCCCAGACGTGGGGATGCTCCTTCAAGAAAGCCTCGGTGCGCTCGAACATGGTGAACATGCCGGCATCAGCGATGCAGGTCATTTTACCTTGGCACCGGTCATGGCAATCGTCGAGACTGAGCCGTTCTTCTGAAGGTCTTTTCCGTACGACAGGGTCACTTTCACCTCGCTCGTCTTTACACCGGGCACGGTGATGGAGGGAGGCGAGGAATAGCCCGAGCCGCCATCCACCACTTCGAAACCGATGACCGTGCCTTCTTTGACGAGTGCATGGGCTGTGGCGGGCTTGTTCCGCCACAAGCCACCGCGACCTGGAGGATAGCGGTAGAAGTTTGAGACTTCGTCCAGCCGGTCATTGGTGACGCCATGCTTCCCCAGCGCGGACATGAGAGCACTTTTGTTGGCACGTACTTGCTGTGGTTCTGGCTCCCGGCCACCGGCAGCGGGGCGCACATGGCTGAAGGCTTCGCGGAACACCTCATCCGGCACACCCAGCGCCGCTGCGATCAATACCACGGGGCGGCCATGATCGACAGGCACCGTATCGTGCCCACCGGAGAAGACTACCGTCACACGAGTCACGCCGGGAGGGAGCTCATCCTTTGCCGGCAGTGGTGACGTTGAGAGAGATGCCATCAGGGCCATCATGATGGCAGTGGCTTGAAGAGAGCGCGTTTTCATGACGGTCGCGGGATGAAACAACTCTGGTGGTGACATTCCATTCAACCACGCTTTGCTTGAAGAGTTTCGGGGATGCATCGAACAATTTTTTGTCGCCATCTCTCAGGCCTCGCCATTCCTACCGCAACATCCGCCCATGCTCATACGCAAGGTTCACTGCGATGAAGAAGGTCGCGGTGTACATGCCTCGCCACTGGTAGCGGGTGAGCATCTCCTGAAGCTTCGGGCCAAGGAGGCGTTCCTGCACGTCCTTCCCTGCGAGGCAGATGATCCATGCGGCAAAGAGTGGCTCCCGTACGGTGTCATCTTCATACGGGCTGCGTGGATTGCGGTCCGCCCAGAGCGGGAGTTGCGCACGTCCCAGAGCGATGGCCTCTTCGCAGTTGGCCTGTGGTTTCCAGGATGCATTCAGGAATCTCCAGTCGGTGTCGAAGGCAAACTGATTCGCGGAATCATATTTCCCGGCGCGCTCCAGGTGGGTGGCCGCCCTCTCTACAGATGCGGTGAGACCTTGCCGATACGCTTCACGAGTGGCGGCATCTGCTTCTGCATCCGCCAGTGCACGTAGTGCTGCCTGGGACATGGAGTGTGTCCACAGGTAGGTCTCACCCTTTCCGTGCCCTCCGTACTCCAGGCCTTCGGCGCAGATTTCCAGGCGGCTTTTCATGGTAGGTCCAACCTTTTCCTGAAGACGCTCGTGATACTGAGTGAGCCAGCGTTCCTCACCCGTAAGTTGATGCATGGCCCGGAGCAGGAAGAGGAAACGTGCTGCATCATGCGCCGTGGGCCGCACAAAGGTGCCGCGGTAGCCGTACTCAGGCCGTGCACATGGCACGCGCCATTGATGGCCCTCCAGGGCCACCGCAGTGCTCTGCAGCTTCTCCACGATCCGTGTGCGCTCTGAACCAGAGACGAGGCCGCTCCGCACATAACACCACAGCCCATAGAACCATGGGAACACCTGATCCTCAGAACTGGCAGGGTAATGGGACTTCCCGTCTGCACCCAATCCTCGCGGAACGAAGCCGGGTGTTTCACTCCGCTCTGCCAACTTCATCAATCCCGCCGCGATGCGATGCGCCTTCTCCGCAGACTCCTCATCACGCCGCACACTCCAGCGATTGCATAGTCCGTCCAGATACAGTCCGCCGAAGAAAGGACCATCCTCAATCGGTGTGGACCAACTCATGCCATTCGGCTGCGCTGCAGCGCAATGGTCCGCCGTAGGCAGGGTGACTTCACCATTCAGTCCCGCATAGTGAAAGAGGACATCCAGGCGTTTGTCGATGAAGCGCCGCCAGATTTCCTGGTGCGCCTCCTCCGCGACGGTTTCGATGGAGGTTGCCGCCGCCTGAGTCGAAACACCACCTGCTTGCCACAAGGCAACGGCAGCCAGCCCGCTCTTGAGAAAAGCACGCCGCTTCACGAGGGACAGGGAGGCAACCATGCCCGACGATAGAAATGGGCTTACTGGTTGGCAAGCCCACACAGCGCATCGATTCACTACGCTCACGCGGGCGTCTTCAACATAGGGGCGTATTCCACTGGGCGGAACCTACCGAGTGTTTGTCGATTTCCAGAGCATGCGCCTGCTCGATAGTGAACTTCACATCTCCGTATCCTTATCCGCAAGCAGGGCGCTTCTGGTCGACAGGATGCGCTCCTTCGCTACTTCCTGCCCAGCCTCCATCTGAGCCGGGCTCGAAGCTGGCGCAGTGGCTTCTGGCAACGGCCTTTAGGAGCAATTGGAATCCGGTTACATTGAAGTGGAAGAGGCTGAAGTCACGACTCCATCGGCCACATCCTTGAAGGTGGCCTGACCATCCGCTTCTAATCAGTCGGTTAAGTTAAGAGTAGATTGAATTGCAGTGGGAGCGGCCTTCGGGCCGCTCCTTTTTTATTGCGTGTGGCTCTGCCCGGGCACCATCATGGCGCTGATGTTCCAGGACCTCTCCCCATCGGTGACCGAATCCAGAAGGCGTTGGAAGGCCGCCCTCCTGGCAACCCCCGTGGTGTTGTATCCGGCTACGGCATCCGCAAACATGGGCACGCCGCTCATGTGGGCAGGCTCGCTGCACATGCTGATTGGGAATCTGTTCATCGGCATCTTCGAGGGGCTGCTGTTGTCATGGATCTTCAAGACACATCGGGGCGCCTCCATCGGAGTGATGATTCTTGCCAACTATCTTTCTGCCTGGCTGGGCATCGGCATCCTGGGCAATTTCCATCCTTCGGAGCCACTTTCGCTGTCCAATGCCATGAGTTGGCTTGGACTCATGGTCGGCCTTACCTATGTGATGACGTTGCTCCTCGAATGGCCCTTTGTGGTGTGGATGTTCAGGGGCACTCCGCACCAATTGGGAAGGAGCATCCGTGCATCGCTGCTGGTGCAGACTGTTTCGTATGCATTGCTTTGCGCCTATTATGGGTCGGCGGGGCACATGTCTCTCTACACACGCACTGAGCTGGTCAATGCGAGTGCTCTTTCCCTGCCGGAGCACGTGATGGTGTACTACCTGTCCTGCGACGATGGAGACGTGTACCGGAGATCGCTGTCTGGCGGGAAGCCGGTCAAGGTGATGGAGCTGGATTCCAAGTCGGTAGTCGATCGACTGTTTGTTTGCAGAAATGCAGAGCGCCCGGCGGAATGGGATCTGGTGGCACGATTGGAAGCTCCGCGAGGGGGCCAAGTCGAGCTTGTGACGGTGGTTCCCAACCTCAAAGCGACCGTCGCTCCCGGCATCAGGGCGCGCAATGAGGAGCTCGGTCTGGAAGGGCGCATTTGGGAAAACGTGGGAGAAGTCGACAAACTGGGCGACCCTACTTCAGGCCGCTGGTCCTTCCGGACGGGTTACTGGGCGGGAGATGGCCTGAAGGGCGTCGATTCCGCGAGTGGTGAGCGCTGGAAGCTTGCTTTTGAAACTCCCTTCGTCGGCCTGCCTGTGCTCAATGCGGTGCAACTCCCGGGAGACAAGGTGCTCTTCCAGCTTGGGTCCAGTGAGATTTACCTTCTGGATGCGCCTACCCGCCGGCTGGCCTTGCTCTGGAAGGGAAGAGGGCCCGTAGCCATGTTGGGAACCGCCGATGGCAAGATGGACCCGGAGGTGGCGGGTTCTTCGGCTGAGGGCACTGCCGCACAGAGATGATGGTCGAGCGCATGAGCCGCTCCCTCTTCTTTGCCATGGGCACCGCTTTCCTCGTGGCGGCTTACAGCGTCCTGGCATTCACAGGTGAGGAGCGTCACTACCGCCTCTGGTACTACGTACCTGCCGCGGCTCTTGCAGGCAGCCTGGTTGCAGATCGACTTGGCAAGAGGCAGTCCGTAACCTTCTGGCAATGGGCGGTTGATATTGGAGTCGCCTTGCTTGGCCTCGCCCGCCCGTTGTTTGGGGTCCCTCCCGTGTCTGGTCATGCCGTCTTCTCACTCCACGCGATGATGACGGGGCGCAGCAAGACGACGGTGACGCTGGCCATCGTTTCGTTGCTCATCACCTTGTTCGCCAAAATCATCCTGTGGAACTGGGACCGTACCCTGTGGCCGGGCCTCGCTGGCGGAGCAATCAGTGGCTCGGTGTGGAAACTTGCGGGTGCCGGCGTGTGGAAAAGGCCGACAGGAGATTCAATAAACCAGTGACAAGATCCAAGCCAGCAGCAGAACGATGGCGGTCACCCACCAGAGGGTCTTGATGCCCGCAGGCTTCGGACTGGCACTCCCCTTGCCGAACTCCTGCTCAACAAATTCATCGTAGTTAAATTCATCATCATCCGGGAGGTCGACGCCATCATACGTGTAGGCATCTTTTTTCCAGCCCGTGTTGTGGTCGGAACCGCACTCCGGACAGGCCAGTGATTTCGGAGGAACGTCCTCTCCGCATACCGGACAGACTTCTGGCGTGCGAGGTTTGCTGTTCAGGTAGGCCATGACTAGCTTGATTGCGAGCGGGCTGCCTTTTTAGCCATCATGCGCTTCTCGTAGGCGATGCCGCGTGCATGGCTCTCAATGGCAGACATGATGCACAGGGTCACCAGGGCGACCGCCGCAATCCGATGGTACCATTCACGAAGTGCCAGACCGGTGAGAAGCAAAAGCCCACAGCCGATAAACCACCAGAACACGTCTCTTCCAGGAGCGATCGTGACCACCTGGCTAAAAAAGATATCCCATCACGCCGCACGAAAAAGCAAAACTGGCGACAGCACGAATCAGGCTGGAGATGGAGGTGCTTGTATTCATGGGTTCACCAGTGACTTGCCTCTAGCATGCTCAAAGCTGCGCCCATAAGGCAAGCGCATTGTGCCTCACATCCCTCGTAACGCATCGCGAATCAGTTTATCCACCGTCATCTTGTCCGCTTCCGCGCCGGCCTTCTTCATCAGATCCTGCACTGTCTTCTGCGCTTCAGTTTGTTTGAAGCCCAACGTAATGAGCGCCAGTACAGCGTCGGTCTGTACCGCCTGCGTGGGATCGGGCGCGAGGCTGGCGGTGGAGGACTGCGCGGCCTGCCAGGTGCTCACGATGCCGACCTTGTCTTTGAGCTCGAGCACGATGCGCTCCGCAGTCTTCTTCCCTACGCCGTTGATCTTCGAAAGAGCAGCGATGTCGTTGCGAATCACATTGTCCTTGAAGTTCGAGACCGGCATGCCGCTCAGCACGGCCAGGGCCATTTTCGGCCCGATACCGCTCACGCGATCGATGAGGAGCTTGAAGAGATCGCGTTCTTCACTCGTAGCGAAGCCGTACAGGGTGTGATCATGTTCGGTGACGTGGTAGTGCGTGAGGAGCTTCACCTCCCCTGTCGCTCCCGCCAGCTTGTCATAGGTGGTGAGCGGGATGAAGCAGCGGTAGCCGACGCCGTTGCATTCGATGACGAGCTGGTTAGGCAGCGCTTCGACGAGCTGGCCGCGCAGATGGGAAATCATACGATGAGTCAAGCGGTCAACCGCACGCAGTCAAGAGAACGGCATGCAGAACCAACCGCAAGGGACGAGGTTTTGGGGTTGAAGTAGGGCAGGGGTGACCCAAGGTACGCGGGTATGAAGAGAGCCCTCGTTTGGATGGTCCTGAGTTGCAGCAGTGTGCTGTCCCTCGGCGCGGCAGAGCCTGCCAAGGCGAAGCCGTCATCATCCAAAAAGGCAACACCCGCCAAGACGCCAGCAAAGTCGGTTGAGAAACCGAGGACGCCGGAAAAGGAGGCTGCTGCAGCCCCTGCTCCGGTCACCCCTGTCGCATCCTCGGCGGCCTCTGCCACGAAGGCCGTCCCGGTGACCCCGGAGCGCAAGCTCGAGCCATTCCTCCTGCTACCCATGCCGAAGCTGGTCGGTACCTCTAATGCGAAGGCCGTGGGTGGATCCGTCACGACCGTGTTTTGCCCAGCCCGTGAGATAGCGGCATCCCCTTATATCCAAGTGTATACCGATGATGAATTCGCCAAATTAGGCATCAGTGCGGACGCCTTTGAGAAGAAGGCGCGCCAAGCTGCGGAACGGCTGCTCACCGTCTATCGCCCTGAGCTGATTAAAGACGAGGAAGGAAAGGTCCGATATGGCGTCTATCGCGGGGAGAAAGAAATCTTCGCCTGCCTCATGATGGCGCCATCTTTGGGCAAAGTCTTTGAGAATGTCTTTGGAAAAGAAGTCATTGTGGCAATGCCTGACCGCAATGCGTTGTATGTTTTCCCACCGAATCCTTCTGTGGTGGATGATTTTGCCGGGGATCTTGAGGTCCGTTATGAGTCCGCCTTGAATGCGGCCTCGGATGAGGTCTTCATTATCAAGGCCGAAAGCGGTGAAATCAGCGCACTGGGCAGCTTTTCCAGCCGTTAGGAGGGCAGAAAGCTCAGTACGGCATCTAAGCCCGGATCTTTCGAAAAGCCCTCAAACCGGGCCAAAATGGGCCATTTTGGCCGGTTTTTGGGCTCCGGAAGCAACATTCATTCGCCAATTGTTATGCGCCGTGCTATACTAGCCGTCTATGGCTACCGTAAGAAAAACACGTTTTTCGCGTCGGGTTCCTGACCATGTGACAGATGAGTTGGTGAATGTTCTGTCGGATGGCAAGGTGTATGAGTTCAACGTTCTGTTTGGACTGGTTTATGACAACCTGAAGCTGAAGAACGCGGTGAGCGGAGGAGAAGAGATGCTGCGTCTCCGTTCCTATGAGAAGCTCCAGAATCTGGTCAGCCGTGGTCTTGTGGAAAAGAAGCTGAAGAGCTATCGCGGTTTGAAGGGGATCGAGCAGGCGTCCAGCGTGCACACCCTCGCCCGCGCGGAAGCGGCCGCCGCCGCCGCCGCCGCTGCCCGCTAGATTTCCCGACTCGACCGTATCACTCATCCTCAACCTTTTAACCAAGCCGCCCTGGCCAATTGCAGGGCGGCTTTTTTGTAGCCTGGTCCCTGCTTCTTGACGCCGCCGGACTCCCGTCTAGTATCCCCCGACCCATGTTGGAGAATTATCTGCCCGTCCTTATGCAGGTGGCCATCGCCGCCGGCTTTGCTGGAGCCACGCTTCTTGTCAGTGTCCTGGCAGGGAAGGCTGCCCGCCGCAACAAGATGAAGGACTCCGCCTATGAATGCGGCATGCTCCCCCTTGGTGAAGCTCAGCCCCGCTTCAGCGTGAAGTTCTACATTGTGGCGATGCTTTTCGTGCTCTTCGATATTGAGGTCGTCTTCCTTTATCCTTGGGCGATTATTTACAAGGACTACATCGTGGCTCATGGCGCCTCCATTTTCTGGTGGGCGTTGTCGTTCGTGACCATCCTGCTGGTGGCCTTTGGCTACGCCTGGAAGAAAAAGGCACTCGATTGGAGCTCCTAGTGCGACTCTGGAATAGGGAATTATGGTCTGCCAGGTCTCGCTCTTTACTCTGAAGCCCGATGTCACGCCGGAGCGGCTTGAGGAGATGATGTGGACCACGCGCACCACCCTGTTGCGCATCCGTGAAATTCTTCATCTCAATGTGGGCAAGCGCATCCGTGAGAGCGACCCCTGGCATTGGTTCGTGAGCGTGGAAGTGGAGAGCCTGGATAAGCTCGCCATCGCGCAGGATGATCCCCACTACTTCAAATACGTGCGCGAGGTGATTGAATCCAGCGTGGATCAAAGCCAGATCCTCACCTTCGAGATGGAGCCACGCAAGGACGTGAAGTACTCCTGAGCAGGCAGCGGCACGCGGGGCCGCAGGTCGTTCCATACAGGCTATCTTCTGAGGGCTGCATAACGGCATGCGAGGCAATCCATTTATTTTGCGTCCGCGTGGAATCGTCTAGGCTTGACCTTCCTGCACACCTCTGGGCAAAATATTGGTGTCAAAATTACCAACACCACTGCCATGAAGACCTGCCTGATGATCGCGATTGCAGTCCTGGGTACTGCACTGATTTCCGTCCCGGCTCGCGCTGCGGATGATACCTATGTCCTCTTTGAAGAGGGGAAGGCTGCATTCCAAGCAGGCCAGTTTGAGATTGCCCGTGAGAAGCTGAGCAAGGTCGCCGAGCGCAACCCCAATCACGTGCCCACGAACGCGATGCTCGCACAGATCAAGCAGAAGATTGGTGTGGATAACACGAAGCTGCGCAGCACCTACGCCACAGTGATTATCGAGAAGATCGACTTCGCCGATGTATCGCTCGAGGAAGCGGTGGAAGCGCTTCGTCTTCTCGCCAAGAAGGCTTCCGGAGACAAGGTGGTGCCGAATATCATCATCAAGTCCCCTGAAATTGCCCAGAAAACGGTGTCGCTGAACCTGAGCAAGGTCCCCCTCACGGAAGTGCTGAACTACCTTGCCGAAGTGACGGGCGCCCGCATTACCTATGACACTTCTGCGGTGCTCTTCAGCAATCGCGCAGGCTGAGTTTCAGAACCAGCCGTTTTCATCCAGTGTGTGGCGGGTTCCCTTGGGAGCCCGCCATTTTCTTTTGGCAGCAAGAAGCCAGGTCCCGGCAGGAAGCAGTTGAGAAGCCCCTGCAAGTGGGGAGAAGTGCAAGACGCTCGCACCATGGATGCCTCAACCTCGAGTCCCCCGGAATCGCCGCCTCCTATTGCGCTGGTCACAGGTGGCGAGGGGGACCTCGGAAAGGCAATCACCACAGCGCTGCGGTCCCACCCCTATGCCGTGCACGCTCCTGGCCGCAGGGAACTGGATGTCTCTGACCGCGTGTCGATCACAAAATGGTTTGATGGACAGCCATCGGTTGATCTGGTGGTACACTGCGCTGGCGTGCTTCGCGATCGGCGACTTCCCAACATGGAGGAGGAGGACTTCGACACGGTGCTTGATGTGAATCTCAAGGGCGCCTTTCAAGTCTCCCAAGCTGCGTTGAAAACCATGGCCCGCAAACGCTGCGGCCACATCATCTTTATTGGTTCCAATTCCGCGAGATGGGGGAATGCGGGACAGGCAAACTACGCCGCGGCAAAGGCAGGCATCATTGGGCTCACGCACTCGCTGGCGAAGGAGTACGGCGGGCGGAATATTCGCGTGAATTGCATTCTCCCCGGCCTGCTCGAGACGAAGATGACGGCGCATCTGTCGGAGGAGATCAAGCAGAACGTCCGCGATGCGCATTCCCTGCGCCGCTTCAACACGTGCGAAGCGGTCGCGCGGTTTGTGGCATTCCTCGATCGGGATCTGCCACACACGTCAGGTCAGGTGTTCCAGCTCGACAGCCGGGTGAACCGGTGGACGTGAGAAGTGGTCCGCCCACTCCGTGTGCGGGTTCGCGTTGCTCCACCTTTGGGTCGCCGACGCCAGTTCACGTCACCAACCCTGTTCACATCATGACCGCGTACGGAGTATGCGGACCACCCATCAAGCAATGAACTTGATCTGTCCCGGTACCGAACCGCGGGCCATGGCGGCGTGCTGCTCGTCGGTGCAGGAGGAATTGATGGGAGCGTCCGGAGCCGTATCGCTGGATACCAGGAGGTTGTTTTCGACCATCCACTTTTCCACTTCTTCACCGCTGATGTCCGCGAGCATGGTGCCATTGACTTCCACGCAGGGGCTCAGGGGCTGGCCGCTCTTCTGTTCCATTTCCCAGCGGAAGGCAGGATTCTTGATGATGTCCTTCTCCTCCCATTCCAGTCCGTACTTGCGGAAGATGGCGCGGACGCCTTCACTCCATCCACAGTAGGTCTTCAGGTAGGCGGTGATTTTGGGCTGGCTCATGGTGGGATAGAAGGGGTGGAGGATTCGAAGGGAAGTTCTGGCAAAAGGTAGGGTCCAGGGCTGAAAATGCAAGCCGACAGGAGCCACATGGCCGTATCGGCACGGCTGCGGTTACTGGGATTCGTCCGCCAGATTCCCCTGGATGACGATATCTGCGGCGGCACCCTCATTCTTGATGCTGCCCAGATGATTTCCGCGAACGGTGTTGTCTTTCACGGTGCCGGAAACGCCCTCCCCGGCGTAGATGCCAGTCTGGCCATTGGTGCTGACTTCATTCTGCTCGACCTTGGGTTTGAAGCCCGAGCCGAAGATCAGAATGCCGTTTCCTCCGTTCCCTTTGACCTTGTTGCCGATAATGGTGATGGCCTCGCCGGAAGCGCCTGAGGCCAAAATGCCGTCCATCTTGGATCCCTGCACAGTATTGTTAAGAAGTTCGGTGCCCGCGCCTGGAGCCTGAACCTGAATGCCAGCCTGCTGGCTCTCCGTGATGATGCACTCCTGCACCTTGGCTTTCGCCCCCCCATCCATGACGGCAATGCCTATGACATTGCCCTGCAGTTCCGCGCCCACGACATTGATGAACGAGTCCTTCCCTGACACGGCAATGCCTGCGTCGTTGTTGTTCAGGCATCTGGACTGATCAAGGACGCTCACACTGCCTCCGTCTTTGGCCACGATTCCCGCGAAGCCATTCTCAGCGAAGGTGCACTTGGAAAAGGTGGGATGGGTACCGGTGAAACGGATGTCTGCACCGTTCTCACCATTCTTGCGCACATCCGCCTCCGTCAGGGCACCGGATGCACCGCTCTCGAAGACAACCCCATTGACGGTGTTGTTCCGGATGATGCACTTGATGAACTGCGGCTTGCACGCGCCGGTGACCTCAAGGCCATTCCCGAGGCCTGCTTGAATGGTACAGCCATCCATCACGATGCTGCTGACTTTCACCAGGACCACGGGCCAGTTTACCTTCTCAGTCACTTCCGTACCGGTATGTTGGAACACGAAGCCGCTGACAGTTCCTCCCTCGCAATTCTCCGCTGCGAAGACCGATCCAGAGCGGCCATCTGTCTGAATGATCACCTTGCCCGGCACAGCGGCCTTCAGCGTGATGCTGGATTTGAACTTGATCTGCTCCTCGTAAATTCCCTCCGGGATCGTCACGGTGTCGCCAGCTTTTGCCTTGTCGATCAGAGCTTGGATCTTCTGATTCGTAGGCGGAGTAGGCGTGGGTGTTGGGGTCGGGCCGGGGCCAGGCGGCGTCGGCGTGGGGGCAGGACCGGGTCCGGGAGGTGTGGGGGTAGGCGTTGGTCCGGGGCCAGGGCCTGGTGGTGTCGGGGGCGGTTCGGGAGTTGGTGTTGGCGTCGGATCCTGATTGCCGGGATTCACGGCGACTTCCTTACCGAGGAGCTTCTTGAGGTAGGGCGTGTTATTCCAAGCCCACCACCCACCTCCTCCCACGACGGCCAGGATGAAGAACACCGCGAGCAAGCCAACGACCAGCAACACTCCGCCGCTGCCCTTCTTGGTCGCAGGTTGCTGGGTATCATGCGTGGTGGGCGGCTGCACCGGCGTGACGCCGGGGCCTACTTTGATGGCACCGGAACCGATGGGCCGGTTCGGCAGGCTCATCTCCGTGAGGCCGGCTCCGGGACGCACATAAGTTTGCGTCGGTCCATGCGCCGTTGGAAGATGCGCGGCTGAGTGGCTGAAGTTCGTAGGTGCTCCGCCGACGGCTCCGGATCCACCGGGCACCGCGGGAAGCGGTGGCACCTCTGGCTGGCAGGCAGGGGCGAGGCCCAGCCGCTGACGGACTGCCAGAGCACTGGCAGGACGATTTTCCGGAGACTTCTCCAGGCATGCGAGAATCGTCTGCTCCCACTCGATGGGGATCGGTTCACCCGCGGTGATGCCGAATTCCTCACGGCGTTCCGTGAGGCTGGTAACCGGATCATGCTGGAGCTGGGAAATGATGTTGCCTGAGAAGAAAGGCGGCTTGCCGGTCAGCAGCTCATATAGGGTGCTGCCGAAGGCATACAGGTCATCTGTGATGTGGGGCTTCTTGCCGTCTGCCTGCTGGGGAGACATGTAGGCAAGCGTGCCAGTGGAGTTCCCAATACCCAACGTGGCGCGATTCATCGCGTCCGAGATGCTTCGGGCAATGCCAAAGTCCGTCACGCGCAGGTTGCCCTCGCGGTCGATCATCAGGTTCGCAGGCTTCAGGTCGCGGTGGATGACCTTGGCGATGCGGTGCGCATAGTCGAGCGCGTCCAGGAACTGGCCCACCCACAGGGCAATCTGGCGGGTCTCGAACACCTTGTTCGGCTGACGCGTGCGTAGCGCTCCAAGGTTCTCACCGTCGATGAATTCCATGCTGATGGCGGCATGGGTTTCATCCACGAGGAAGTCGTAGATCTTGACGATGTTCGGGTGCGCCAGGTTGAGCCCCTTTTTTGTTTCTTCCTTCAGCTCGTCTACGGCAACATCATCGTAGCGGACTGCCTCAGGAGCGAACTTCAGCGCCACCTCACGGCCCAGACGTTCATCCGTTCCCAGCCACACCACGCCCATGCCTCCGCGCCCCAGCAGCTTCTCCAACAGGAAGCGGTCGAACACCCGATCGCCCTTTTGATGGCCACGCAGGGTCGCGCCAAAGTCAATGTCGTCCAGATTGAGGGGTTTCTTGGGATCGGGCATGGAGGGAGTCTGGGCCGTAGCCGGTGCAATGTGCTCCAAACTCGCCGCGCGGGAAGAAAAAAATGCGGCATGAGGCGCTGCCCCATGCCGCAATTGTAATTTGGCTGCTCTTAGTCGGTCTTCTTCCGGCGTTCAGCGCGGTCGTCACCGCTCTTCCCGCCATCGGCGTGGAGAGGTGCAAGAGAACCGGCAAGGAGGGTGGCAATAAGAACAACAAGGACGGATTTCATAGAGATGGATGGGTGGATGGCTCCAAAAGAGGCGGGCCGGAAAACCCGGCCCGCGTCATCACATCAATCTGGATGTTCTTTTAGAAGCGATACGTGACAGACACGCCGCCCCAGAAATCATCAAAACCTTTGTCGAAGTTGCTGCGGTCGTCGCCGATGTCCCAGCCGTAGTTGCCGGAGAGAGCCACGATCAGGTGGTCACCGATGGAAATCGGCACCTTGACGCCGGTTTCGATCGAGTTCCAGTCGCCGCCCACGCCGTTGTAGTCCTGGTCATAGGAGATGGAGGCGTAGGGGTTCACTGCCACCTTGAAGCCGTTGCCTTCATAGACGGGAATCGAGCTGTCGAGGCGGAACTCGAAGAAGTGACCTTCGAGGATCTCTTCTTCCGAGTGGAAGTAGGAGTACACGAAGTTCGGCGTCACGAAGGGAATATTCACCAGCGCGAGGCGGGCGTAGAGCTCACCCTGGTAGCCGGTGCCCCAGAAGTCTTCCTCGGGGAAGAAGTAGGCGTTGTAGCCGATGGTGCCGTCCAATACGCCACCGATGATGGAGGCGGTGTAGTTCACGCCAGCGACGACTTCGCTGTAGTACTCCGAGCGTTCCACAGGAGAGAAGCGGGGATCGCTTTCTTCCGCGGCCATGATGTAGCCGAGGTTGAAGCCGAAGCCTTCATAGGCTGCCGAGAACTTGGCATACCAGATGGACGACTCGTCGCGGCCGCCGAAGCTGCTCGCGCGCACGTTGTCCAGTCCCTTGAACATGTACTGGCTGTCCCAGCCCGCGGTGAAAGCGAACTCCGGACCGGCAGGGGCGGCGGTTTCCACGACCGGATTCTTGGTCACCACTTCCTTGGAGGAGTAGCTGCTGGTGGTGCGGGTACTCGTGGAGCTGCTGCCCGAAGAACGGCGGGAGGAAGCTACCGGAGCGCTGGAACTCGTGCTGGTGGTCTGGGTGGAGGCGACAACGGCAGCGGTGGTGTCGGCGGAAGAAGCTTGCGAGGCTGAAATTACGGAAGCTTGGGACGGAGCACTGCCGGAGATGGCGATCACCGGGGCCGCCGCTGTGCCGCCACGGGCGGAGTCAGCCGTGGCTGCGCCCAGAGCGCCAACGCCGTAGCCGTAGCTGGAAGAAGGAGCGAGAATGATGCCCGGTACGACTGCCAGGGAGGCTGCAGCCATCAGACCTTTGAGGCGGAAGGTGAGTTTCATGGGGTAAGGGCGTGTGTGTTTGGGGGAGGGAATTATTTACTTATGAGATATTAATAAATACTTCAAATTCTCTAAAATTTACGCCATCCGTCAAGAGTATTCCGGGGTTGATTGAACACACTCCGGTCTGTGTTGTCGGATGACGCCGCGTGCGGATTCTCGCCCATTTGCAGGCGTTGCAAAGAGTCTGTTTCGGCAAATGCGAGCCGTGTCAGAGCGACTGCTTGCTACCGGACCTTTTTGGCTATCCCGTTCACGTCGTAGTCGTCCCGCGTCTTGTTCGCGGAATTCGCCGCAGGATAACATTGGAAGGTGACCCCACCCTGGGCATTGCGCTTGAGCTCGACAATCTCGTCGAAAGTGGTGTCCTTGTGCTGGGGATCTTCCAGAGGAAGCAGCGCGGTCAGGTTGCCAGACGCATCCACCTTGATGTCGCGAATCGTGCTCTGCTGACGTTCCGGTAATCGCCCCTCGGTCGCCCAATTGTCCTGGAGAACGCCCTTGGACAGATCCTCGTCAAAAGTCAGAATGCGGCGTGCGTAGAGCTTTGTCTTCTTGCCGCTGATGTCGACTTCCACCTGGAAGTTGCACTCGAAAGTGTGGCCTCCCCATCCCTCCGCAGGGGCGCTCAACTCGCCCGTTCCGGCTCTCTTGGGGACGGGATGCTTTGCCGCCAGAGTGACAGACGCGACATTCTGGTATTTGGAAATGAGGCGAATCTGATAGAGCCCGGTTGGCACCTCGGTGGTTGCGGAACCATTCCGCAACGAAACAGTTCCAACGCCTGGCTTGGAAAACTCATCACCTTGGAAACTGGCCCGCTCGTCATCGTGGTAGTCCAGAAAGGTAAGCTCAGCCTGGTCGTAGTCAGAGTTGCCGGGGATGGTGATCGGAGACTTTGCGCGCTTGAAGACCACCTCATGTTCATAGGTGCTGGCCTTCGGGTCAGTGATGAGGTGGGACTCTCCCGCAAATCCAAGGGGCGGGGAGATGAGGATGGAGAGCGGGTAGTCGGTGAAGGCGGAGAGGTTCAGAACGAATTGATTGAGCGAGTTCTTCGTGAGCTGCACGCTGCGTCCGTTGGCTTTCACCCGGACGGTCGCGGGGAAAACACGCTTGGTGAAGACCAGCTCCCTTGGTGGCTTGGGTTTCGGCGGGGGTTCAGGTTTCTTCTCCGCCGCCGGGGGTGTCGTCGGAGGTGGCGTCTTCGTTTCGGGTTTGGGTGGCTCCTCTTTTTTCACCTCTGGCTGCGGAGGCGCGGGGAGGTCTACAAGGGTATTCGGAGGAGTAGGTGCCGGCTCAGGCTTGGAAGTGTGCCACCCCTGATAGGCAAAAATTCCCACTGTGACCACGGCCCCGAGCACCAGCAGTGAGGCTCCCGCCGCCAGCCATACGATGGGAGGTACGGGAGTCGAGGCCGGCTTCTTCGGCGTCGCTACAGGTTTGGGCTGCTGCTTCTCCTTCTCCTTGTCCTTTGCCTTCTCCTTGGCAGGAGGTGGCAAAGGAGATGCAGGTTTGACCGGTGTGACCTGAGCTTTTGGGGGCTCTGGGGGTGGAACGGAAACTGGTGGTGAGGGAACCGGGGGTTTGGGCTCCACGGGTGCGACAGAGGCTGCGACCGGTGTCGGAGGGGCAAGGGGAGGTGGCTGCGGGGGAGCAGCAGGAGTGACTGCAGCCACTACAGCCGGAGGAGGCTCAGGCACCTTTGTCTGTGGGGCGGATTGAGGTGTCGGTGTCGGCACTGCGGGAGTCGCAGGCGTCCCAGCGCTCGGTTCCGCAGATTTCGGGCTGGATGTCTTGAGCGGCGATGTCGAGGTCGCGGTAGCGGGCTGCTCGTGCGAGTGCGCGCCGGACTTCATCGCCGCTGCGGAACTCAGGACTCCCGCGTTGCTCCGCGTGCTGGAGGTGTGGGGGACGAGATTGCTCTTCTCTGCCCGCATCATCTTCTCCAGCAGATGGCTGAGGGTGTCGTCGTTGAACGAGCCCTCCAGGCAGCTGGCCAGCAAATGGTTCCCTTCGCGCGAGAGATTGGGGATGGGCCGGTAATTGTTCTTCGACCGGTACATCGCCGAACGCGGCTCCCCCCCGGTGATGAGCCGGTAGATGAGTCCGCCGAAGGCAGCGTTGGGATCGAGGAATTCATCGGCCGCTGAATTCCGCATGGTCATCATGCCGGTCGCGTTGGGATCGTCATCCTCCATGTGCCCGGGCATGGAGGTGGCGCCCTGCCTCAGGGGCACGCACACCAAAAAGGGCGGCCACTGATCCAGTTGAAGCGGTGTGAGGGTATAGGCAGGCGCGGATTCGGCAGGATTGGCCACCAGTGGTGCCAGATTGATCTGATTGAGTTGCAGATCATGCTTCCGGTTGCTGTTACGGGCCTCGTCCAGCACCAGAGCAATCTGACTCAGCACCTGCGCCGCCTCCAAGAAGGGAAGATTTCCGCGCGCCTGTAGGATCTGCACAAGCCGAATCGTGCCCGAGCTGGAGCAGACGGCGTACGGGTGGTCTTCGTGGATTTGGGTGACGAGCGGCAGATCTCCCGTGAGACGCGGCGGGACCGTTTGAGCTGCGCCTGCCAGACGTGCTGGCCACGTGGCAGTGCTGTCGAGCCCATCCTGCAATCGCACTGCGACCACCTCGGCATCTGAGGAGAGATCCTGGGCCTGCCTGGCCTCACCCAGGACGCAGTAGCCGAGGTTCTTCAGCAACTGGAGGCGCGGCGCTTTGGCTGCGGGCTCTGCTTGTGTTGTCGAAGCGCTCTCGGTAGTCGCGGGTAGATTTGTTTCCGTCTTAGGGACCGTCGTGCTGGAGCTGCCGGCGTGGGCCATCACCTCACCCAAGCCAGGCGAGGCGGCCGCTTCGATCACTGATTCCGTCGCAGCGGTGGGCGTGAGTGCACCGGATGGCGCTTTGGCGGCTGCTGTTTCTTTTTCCAGTTCTGCCAGTGCCTCGGTCAGCGCCACCAGGAGGGCATCGGCGTTCTGGTAGCGGTTCTGAGGATCCTTCTCCAGCAACTTGGAGAGCACCGGACGCACTGCGCGTGGCACTCGCATGGAGAAAAGTTTGTCATACGACTTGTGGCTCAGCCGCTCCGCCATCACGGTCAGCGCGCTGCCTGGCACCGGGGGGGCGCCCTCCAGCAGGTACCAGAGGGTCATGCCCAGCGAGAACAAATCGCTGCGCTGATCCAGATCCTCTTCACGAAGCTGCTCGGGGCTGGCGAACATCGGGGTGCCCAGCACCTCGCCCGCCATGGTGAGGCCCGAGGACTCTTCCGTGTCCTCGACTCCCATCTTCACGAGGCCGAAGTCGATGAGCTTCAACACGGGCTCGCCTTCAGAAGAAGCCAGCATCACGTTCGGCGGCTTCAGATCGCGATGGTAGAAGTTTCTCTCGTGCGCGTAGGCAAGCGCCTTGCAGATTTGCCGGGCGAAACCGAGGCACACCGCAGGCGGCACCGGGCCCTTGGCGTTCTTGGTGTAGTGCTCGAGGTCACCGCCCGAGCAGAACTCCATCGCGTAGTACAGGGAGCCATCCGCTTCGCCGAAGTCCAGCACCTCGGCGATGTGGGGATGCTTCAGCTCATGAGCGGCCTGGGCTTCTCTGAGGAAACGCTCCCGCGCTCGGGCATCATTGGCGTAGCGATCATGCAGTACCTTGAGCGCCACGATGCGCTTCAGGAAGATATGTCTGGCCTTGTACGTCTTGCCAAAAGCCCCTCCGCCCAACAGGCAATTCTTGCCGTTGGAGTCGGTGAGGACCTCGAAGTTTCCAAAGCGCATTCCGGGCGCGGCTGACGATGAAGGTGGCATCTAATCGAGATGTGATCCTGCGGCAAGCATCCGCATCTCCCAGCAAGGAAAACGCCAGCCCGGAGGCTGGCGTTTCCAGACACAACACATGAAATTGAGGTGCGACTATCGGGAGTAGCTGGAGGGCGGGGTCACCGCCTCGAAGCTCTCGGGGGCCTTGTACCCACCCACGGAAGCGGGCTTCGTCGTGGTGCGAGTCTTGGTGTGGTAGTGATGCACATGCACCGGGGGAGGGGGCTCGCTCGCGCAGTTCGCAAGGGCACCGGCGCAGAAGGCCAGCGTGGCAAGGGTGGCAAGTCTCTTCATGATGATGATGGCTTGTGGTTTCAGGTTGATTGATGAAGGAGGCTGAATGGGTCCGGCTTGGCTCTGAAGGTGGCTCATGCCCGGTTATTTAGGCGGCGCAACGGCGGCATCAGGAGCAGGATTGAGACCGGCGCCATCGCTCACGCTGGTGGAGCTGCCACCCTTGGCTGCGCCGCGACGACCGACGAGCACGTAGTAGCTGGCCAGGCCATCCGCACGGGCCATGTGCAGGTACACCATGGCGGTACCGTTGTAGCTGGCGCGGAACTGCACACCAGCGAGGCGGGTGCTGCGGCGGTCATCCAGGATCAGGTTGCCCACTTCATCATAGACATACACGTCCACGTCGAGAGCGCTCTGGTCTGCACCGGCCAGGAACACATAGTCGAGACCCTTGGTCACGGGAATAAGGAAGCGAATGGCCTGTCCACCGCCAAGCACACCGGAGTGGTCCGTGGGAGCCATCGAAAAGCCCTTGGCCACATAGCTGGTGGCCATGCGATAGGCGACGTCTTCCGCCTCACGGGGGTCGGCCTTGAGGGCCGCGGTGGAGGCGATCAGGAGAGCGCCGGTGATGAGATGCTTGATGCTGTTTTTCATGGATTTGTAGGTTGGCAAAGAGGTGTTGGGTTTTGCCATTTCATGTTCGCCCTAAGCGTGCCGTGACAGACGAAATCTCAATTCGACACGATCTTCTCCACGATTGCCTTCGAGGCGTCCAGAAGTTTATCCACGCCCTCCTTTGGGATCGATCCCTCGATGGGAATGTTGACGATTCCATAGATGTTTCCCATCTCGGTGACGATGGTCGCCACCTTGGAGGAGTCCTTCACTGCAGGGGGAAGGGACATCAGATCCTTCTTCATCGCATCCACGAGCAGCGGCTCGCGAAGGTAGTTCGAGACAGCGGCGGAGTAGTGCTTCTTCACCACGAATGCGGTGTAGTGCAGGCCCTGCATCCAGCCGGCGCTGATGATCAGCGAGCGGCGGCCGGCATTGCCTTGCGCACGGAGGGACTTCATGATGTCCGTCTGCAGGAAGCCGAGCTCCATGAAGACCTGGAGCCATTCGCCCTTGTTGGCATGGGCGCGAACCGTCTTGGCACGGCTCATTTCCTCGTCCTTCACTCCAAGCTTTTTCGCGAGGTCTTCGATCTGCTTCGAGCAATCATTGAGGCCCTGCACATCGCGAGCCTTGATGGACATCACGCCGTCAGCAATCTTGACGCCGAGCGCGAGGGCAATGTCGGTTTCATCGGAGTATTTGGCCACGTCCACGTCGCGGGCGATTTCACCATAGACGGCCTTCCAGTCTTCATAGGTGAGATTGAGCACCTGGTCGAGACCGAGGAACTTGTCATACGGGCTCGGAAGTCCAATCGGGGCAATCTCTGCCTTGGTGGGGTCGAATCCCGCCTTGTCTTGAGCGGGCAAAAGAGCGGCGGTTGCAGTGGAAAAGAGACAAACCAAAATCGCGGAACGTAGCATCATGGCTGGCGGATCTTGCGGGTTGTTGTAGGATGGGGTGGTACCTTTACAGGCGTGCCGAGGTCTTTCGCAAGTCAATTCCATGAAAACAAGCACAAGCAGAAGGTTTTCCACGATGGGTCAGAGGTCGCTGTGCCTGGCAGGTGCAATAGGATTGCTCTCCCTGCCATCCTGCTTCCAGGGAGACGAGGAGCTCCAGCGGCAACTCATTGAAATGCGCGCAACGCTCGATGCCAAAGACAAGGCCGTGGAAAAAGTCCAGGCAGAACTCGCCGAACTCCAAAGCAAGGCGCAGCGCAGTGGCAGCACAACGTCCGGAGCCGGCAGCGAAGAGCTTGCCAGGGCCAAGCAAACAATCGACGAGCTCAAGCGTCAGCTTGATACGGCGAAGGCACAGGCAAGCAGCGTGTCCGCCTCTGCCGGAGGCACGCCGCTGAAGATCGACATGGATGCCATGGCAGACAAACTCGAAGAGGATCTCACCCGCAAGGCAAAGCAATTGCGCGAGCTGGTGCAGGGTCAGATCTCCGCAGGTCGCATTGATGAGATCTCCCTCAAATCAATCGAGTACCCTCCGCAACTGGTCACGCCCTTCAGCTCGGCAATCACTTTCAATGTCGTTACAGACAACGGCACCCGCCTTCGTCTGCAATTCCCGGTGAGCGCGGATCTCGGTGGGGCCTGGAAGCTTCCTTCGGCCGCCGATGTGCAGACTGCCTACAAGGCCGCGAAAGACAATCCGCAGGGACTTGCTGGAAACACAACTCCCACCCAACCGCAATCATCCACGGGTGGCACGGCTCCGCCGCCGAACGTGGGGGGAGGCGTGCCGCCCCAGCAACCCACCGCTGGTCATGGCGGCGGCATGAGGCAGGTCGATGCCAATACCTTCGCCTTTGATTGGGGTGATGGTGCTGGTGCCGCTCCACGCCAGCCGCAACCGCAAGCCCAGGCACCGCGCCAGCCCCAGGCGCCACAGTCCTCAGGCGGACCGGCAGTGATTTCCAATTTCAATCCAGGTAGCCCCGGCGGTTCCAGCGCGCCTGTTGCACCGGCTCCCGCGCCATCAGCACCCAGTGCTCCTGCAGCCGCACCTTCTGTTCCTGCACCGGTGATGCCGGTCGTGGGTGATCGCGTGATCCGCTTCGACGACTGATTGAGGAAGTCGGGTCGCCCGACCGGACAGCGTATGGCGGGTTTTCCAACCCGCCATTTTCTGTTTTCTTGGGTCTGACTTCGTGATTGAGAAGTTCGGCTCAATCATTTTGCGCCAGTCCCGGGCCTGATGCCCACACCCAGTCAAGGTCACGAGTGCTGCCAGAACCTTGCCCTCCATCATCGATTCCGTTAGGACCTATGGAATAGATGAGATAGCCTCCGCTTTTCGTCTTCAGATACCGCATGGGTCCTCCGTGCATGGGGTCCACTGGGACTTTTTTCACAAATTCAGGTGCCAGTGTTTCCAGCGAATCTGGCAGGCGCTCATACCTTAGCCGATATCGCTCCACAGCACACCAAAGCACCGCAGCATTTGAACTGGCTTGTACCTGTGCGGCTCGTTCAAACATTCTTGGCGTAACGATCTCCGCCAGGGCAAACATGCTATCATAGGAAAGCCACCGGGAATTCTCTTCCAACTGTAGGCTGCGATTGCGAATGGCTTCAAGGCTTCCGGTTTGGATATACTGGAAATCATGCGAAACCGATTGTTTCCACAATGTTCGCGATTCCCGGTGGCGGGCTGCCAACTCTCCCAACCTCCACCCCGAAGGGCGGCTCAGGATCAGCGTTGCCTGCAATTTCTGCAGTCGTTCGGATTGACCAGACAGCATGCTGCCGAAGTCGCCATCGAGAAGGGACGCCAGTTCATTGACGTTGATGTTGAGAAGCGTGTCGGTGGAGAGGACCTGATCTTTCTTGAGTGCCTGCAATAGTCCTTGGAGTGCTTGCACCGATGCATGCTCTTGAATCATCGCGAGTTCAGCATCGCTCAGGGTCACCGCGCCAGCCGTGCGTTGCATGGTATTCAGAGTAGTGTTCCAAAAAGTATTGGCCACCAGAGTCGACAACATGGACATCTGAGTATTCGAGAGGTGTCGGGACAATGAGAATGCCGTGGTCAGATCCCGGACATACTGGGATGTGTCGTCGCATGCCGCGTGGGCAGTAAGTCGCGCCTTCAGCAGGGGGGCGAGTTTGATGACGCTGCTGTTGTGGGGGCTCTTCATTCGGGCTCCCTCTTGATATTCCAATGGCCACCTGCAATACGGACGCCGCACTGCTACGCTGAGCTCATCCCACAAAGAATCATATTGCCTGAGCCTTAGTTGGAGTTCCTTGTTTGGACTGAGAGACAATGGAGGTTCCAATGTAGTGGGCTTCGACCTGGAAGATTCCTTTTCGAGTCCCTTCAAAAATTCCAGCCACTCACGGACATATCTGTCTTCTCCGCGTACTAACCACCCTGTAGGTGTGCTTATCAGCTCATCGTCAGAGGACCGGCGATAGACGGAGGCCAGAGAATTCTTTGCCAGACGCGCGGATGATTCGTCCTGGAAAAGCTCCCGGAAAATCTCCGCCATGGCTACATTTTCAGCGTCCGGCACCGAAGCGGGGATGACATCTTCCAGCCTAACGGGGTCGCCAGCAGCCCTGACTTGGGCGCAGTAATCTTCCCACATGCGCAGGCCTCGCACATGCACGAGCAGCATCAGCATGCCAAGGCTCGCGAACAGCAATGCGATCGCCAGCAGGAGCTTTCTTCGCCATTTCATGCGCGACGCTACCGACCAACGCTCGTGGCGTCACGCAAAAATGCTTTCACTACTTCCGCGCCGAATGACCCTTCGGTCCAGAGAACGCGAGACCTCTACTCCGCCGGCGTCAGTCCTACCACGATATCGCACTTGGCTTCCAGCTCACCGGCCTTGCCGCCGGACTTGGATGTGAAGGGTACGGTCACCGAATCACGCACGGCGCCTTCTGGAAGTCTCTTCCAGATGCCGTCTCGTTCGTTCTGCGCATAGCCTTTGACGTATATCTGAGTGGTGAGCAGTTCCTTGTCGCGCAGTTTCACCTTCATGTGGATGTGTGGCGTGCGACCGGGATAGGGCACGGGCTTGATGGTGCGGAAGAGATAGCCGCCTTTGCTGTCCGTCTCAAACCTGCCAAAGCCCTGGAAATTCCGATCTCGTTTTTCCACATTGCCTCCACTGCGACTGTGCAGATACACGCCGCTCGCATCGCATTGCCAGATTTCCACCACGGCGTTCTTTAGCGGGTTACCCTTTGGATCCAGCACGCGACCGCTGAGATAGGTGATCTCACCCACGGCGGGAGTGGTGCTGTCCTTCAGGATGATGAGATCATTGTCCTGATCCAGGGGCAGCTTGTCCGGGTAGAAGGGCCCCTCGGTGGCCCGAGGTGTCAGTGTCAGCGCTTCGGCAAATACACCCGGCGTCCAAAGCCCTGCGGCACTGAGGGACAGCGCGCGCAAAAAGTGGCGGCGCGAGGCAGAAGAGGCGTACAGGGAGGAGAGTTTCATGAGCCTGGGGCGGGTGGGTTCTATCACTTCATGAAACCGCATCCAGAGGTTGTGGTTGCATGATGTTCCATCCAGAAGCATACCGCTTCGAGTGGAGACAAGGCGATACGAATCTCCGCCACGTAGCCTTCACCAAGGATCGGGGCACTTGTTCCATAGGAGCTGACTAGAGCTTCCAAACAAAACACATCTCCACGCTGAACCCTTCCGCGCCTCGAAATTTGCTCCCGGAGGGAGCGCGGAACGGTAGCCGGTCGGTGAAGGGAGCCTCAGCGACCGCAACCACCGGATCACCCACAAGAAAATCATGGCGTCCCGGAGGGCACGCCGGAAAGGGGCACCGTGGTGATGGGACCTCCATCGAGCTTGCCCCATTTTCGCATGCTCACGCAGAAAGTCGACCCCGCGCTACTCCTCCCGCCGCAGCGGCAGCAGCGTCACACCAGCGCAGTCACTGCATTCCTTGGAAGCTTCATGGTACTGTGTGAGGCAACGCGGGCACCACTGGGTACAACCTTCCTGTGCCGCCGGAGGTGACTCCAAAACCGCAGGCGTGATTTCCTCATGCGCAGAGAGGAACGCACGCAACGCCTCCACCTCGGGTCCATTCCACGGGCGCGTGGAGAAGTTCCCAATCGGCCACCGTGCCTCACGCCAGCAGCGCTTGGCGTGCTGCAAAAGTTCCGCGCTTGACTTGCCCTCCCACTCCAAAAGAGCCGCCAGCGGATGCGCTTCCGGTGAAAGCTGCGCACACGCCCAGGAGTTCGCGCGGATAGAGACACCTGGCAGCATCATTGTGCCCATCACATGGACGAAGGCATCCTTTCTCAGGGCCTGATTCCGGCGCACCATGCGAAACAGGAGAAACGCTTGGATGAACATGTGCAGGAACAACAACCCCACCACAATCAGCGTGATGATGTGGTCGCCATAGCGCCAGTACGTGAGTGGCACCACGAGGAAGGTCCACATGAGGATGGTGCCGCCCTGGATGCTCAGGTGCTTGGTGAGTTTGTGATTCGCGGCTGCCGCTTCCGTCAGCGCAGCACTGTCCAACAACGCACCAGCCCGCTCCAGAAAGGACGCCTCTCTTTCTGATTGAGTCTGGCTCGTCCAGGCATGCACCAGCTTGGCCCAGGCCATGGCACTGGTGGCATGGATGCAGCGTACCCGATGCCCAGGCGCGAGCCGCAGCACGGCACCCTCCGCACCCACCTTCACCTGTTCCCAGGGAATGTGCACCCCGGAACCGCCTTCATCTTCCCAGTAGCAGAGCCCATGCTCATGGGGGACGCACGGCCAGCCCGCGGCCACCACATGGGTGCCCATCCCACGAACTTCGGCAATGCCACCACCCTTTCTCCCAAAGAGGGACCACGGCCGGCGAGGACTCCACGTTCCCGTGAATCCCCGTTGGAACAGCCAGCCACGCGACGGCAGCCACCACAGGCTTTCATAGACCAGGAAGGCGAGCAGGAGGACGATGACGAGTTGCCCGTCCGTCATTTTCGTGATTCGCCTTCAGGTTTGGGGTGGTTCATGCCAGCGCACAAAGATGCTCAAGAGGTTAGGCTTTTAGCCCGACAGTGGGCGTTAGGCCTCCGGCCTGACGGCAGTGAAGTCCTTACGCAGTTAAACGCCAAAGATAAACCAGACCCGCGTCAGGCTATCAACTCCCGTCTGCGCCTACTGATTGAACTGAGATTGGTCACGACGGCCAAAGAGCTTGCCAACGAATTTCCCAATGACAGCCACCACCACCGCAATACCGGCGAAGACAGCCTTGCCGCCCTTCGCGAGAACCGCAAAGAACTTGGCAAAGAGGCCCATCTTCGCAGCAGCAAAGGCCCCGCCACCTACTACCAACCCGCCAATGGTGTAAGAGGCGAGTTTGTCACCTTGTCTGTATTCTGCGTAGGTCTCGCCTTGCACAAAGCGATATCCCGTGAGCAGTTTCTGATAATCAGGTAGGGACGCTTCAAGCTTGTCCGGGTCCACCATGAGGGTCGCCTCCATGACACCTTTTCGGCCCAGCAAACGTGTATTGTAGTTCACATATTCACCCGGGGAGCCTTCCGTGGTAAATCGAGTGGCCCATTCCAGGTTGTTGGTCTTCTCATTGTACTTGGGAGGCACCGCAAACCCGACAGTATGCTGGGCAGGCAGTCCTGCCTCTTTGAGCCTCTCGTTCATCGCAGGTTCATTCTCATGAATCGCTTTGAGCATCTTGTCTGCATTGAGTTCGTCTTTGTCATCATCCTTCACGTAGCCGTCATTCTTGAACTCGAAGAGTACCGACCAGCCTTTCCCATCACTTATGATTAGGCCATCTTCAGTGCCATTCACGAGGTTTCCAGAGCGCTTCATGAGCTCTTGGGCACCTTTTGAGGGGAAAAACACGTAACCTTCCGGAATTTCGATCTCAGCATGGTGGCCGATTTTTCCGGTTCCTTCAGTCTGCGCGCCTAACTTCTTGAAGTCATCGTTTACTTCAGATGCCCCAGTCTCGACTTTGACGCTGTCATCGGAGGGAGATGGCGTCTGCGCCTGGACAAAAGGAACCGCTGCAGCAAGGCCCAGCGCCAGAAAGGTCGCGTGAAGATACGTTTTCATAACAAATCGAATAAGGAAAAACGGAGCGGACAGGGTCGGGCGCACATCATGATCCGGAATTTGTGTTTGGCGAATGAAGAAATGGGAAGCTTTGCCAAGGGCCACGCCCGGTGTTGCAGAGTGCCTGGCGACCTCGGAATTGCGGGCCCGGCTCGCTGCTGCCTGTCCTGTGTTTGAAGATACTTTCAATTGAGGCCCCCTTCGTGAGGGCAGAAATTTTTATACTGCTTTTTCATGACCCCCTTTGCACGAGGCAACGAACGAACCCCCTGGTCACGGCGTGACGAGTCGGGGACGGCGTTCGTCTGGCCTTCGATAGCCTGCCTGATTGCGCTCACCGCGATTGGTTCCCAGTGGTGGGAAAACCATCAGCTGCGCAAGCAACTCGAGGCCAACTCGGTTGCCCATGCGACGGCGTTGGAAAAGCAGGCCACAGTCATCCAGTCGATTCAGAATCAGCGCCATGAGGAGAGACGCCTCATTGAACAAAACTGCCGCGCGCAGGTGCGCTGGATGGAGGAGATGCGGGAGGCCTTTGCGAACTTGCATGAGTCCCGGGAAAATGCCGAAGAGCTGGCACAGCAACTCAACGATGAACGCCGGTACAAGCAGTGGAATGCGCAATCCATCGTTTCCGTGTTCAACTCCGCCGCCTCCGCCGGAGTGGACTGGCGGGGCAAGTCCCGGGACAGGCTGGTGGAAGAAGTGCTGGCGGGCATGACGCCTGCCGTGGGCCCTTTCGCGGGCAAGACCTTCCGGGTGCCCAATTTCTCCCTCGAGGAGGCGTTCCTTTGCTCGCCCTTCATTGCTCTGGACCGCGACAAGGGGCTGATCTACGACCAGAATGGTGCCCAGCCACCTCCGAGTGATGACTCGCCGCTCACGCCGATCGCCGCCCGGAAGCCCGAGGGAAAGAAGCGGCCGTCCGGCCCTCCGGGACGCCCAGAGTAAGCACCTAAGAGCAGGCTGCCCAACGCACGGAGGACCTTCCGCCATTTGCAAACAGGGCCACACGATGCATGCTGTGCGCCCCTATGGCAGAAATCAGCAAGACGTATACGCCGAGCGAAGTGGAACAGCGTTGGTACCAGCGCTGGCTCGATGACAAGTGTTTTGAAGCGGACCCGGCGCGGGTCAGCGACAAGCGCCCGGCGTACTCCATCGTCATCCCCCCGCCGAACGTGACGGGCATCCTGACGCTGGGTCACGTGCTGAACAACACCATCCAGGACATCTTGGCACGCCGCGCCCGCATGCTGGGCAAGGAAGTGCTCTGGCTGCCCGGCACTGACCATGCCGGCATCGCCACGCAGAACGTGGTGGAGCGCGAGCTGCGCAAGGCTGGCGCCATGAAGCATCGCGATGACCTCGGTCGCGAGGCGCTGGTGAACAAGATCTGGGAATGGAAGGACAAGTACGGCGGCATCATCCTGCAGCAGCTCCGTGCGCTGGGTGCCTCCTGCGACTGGTCGCGCACGCGCTTCACCATGGATGAGCACTACTCGAAGTGCATCTCCAAGGTGTTCGTGGATCTCTACAAGAAGGGATTCATCTACCGCGGCAAGCGCATGGTGAACTGGTGCCCTGCTGCCCTCACCGCGCTGAGCGATGAAGAGGTGGAGATGAAGGAGCAGAAGGGCTTCCTGTACTACTTCAAGGTGGAGGTGGTGGAAGAACCCGGCACGTGGCTGACCATCGCCACGACGCGCCCAGAGACCATTCCCGGCGATACCGCTGTGGCCGTGAACCCGAAGGATGAGCGCTATGCCCATCTCATCGGCAAACACATCCGCCGCCCGCTGCCTGTGGAGAATCAGGCCCCGCTTCCCATCGTGGGAGATGAGCACGTGGACTTCGAATTCGGTACCGGCGTGCTGAAGGTGACGCCCGCGCATGACAAGGCGGACTATGAAATCGGCCTGCGCCACAAGCTGCCGATCATCGACATCATGCAGCCCAATGGCGTGATGAATGAACTCGCGGGCAAGGACCTGGCCGGCGTGGAGCGATTCGAAGCGCGCAAGAAGGCTGTGGCCATTCTGACCGAAATCGCCGCCATGGTGAAGGAGGAGCCGCACACGAACAACGTGGGCTACTCTGAGCGCGGTGGCGTGCCCATCGAGCCCCGCCTGAGCGAGCAGTGGTTCCTCAAGTATCCGAGTCAGAAGGAATCACGCGACGTGGTGGCCAGTGGCGAGATGAAGTTCTTCCCCGATCGCTGGGCGAAGGTGTACGACCACTGGATGGGCAACCTCCAGGACTGGTGCATTTCGCGCCAGGTGTGGTGGGGACATCAGGTGCCCGTGTGGTACCACAAGAGCATCCATCCCGAGATCCTCAGCAAGCCGACTTCTGAGTGGGCTTCCTATGGTGACAAGATCCACGTGGGCGTGGAGCCGCCTGCCGATCCGGAAAATTGGGTGCAGGATAATGATGTGTTCGATACGTGGTTCAGCTCATGGCTGTGGCCCTTTGCCACCATGGGGTGGAACATGGATGGTGAGCAGGATGACAAGAATGCCACGTTGAAAGCATTCTATCCCACCACCGACTTGGTGACGGGACCGGACATCATCTTCTTCTGGGTGGCCCGCATGATTATGGCCGGCTTTGAGTGGATGGGTGAGCTGCCGTTCAAGAACGTGTACTTCACCGGCATCATCCGTGACAAGCAGGGCCGCAAGCTCTCGAAGTCGCTGGGCAACTCGCCGGATCCGCTCGACCTCATCGCCAGCTATGGCGCGGACGCCTTGCGCTTTGGCACCATGAAGAGCGCGCCGCTCGGTGCTGACATTGTCTATGACGAGAAGAACGTGGAACTGGGCCGCAACTTCTGCACGAAGCTGTGGAACGCCGTGCGCTTCCGCCAGATGCAGCAGCCGCAGGATGGGGCTTCCGCCACGGAGCAGGAGATCAATCCCGAGTACCTCAGCAATGATGACAAGTGGATCCTACTGCGTCTCAATGCGGCCATCCGTGAAGTGAGCGCTGCGCTGGAGGAGTATCGTTTCAGCGATGCCACCGCTGCGCTGTACCGCTTCTTCTGGAGCGAGTATTGCGACTGGTATGTGGAGGCTAGCAAGGCGATCCTGCAGGGCGAAGATGCGCTGCGCAAGGCGAACACGCTTGCGGTGATCGACTTCGTGCTCGGCAACACGCTGCGTCTGTTCCATCCCTTCCTGCCCTTCATCACGGAGGAGCTGTGGCACGGCATGGGCTTCAACGAAGACATGCCGGAGAACCAGGGCGGCAAGAGCATCATGTTCGCCCCCTGGCCGAAGCCGCTGGATGAGGATGAGCTCGCGCACTTCGGCATCCTGCCGGAGGACGAGCAGGCCGCCGCGAACAAGTACGAGACCGTGAACCTCGGTCGCAACCTGCGCAGCACCTACAACATCGCGAGTAACAAGCGCGTGCGCTTTGTGCTCAAGCCGAACACCACGCTTACTGAGGCGGACATCGAAGTCCTGCGCATCCTCTTGAATGCGGAGCCGCTCCACGCGGAGTCCAACTACACGGCACCGAAAGGCACACCCACCGCGCTCACGCCACTGGGTGAACTCTTCCTGCCGCTGGAAGGCCTCATCGATGTGGATGCCGAGCGCCAGCGCGTGACCAAGGAGCTCACCAAGGCCCAGGCCGAACTGGAGAAGGTGCGCGCCAAGCTCGCGGATGAAAACTTCGCCAAGAAGGTGCCTGCCAAGGTGCTGGACGAGCACAAGCAACGCGAAGCGGATTGGGCGGCGCAGTTGGAGAAGCTGAAGGGGATGCTGGAGGCACTGGGGTGAGCTATGGAGGTGGCATTCATGGAAGTCGAGCGCAGCGTCACGCTTGAGAGAGCGTGAGCTACGACTCGTCCTCCGCGACTGAGGTCACTTGTGTGCGAAGCACCTTGGATTGCGCGCAGCCTGCTGCCGCTTTCCTGAAGTGCAGCCCTGCTGCACACCCCACCGCGACGAAGTCGCCAAGTTTCTTAGGACACATGACTCCAGGAGCGAGTGTCACCATCGCCACAGCAGGCTGTGGACTCTGGAAAGCGGCAGCAGGCTGCGCGCAGTCCAAGGTGGCTTCGCCACACAAGTTTCCCTATGGACGGCGTGGTGATGTCATTGGAATACGATGCTGCGAAGTGCGATGACACGGAAGCGCTTCCCTGCCTGGTGGATGAGCGCGTCCGTCAAACACGATTCACTCTTCGCATCACAGCTTCGAATGCTGGGTGATTTCTGAGTGGCGCGGGGCTGTTTCTTCCCTACTACTTCCGCGTTGTCTGCTGCCCCCACATCGTCATCGAAGGTTTCCCTATTTGAATTGGATGCTGCCATCGCCAGCACCCGCTCGTATTTGCTCTCGTTGCGCAATGCGCAGGGACATTGGGAGGGGTATCTCTCCAGCAGTGCGCTTTCCACGGCCACGGCGATTGTGGCGCTTCGTCAGGTGGATGCTGCCAAGCACGAGTTAGTCATCGCACGTGGCGCGGCCTGGCTGGTGAAGAACCAGAATGAAGACGGCGGCTGGGGAGACACGACCCTCAGCAAGAGCAATCTCTCCACCACGCTGCTGTGCTGGAGCGCGCTGAGGATGTTCGATGGTCAGAGCGATATTGCGAACGAGGGCGTGGCCATCGATCGCGCGAACCACTGGATCGCCTCGCAAGTGGGTTCACTGGATCCGGAGGACATCACAGAGGCGGTGGTGGCGAGGTATGGGAAGGATAAGACCTTCTCGGTGCCCATCCTGATGCTATGCGCGATTTGCGGGACGCTGGGCGAAGATCATGAGGCATGGAGCAAGGTGCTGCCATTGCCGTTTGAGCTGGCAGCCTTGCCTCGTTCGTGGTTTGGCGCGGTGGGCCTGCCGGTGGTGAGTTATGCGCTACCGGCACTGATTGCGATTGGGCATGCGCGCTTTGTGCATGCGCCGCCGGGGAAGTGGAATCCGTTGCGGCTCATCCGCGGCGCGTTGTGGGGGCGCATCTACCCGATGCTGAAGACGCTTCAGCCGAGTTCGGGTGGGTATTTGGAAGCGACGCCGCTCACGAGCTTCGTGACGATGGCCCTTGCGAGTTCGGGGGACAAGGATCATCCCTGTGTGCCTGCGGCGGTGGAGTTTCTTTTGAAGTCGGAGCGCGAGGATGGGAGCTGGCCGATTGATACGAATCTCGCCACTTGGGGCACGACGCTGGCGACGAAGGCGTTGCTGGGTGGAGATTCGGAGGGTGAAGCTGAACAAGAAACGGAACGAGCTACGCTGAGGAAGGAGCTGCGGCCGGTGCGGGAGTGGCTGCTGAAGCAGCAGTATCGCGAGGTGCATCCGTTTACAAATGCTGCCCCTGGCGGTTGGGCTTGGACGGACCTGCCCGGAGGTGTGCCGGATGCGGATGACACCAGCGGCGCGGTCGTGGCGCTGGCGTATCTGTGCGAGACGGACGAGGAACGGCGTGAAGCATTGCCCGCTGCGGAAGCCGGTATCACGTGGTTGCTGGATCTACAGAATCGTGATGGAGGCATGCCCACCTTCTGCCGTGGCTGGGGCACGCTGCCGTTTGATCGCAGCACACCGGAAATCATGGCGCATGCGCTGCGTGGCTGGGCGGCCTGGGAGCCGTATGTGAATGAAGCGCTGCGGGAGAGGATGCGGGGGGCGAAGACGCGCGCGCTGGCCTATCTGTCCAAGATGCGGTGGCGTGTCTGGAAAAGCGGCACGGGATATGTCTCACCCTATGGTGATCAAGTCATGCTCAAAACCAAGCAGCGGCTCCGACTGGGGTCGCTACACTGGTGGCAGCCGCTGTGGTTCGGCAATGAGCACACGCCTGTGGAGAATAATCCCGTCTTTGGCACCGCTTTGGTGCTGATGGGGCTGCTGCATGCGGATCTCACGCTTGAGGGTGGGAGTGTGTGGGGGGTGCCATCGATTTCATTGCAGATGCATCTGCGCTGGCTGGTGGAACAGCAGGGCGATGACGGTGGATGGGGTGGAGACAAAGGTGTGGTGCCCAGCGTGGAGGAGACATCAGTGGTCGTGCACGTGCTGAGCCTGACTCTGCAACGCATGGGAGCCACGTGGGAACATGAAGTAAGGGCAAACGCGCTGGGTGCAGTTGAGCGCGGCGTGACGTGGCTGCTGAAGAAGACACGCAACGGCGCGGAGTTTCCTTCAGCACCGATCGGGTTGTACTTCGCCCGGCTTTGGTATCATGAGATGATATACCCTGTGGTGTGGTCACTGGGAGCGCTCAGGGCAGCGCGTGAGGTTTTGTCGAGGGTCTAGGGAGAAGCTCCCTTAGAACGGATCTCATAAGTCATCGACGACTTTGCCGAACTCGTGGTGAAGAGGCATGGGGCAAGGAGCGGGAACGCCTCGTTCCCGAACCCCAGACGTTTCAAACACTCCGCTCGATGCATGCGACGCCATTTGATATGCCGGGTGTGGCGTAGCGAGTTACATGGAGCACTGTGGCGTTACATGCCACATGCGCTTATGAAGGTCACCCCAGTCGTGCGGGAACGAGGCGTTCCCGGTCCTTGGGTCGGTGCGGAACGTCTTCGGTGGAGTGTGTGCCAGGGCGCTGCTTCTGCTGCGGGTGCCGTCAGGCCGGAGGCCTAACGTCCACTGTCAGGCGGGACGCCTAACCTCCTAGAGGATGGTGCTGTCGTCCTGACGCTCCAGCTTGCCGACCTTCTTTTTGATGATCTCGATCTGTACGGTCATCTCGTGCAGGGCCTTGATGCAGTCACCCATGGTTTCCGCGTCATTCAGGCCGGGGAGGGCGGGATGGATCTTCATGAACTGGAGCGCGATGTTCTTGGCGGCTTCGCGGATCTGGGCAATGGCGGCGGGGCGGTCCATGGAAAGGTGGGGAATCAGTCGGGCGTGAATGGTAACAGAGTATTCAGTAGGTCAGTATTCAGTAATCAGAAACTGACAACGCCACTCAATTTGGGAACCGGGAACTACTGATTACTGTTTACTGAACACTGCTTACTTTCAGGCCGCTCACCGGATGAAATAACTAAGGTTCTCCAGCTCCACCGCGAGGTCCACATTGTTCACCACCACGTTCCGCGGCACTTCGAGCACCACGGGGGAGAAGTTCAGCACGGCTTGGATGCCGGCTTCGACCATGGCGTTGACGACTTCCTGCGCGTGTGTGCCGGGCACGGTGAGGATGGCCATCTTGATTTGATGCTCGCGGATGAAACTCGTCAGGCCGGAGGCGTCGAGAAGCTGGGTTTTGAGCCCTTTCACACGACGGGGATCCGGTTTGGAATCGAAGGCGGCCACGATTTCGAAGCCCTCCTTTTGGAAGCCGCCGTAGCGCAAGAGAGCGGCGCCAAGGTTTCCCACCCCCACGAGGATGACCGGCTGCAGTCGGGAGCGGCCCAGAACTTCGCCGATGGCTGCGCTCAAACCGCCCACATTGTACCCCAAGCCGCGGGTGCCGAATTGTCCCAAATGCGTGAGATCCTTGCGGAGCTGGGTGGATTTCACACCGGCAGCCTTCGCCAGCGCCTCAGAGGAGACGGTCTCGATGTGATTGTCCTTCAAGCGGTTAAGGCAGCGCTGATAGATGGAAAATCGGTAGACGGTTTTGCGAGGGATTTCGGGCTTGGGCACTTGTGATTTTTCACAAGGATACGAGGGAAGTCAAATCGCGGTTGCCCCTACGTCGGGCAACGCGATGGCGGAAACGCCCGGGATTGACGGCCGCTGTGCTCAGATTTGATCCTGCTTTGCCAGCAAGTTTTATCAGGCAAAACCAGCCAGGCTGGAGGCACTGCTGGTGCCGAAGGTGTCGGTCTCCATGCCCAGCTTTTGCAGCATCGGGACGAAGAGGTTGCACAGCGGGGTGTTGTTCTTCGTGTCCATGGCGATGTGCTGGCCATGCTTGAATCCGCCGCCGGCGAGCAGGGTGGGCAGGTTGTGCCAGTCGTGGGAGTTGGCGTTGCCCAGGTTGCTTCCGAAGAGGACCATGGTGTTGTCCATCAGTGAGGACGAGCCTTCCTTCTTTGCCTTGAGCGCAGTGAAGAGGCCATTGAGCGCGCCCATTTCCGCACGCTCCACGAGGCGGAGCTGCTCGATCTTCTGCGGGTCCTGACCGTGGTGGGAGAGGTTATGGTGGTCCATGCTCACTCCGGGAATCTCCGGCACATCACCGCGGCCTTGAATCAGGATCGTGATGAGGCGGGTGCTGTCCGTCTGCAGCGCCAGAGGAACGAGTTGGAACATCAGGTTGATGCGGCCAATGAGATCCTTCTCGTTCTCGATGTCTTTCAGGGGCTGCACGTCCACCTTGGGTTTGGGCTTGTGCACCCAGTCGCCCGCTTTCACAAGGCGCTGCTCCATCTCGCGCACGGAGGTGTAGTACTCGTCCAGCTTCTCACGATCGGCGTTGCCCACGCGTTTTTCGAAGCGCTTCGCCTGCTCACGCACGGCGTCCATGATGCTACGGCCTTCCTTGAGCTTGCGCATCTGGTTGTGCACCTCATTGGGTGAGCCATCGAGGAAGAGGGAGGCAAAGACTTTGGAAGGGCGTGCTTCCGCTGGAATCATCACGCCGCTGCGGGTGTAGCTCTGGCTGTTGTTGCCGCCCGTGTTCAGCACGAGCGAGGGGAAGCGCGTCTCGAAGCCAATCTTCTCCGCGACGTACTGGTCGATGGAGATGGTGTTGCGGAAGCCACCGAGGCCGGGGTGGCGCGCGCTCGTGAGCCAGGTCATCTCGGAGGCGTGACCGTCGCGTCCGCTCTGCTCCGGGTGGGAGAGACCGGAGAAGACCGTGAAGTCATCCCGGTGCTCCTTCAGGATGTCGAGATACGGGGTCAGCGCATAGTCGCGACCAGCAGCCGTGGGGAAGAAATCCGGACCGTAGACACCCAATGCGGAACACACCGTGACCAGGCGCTTCGGCGGAGGCGCGTCCGCAGCGAGCATGGACCGCGACCACATGGCATCCAGAAAAGGCAACGCGAGCGAGATGCCGGAACCGCGAAGGAAAGCGCGGCGGGAGAGCTGGGTAGGCGCGGTCATGAGGCAGGTCAGAGGAACGGAAAAGAGATTCTCTAGAGACTACTTGTTCTGAAACGTGCTACTCAGCACCACTTCTGTCACGAGGGTGCGCAGACCGCCGCCCTGTTGATTCGTTTTCTGCACGATGTCTGCAACGGCAGATCGATCCGCGAAGGTGATGCCCGCACCGGTGGCGTAGGTGAGGAGTTTCTCGGCAATGCAGCGTTGGAGGTCTGCTGGCTTGTCCAGGATGAGTTTCTTGAAGTCGCGGATGCCGGTAAAGGCGCGTCCGTCGGGAAGTTGCCCGGTGGTGTCCACAGGGAGGGCCAGCTTGTACTGCCACACGCCGCGGTTCTCGATCTTCGTGGCGGGACGCTCGCCTTTGTCCTTGCTGCGGTAGCGATCACGCACGCCGCCGATGACATCAAAGGACTCCAGGGCAAAGCCCGCCGGGTCGATCTTGTTGTGGCACCCCATGCAGGACTCCGCGTGGCGGTGTTTGTCCAGCAGCTCACGGATGGTGGTCGCGCCACGCGTGTCCGGTTCCACGCTGCCTACGCCGGGCGGAGGTGGTGCGGGAGGATCGCCGAGGAGACGCTTCATGACCCATGCGCCGCGTAGCACGGGGGAGGTCACGGTGCCGTTCGCGGTGATTTTCAGGATGCTTGCCTGGGTGAGCACCCCGCCGCGAACGCTGTCCGCGGGAAGGCTCACGCGCTGGAATTGCTCACCACGCACGCCATCGATGCCATAGTGCTCGGCGATGCGCGAGTTCAGCATGGCGAAGTCCGACTGGATGAAACTCGTCACTGGGAGGTTTTTGACCAGCACTTCGCGGAAGAAGGACTCCGTCTCGGTGACCATGGCGCGCTTCAGCATTTCGTCGAACTCGGGATACAGATTCGCGTCTGGCGAAGTGGCGTCGATGCTGCGCAGATCGAGCCATTGGCCGGTGAAGTTCGTCACGAAGTCATTGGAACGTTTGTCTTTCAGCATGCGCTCCACCTGGGCGCGCAGGGTGGCAGGCTGGGAGAGTTGCTTTGCGGCGGCGAGCTTGAGCAGCTCGTCATCGGGCATCGTGCTCCACAGGAAGTAGGAGAGCCGCGCAGCCAGTGCGTAGTCGTCCAGTTTGCCAGGCGCTTCGCTGAAAAGGATGAACGGTGTGGAGGTCAGCACCCCACGAATCCCAAGCTGGGCGGCGTAGGAGAAGCTTTCACCCTTGGTGAGGGACTCCTGGGCCATCTTCACGAAGTCATCCACCTCGCCTGCTTCCAGCGGGCGGCGATAGGCACGCGCGGCGAAGGACTCGATGACCTTCTTCACCTCGGCCTGCGGGTCCGCCGGCTTCACCTCATAGGTCTCCGGCTTCTTCTGCTTCGAGTTGTCGACCGTCTTCACGTTCTCCGCACCGAAAAGCTTCACCACCGAGGCAGGTGGCCACACTTGGGATTCCAGTGGGCCTTCCACTTCCACCCACTGCACATTGAGTCCGCGCCCCTTGAAATCCTTCGTGGTGTCGTAGTCGTTCAGGCGCTTGCCGTCTTCATCGTAGCCGACTTTGGAAGGCGTGAAGAGCAGGTGCTCACCGTTGTCGATGCGCGCGGTGAATTCCGCGATACGGGGCTTGTCCTCAGGGAAGTCAAACTGCGCCACCAGCCGCTTCGTGCGGAAGTTGTTTGCGTAAAGGCGAAGGTTGATGTCCTTGCCCGCGCTCTGGTAAGCTTGGGCGGAAACCTTGATGCGGAACGTGCCGCCACGGCGCACGCGGAACTGCCCCAGACCCAGCATGTAGTCCGCATCCGTGAACATGGCCACGCCATCTGGCAGCAGACGGAACACCTGGCGCGAGCGGCTGTACTTCTTCTTCGGATCCGTGGGCGGTTCGTCCGGCAGTTCCAGGTTCTTCTTGATGCTGCCCTCGTCCTTGTAGCTGTAGTGTCCTTTGATGAGCTCGGGACGCTCCTTGGGTGACATTGCCGCTTCCAGGGCTTCATCGGCAGCTTCGAGGTACTTCTCCAGTTGGAGTTGCGAAATGCGCAGGCCTTCTGCCACCGTGTCGAAGCCATGGGCAGGCGTGTCTTCCGGCAACAGGTTTGCCAGCGGAATGTCGATGCCCAGCAAGTCCTGTACCGTGCGCTCGTACTCGTTGCGATTGAGGCGGCGCAGCACCGTGCGGCCGTTCGTGGTCTGTTGTTGAGCGCTCAGGTCACGCAGAGGCTTTGATACGGAAGCGAGAAACTCGGTCAGCGCCTTCGCCTCAGGGCGCTCGCTCTTCTTCGGAGGCATTTCATCTTTGCGCACCTTGTCGAAAATCTTCACCCACAGGTCGAAGTTCTCCCGCGCTTCGGGATTCCAGGAAATCGCGGTGAGATCGAGCCCACCTTTCTTCACATCGGCGTCATGACATTCCGTGCAGTTCTGGCCAAAGAAGGCATCCACCGCCGGTTTGGGCGGGGCGGCATGGAGCAGGCAGGGAAGGCTCAGGGTGGTGAGGCAGAGGGCGCGGAGCATCGTCGGGCGTATACGGAACCTCAAATGCCGGACGAACGCAATCCTATCGTGCAGGTGCCGCGGCAGCCGTCGCTCCCAGCATTTCATTCACCGCTGGTGAAAGCAGGGCGGCCAGCCGGGCATAGCCACTCGCGCTGAAGTGGGTGCCATCCAGCGTGCAATCTGCCCGCCAGCGGTCTGCTTCATCCACCATCGCCTCATACACAGGGAGTACCCGCACATCATCGGGCCAATTGGCCCCGGTCAGGAGCTTGTTTGTTTCCTGGATGCGCTGGCGCAGAGCGCTCTTGGGTTCCGTCCCGCTGGGAGGGATCGTGAGGAGCAGGGTCTTCGCCTGCGGCATCTTGGTTTGAATCATTGCCACCCCTTTCTGGATGCCACGGAACACCTCCTCGGGTTTGTCCGGAGGGTCCATGCCCAGGTTGTTCGTGCCCATCATCAGCACCACCAGGTCCGGCTTCGCCCGGCGGAACTCGAGACGGCGGATGCGCTCCAGGATGTGTTCCGTGCGGTCAGCGGTGAGACCGAGGTTGGCAGCCTTGAGTGGAGCGAAATGCAGATCCCAGTCGGCCTTTCCCGTGTGCTCCCAGAGTTCCGTCAGGGAATCGCCAATGAAACAGACCCGGCAGGGCTGGTTGGTCAGGGTGCCTTGTTGCGTGCCGACGCGGCGCAGCCAGCCAGGTTCCAGGATGGCTTGTGGACGATCCGCGGCGCGGTTGGGCAGCGCTGTGGGTGCCTGACTGTGAGCGTGAGACGCCACCAGACACGCGAGAAGCAAGATCGTGAAATTCGCTTGGCGCATCCACAGCATCCCGCGATGATGACCACACCATGCGCTACTGGCTACTCAAAACCGAACCGGACGTTTTCTCTTTTGACGATTTGAAGAAGCGCGCCAAAAAAACTGAGCCTTGGAATGGGGTGCGGAACTATCAGGTGCGCAACATGATGCGGGATGACATGAAGGTGGGCGACTTGGGGTTCATCTATCATTCCAGTTGTGAAGTGCCGGGCGTCGCCGGTGTGGTGCGTATCTCCAGCGAGGCGCGCCCCGACCCGACCCAGTTCGATCCCGAGAGCGAGTACTATGACAAGGGCAGCAAGAAGGAAGACCCGCGCTGGCTGCTCATCGACGTGACTTGGGAGGCTGACTTCAAGGATTTCGTAACGCTTACCGCCCTGCGCGATGAGCCCCGGCTCGCAGACCTCATCACCCTGCGTCGTGGCAACCGGCTTTCCGTCACGCCCGTCGAGAAGAAACACTTCGACATCATCTGCAAGATGGGCGGCGCCAAGCTGAAGTAACCTTGTCCCATCGCATCCTGCCATGAAAAGACGCATCGTCCGGGCTTTCACCTGTGCGGTGCTTTTGCTGGCGGGCCTGTCTTCGTGCGGTCCCAAGGAACCTGGTACCACCCCTGAGGCGCCCCTGCAGTGGGAGCTTTTTGGCAAGGAGCTGGGCGGACATTGGAAAGAAGCGGAGATGCTTCATTCCGGTGGAGTGCAGCAGGAAACGGACGGTCACACGCTGAAAGCCGGCTCACCAATGACCGGTATCGTCTTTCCCACCTGGGAGAAGGATGGGCTGCCGCTCACGAGTTACCGCCTCACTTATGAAGCCATGCGCGTCTCCGGGAAGGATTTCTTCGGCAGCGTGACCTTTCCTGTCGGAGCTGTGGAGAATTGTGTGACCTTCGTGCTGGGAGGGTGGGGTGGCTCGCAGGTGGGCATCTCTTCCATTGATGGCATGGACGCGACCATGAATGCCACCGGCAGTGTGCAACGGTTTGAGGATGGCAAATGGTACCGCATTCGTATCGAGGTGACTCCGGAGACGCTCTCCGTCTGGCTGGATGACCGCTCCCTGGCGAAGGCGGATATTTCCCGCGCGCAGCTCAGCCTGCGCTCGGGGGAGATCGACCGCTGTGTGCCTTTTGGATTCGCCACCTACGGTACGGAGGGGAGAATCCGCAATTGTGTGGTGGAGCGCCTCGGGAAGTGAAAAATGGTGCTCCGTGAAGGCGGAGCTATTGGGAAGAAGCGGTTGGTGATTGACCTCGGCGCGACTCTCCGCAACCATGCGGCGCTCTGGAATAGGGAATTGCGACGATCATGAACTGGTTTTACGCGGAGAACGGTCAGCAAAGGGGTCCCGTATCGGACTCAGACTTGGCAGCGCTGGCTGAAAACGGTTCCCTGAAGGGGGACACCCTGCTTTGGCGGGAGGGCCTGCCGGACTGGCAGCCCGTGAACCGTGTGCGTCCCGATCTTATTGCCGCCGCAGGCACACCGCTCCTCGGTGGGGTGGCCGTGCCGGAGCAAAACAAGGACCTGCTCGTGCAGCAGATGCGTGAGGGGGTGATCGGTGAACTCACCGCTCCCGGTTCCCTCCGCTATGTAGGTTTCTGGTGGCGTCTGCTGTCGTGGATTATCGACTACATCATCATGCTCGTGGCCCAGCAGGTGATTCAGATGGTGGCGTTCGTGTTGATAGCCGCGATGGGAGCGGCCATGGGTGGGGGGAATGGCAGTGAGATTTTCACCGCCGTGGCCATGCTGGGGGTGATGGCCTTCGCCCTGGCGTTGAATGCCTGGTACCACACCTGGATGGTGAGCCGCTTTGGCGGCACACTGGGGAAAATGGCGCTTGGCTTCAAGGTGGTGACCATGGACGGGCGTTCCCTTTCCTGGCCCCGTTCGCTGGCCCGCTGGGCAGTCAGCGGTGTGTTGAATCACATCATCTGGCTGATCATCATGGTAGTGCCCATGCTGCTCATTCTGTTTATAGGCCTAGGTGGTTTCCAGGGGCTGAATAATATGGAACAGAGCCCTGCCTTTGTGTTCTGGGTGATTGGCATGGTGGTGGCGTTTTTTGTCGGGCTCATCGGCGGCGGTTTCCCATGGTGGATGGCTGGCCTGGACAAAGAAAAGCGTGCCTTGCATGACCGCATCTGTGCCACCCGGGTGGTTTGGAAATAGAAGAGGGACGCATGAATGTGATGACGAACATGATCCGGTGCACGGCTTGCGGTTACCAGATTCCCGCGGCGGTCTTTGCGTCGTCTCGTGAGGGTGCATGCCCGCTCTGTCGCAGGCCGGTACAGGCCGTGCTGCTGCCGGCAATGAGCCAGGCACCGAAGGCGGCCAGTCCGCCGATGCTGCCGGAGGAGCCGCCGGCGCCGGGAGAGGCGACCTGCTTCTACAGTCCGAACCGTCGCGCCACCCACACCTGTTCCCACTGCGGAGTCTATGTTTCCGATGCGTGGTCCGCCCAATGGGGGACTGACTATGTGTGCCTGAAGTGTCTGGACGACCTGCGAGGGCACCGGAAGGATGCCCGCTTCGAAGTGCGCCGGGTGCTGTGGGACAACATCGCGCTCGGCACGGCGCTGCTGCCGTTTTTGATTTGCGTCCCGCTTCTCTTGCTTGGTCCTGCCGCGGTGATTTTCATCGCCTTCCCTGTCATGGCAAGCGTCATCACCGCCCCGCTGGCACTGGCATTCTCCATCTATGCGTGGAAAAAACCCCGTAGCATGGTGCCCCGCGGCGCCGCGCGCACGGTGTGGGCTCTGGTGCTCAGCCTGCTCCAGTGTGGCGCCTGGGGTGCTTTTATTTTTGCAGCCTTGTCCCAGACCTTTTTGCGCTAGTCCAGTGAGACCGACCTCATGAAGAAGCAATTCGCCGACTACACCTGGCTTGCGGGGAACCACGGGAGCAAAGGCTCCCTGTGGCAGGGGCCGGATCATCTTCTGGTGATTGAGGGCAAGGGATTCCTCCTGGCGTTGTCAGAAGTCTACCGGCGTCTGGACTACAAAAATGTCCAGGCGCTCACCCTCACGGAAACGCGGCGCTATGTGTGGATGAGCTTCCTGCTTGGTATCGGAGCGCTGCTGTTTGCGTTGCTCACTTGGGCCACCTGGAACCAGGAGCCCTTCATCCCCATCAGCCTGGCGCTGCCAGCAGGGCTGCTCGCCATCCTGCTTGCGGTGCACCTTGCTCGTGGCCGCACATGCTCATGCACACTGCAGACCGCCGTGCAGGTACTGCGTCTCAAGCCGCTCAATCGTTTGCAAACAGCCCTCCCGGTCATCCAGAGGCTGGAGACCCTCTGCCAGCAGCATCAACAGGGCATGCCCGTGATGACGCCGGAAAGTCTGGCGGCTGCTCCTGCTCCGAGTTCCATGCCGACGCCCATGGGGTACGCATCAGCGGCTGGGATGAAGCCGCCGTGGAGTGGCAGCGGCTGGGTGCTCGCAGCGGGGCTCCTGTCCGTGGGATGGGCGATGGTTCTCGCTGGAGAATTGTTCGTCAGCAACCTCCTGTTCACCGTCTTGAACATGCTCGTGGGTGGGGCTTCCTTCATCATGGCGATCGTCGCCCTGGTCAGAGCCCATTTGCAGAAGGTTCCCGTCGGTCTGTCGGGGGCACTTCTGGGAGGACTGGTGACGCACTTCGGCACGGGGGTGTTGCTGGCGGTCGTTGGCGTGATGAGCACGGCAAAGTTGAACAAGCAGGCCACACCGCTGGAGATCCTGGAACGGAATCAGCGCGCGAGTGAGGATCTTTTCAACAATCTCGCTGCGTGCAGCTTTGGTGAAGCCGGCGCGCTGGGCTGGGCGTTGCTGGGGATTGCCATGGTGCTTGCATGCTGCGGCATTGTGCAGCTCGTCTACTCGCCGAGGAGGAAGGGTGCCGCCGGTGCCACGGGAGCAGCCGTGCCCCCTGCCACACCTCCACCGATGGTTTGAGCAAATCGTAATCGTAACGCAGACCGGAACCCACCGAGATGTCCGCCGCCGCCCCCACTTTCCAGCAAGCGCATTGCCTCAATCATCCACGACGTGAGGCTGCGGCGCGCTGCACCTCCTGCGGCCAGCCATTCTGTCGTGAGTGCGTCACGGAGTTTGATGGACGCATGGTGTGCGGCTCCTGCCATCGCGCCAAACTTCTGGTGAAGGAGAAGCCCAAACGTGACTGGTTTCTCGTCAGTGTACCGTTGCAGCTTCTGCTGGGAGTGGCGCTGCTGTGGGTCACATCCTGGTTTCTGGGCAAGGTGTTGCTGAGCACGCCTTCCGAGTTTCACGAAGGTGCGATGTGGCAGCGATTCGGATTCTAGAAGCGACAGCCGCCTGAATCTTTTGTAACACTATCCCACCAGCATGCCCAAGGCCAGCACGCGCGATCACCGGGACCTCTTCACACTCGTGGAGGAGGGGACCCATCTGCTGCGCCGCGCGCCTGCGTCCCTGTGGCTGGTTTATTACCTGGGGAGCATCCCCTTCGTGATCTACCTTTTCTATTTCTGGAGTGACATGTCGCGCTCCGGATTTGCAGAAGGGCGGCTGCTGGAGTCCTCCCTGCTCCTCGCGCTCCTGTACGCCTTCATGAAGATCATGCAGGCGTGGTTCTGCGATGGCCTGATGGGCATGGTGCAGGGGCGCGAGCAACGGGACCGCATGCCGTTGCGCGGGTGGCTTCGATTGATCGCCTCGCAGATGTGGGTGCATGCCACGGCTCCGTGGGTGCTGGTGGCATCCCTGCTCTCCATGCTGCCGCTGCCGTGGACCTATGCGTTCTACCACAATGTCACCGTGCTGGCCGTGGACCATTTCCGCCGTGGCGGTCGGCACAGGGCGCTGCTGGCACAGGCCATGAGCCAGACCCAGTGGCAGTTCATGCAGCAGATCTCGCTGCTCGCGCTGCTGCAGGTGTCTGCCTTGCTGGTGTATCTCAACATCGTGATCGGCATTGTCATGGTCATGGTCCTTGCCAAGTCTCTCTCAGGTACGGACAACCTCATCAGCCTTACCCAGGGGGGTCTCATCATGAGCACGCCGGTGCAGGCTCTCATCATCAGCCTGGCCTATCTGGTCATGAACCCGGTGATCAAGTCCATCTATGTGCTGCGCTGTTTCTACGGTGCGGCCCGGCGCTCGGGGGCGGATCTGGATGTGCGGCTGCGCTCCGTCCGCACGGCCGGTGGCGCGCTGGCCGCCCTGGTGTTGTTGATGGGCAGCGGCACGCTTCATGGAGCGGGTGCAGAACACAAACCGACGCTCCCCGAGCGGGCGCCCACGGTGTCCAGCGAGCGATTGGACCGCTCTATCCAGGATACCCTGCAGCAGAGTGAGTTTGAATGGCGCATGCCACGCGAGAACATGAAAGGTGACCGGGAAGATTCCTTCCTCGGAAACATCATGCGCGGTTTCACCGACTGGCTGAATGCCTCACTGGAGGACATCGGCAAGGCCCTGGGAGATTTCATGGACTGGCTCTTCGGTGGCAAGGAGCAGGATGATGGCATCGGCAGTGGTGGAGATGCAGCCAGTGCCGCTGGCGGCATGTGGGTGGGATTCATGCCCTACCTGCTGCTCGCGCTGGGTGTGGTGCTTCTCCTGGCACTGGGCTGGATGCTGTTCCGCCACTGGCGGCAGACCCGCAAAACGGAGGTGGTGGACAGCATTGCCGTGCCGGAGATCAACCTTGAGAACGAGAACATTGTGGCCACACAGCTTCCCGAGAATGAATGGCTGCGTCTGGCCCGGGAGAAGATCGAAGCTGGGGACTATCGCCTGGCCCTGCGCGCGCTCTTCCTCGCCACCTTGGCGCATCTGGGGGATAAGAGGCTGCTGCACATCTCCCGCACCAAGTCGAACGGGGACTATGTGCAGGAGCTTGGCTGGCGGGCCAAGGGGCGTTCCGATCTCAATGAGAGCTTTCACCAGCAGGTGCGCACCTTTGACCGGGTGTGGTATGGCTGGCACGAGGTGTCACCGGATCTGATGACGCGCTTCCAGGAGCAACACGAACGCATCACCACCCATGCGACGTAGTCCGGCAGCTTCACTTGCGATTCTGATTGGTCTGGTGCTGCTCGCAGCCTGGGCCTTCAACATGCTGTTGGGCAAACGCTTTGCCGGTGGAGACATTTACGCGCCGGGCTCGTCCCTGCGTGCCGATCCCCTCGGTGCCAAAGCCCTGCATGACTCGCTGAACCGTGTGTCCGGCGTACGCGCTGAGCGGAACTTCCGGGACCTCGACAAACTCAAGGGTGCGCATGACAAGACCCTTCTCTGCCTGATGGTGACTCCGGACGCGTTTGCGGATGGAGAAGATGTGGATGGCGAAGCCATCCTGCGATTTGCCAACGAAGGCGGACGTGTGGTGATCGCCATGCAGGGGCAGAAGTCGGATTGGGACACGGTGATGGACTCCGCGGAGGAGCGACGGGAAGAGAATGCCGAGCGCCGGCGCGAGGAGAGAAAGAAGAGGTCAAAAAAGAAGCCAGCCTCCGAACAAAAGAAGCAGGACGAAAAGGAAAAGAAAGAGAGCCCAAAAGAGAAGGAGGAGTCCCCCGCCACAGACAAGGATTCTGAGGACAAGGATGACTACATCCGCCCTCGGAAATCTTTGAGGACGATGCTTGGTGTGGCTGTGGAGCAGGAAAACTTCGTTATGACCCCGGGTGGAGCGCTGGAACTGAAGACTCCGATGGGCGTGGGAGTGGAGCAGGATACCCTGCCTGAGTGGCACACCCGGACTTCCATCAAGATTGACGATGTAGCCCGCGAGAAATGGAAGGCGCTTGGACTCCTGGGGCAGGATGTGGTGCTGGCTTCGCGCGCGACGGAGGCAGGTGGCAGCATCATTCTGGCAACGGACTCCTACTTCCTCACAAACGAAGCGCTGTACCGTGAACCTTCGACGAGGTTTCTGTCATGGTTGCTGGGACCCGCGCAAACGGTGATCTTTGAGGAGACTCACCTGGGCACTCTGGAGAAGCCGGGCGTCATGACCCTGGCGCGGCGTCACCGGCTGCACGGGTTGTTCTTCGGGGGCATGCTGTTGTTTGCACTCTTTGTGTGGAGGAGCAGCATGAGTCTCGTGCCCACGAGAGATGATGATGCGCCCAGCCGCACCGTGGCTGGACGTGGCGCCACGGCTGGCCTGGTGAGCCTGCTGCGGCGTGGCATTCCGTCTGCCCAGGTCTTGCGCCGGGGATTGGAGGTGTGGGAGCACGGCTCGCGTCAGCGCTCTCCCGCCATGCAGGCTCGCATTGATCAGGCGCGCCAGCATTTGCCATCGACGGAAGCCACGCGTGTGCCTGGTGGGGCCTTGCGCTCCATCTACCGGCTGATGTGTGACATGCTGAATCCTCGAGCGACCACCTCTTCAGCAGCTCCTTCGCTGCCGTCGTCCCTTTCCAAATCTGACAACAGCTCCCGCTCCAACTCATGACTGAATCCCTGGAACAACTGAAAATCGCGCTCGCGGAAGCCCGGGCGGAAATCGCCAAGGTCATCATCGGCCAGCAGAACGTGATTGAGCACGCGCTCATCGCCATCTTCACGGGACAGCATGTGCTCATTGAAGGTGTGCCGGGGGTGGGCAAGACGCTCCTGGTCCGCACACTGGCGAAGGTATTGGGAGGTGACTTCGCTCGCATTCAATTCACGCCGGACCTGATGCCGGCGGACATCACTGGCACCAGCGTCTTCAACCTCAAGGAGAGCAACTTCGTGCTGGTGAAGGGACCGGTATTTACGAGTTTCCTGCTCGCAGATGAAATCAACCGTGCGCCGGCGAAGACGCAGTCCGCACTCTTGCAAGCCATGCAGGAACGCCTGGTGACCATCGACAACGAGACGTACGCACTGCCGCCGAGTTTCACGGTCTTCGCCACACAGAACCCGGTGGAGTACGAAGGCACCTATCCGCTGCCCGAGGCGCAGAAGGACCGCTTCATGTTCAAGGTGAACGTGGGTTACCCCAATCGTGATGAGGAACTCAATCTGGCAGGACGCATGCTGGGACAGGAGTCCCCCGAATCGGTGCTGGAGAGTGGCGCTGTGCGTCAGGTGCTCACCGCGGATCGTGTGATTCAGCTTCGTGCTGCCCTGCAACTCGTGACGGTACGTGAGGAACTGGTGGCATACATCGTGGATCTCGTGCGCGCCACGCGTGAGCACGAGGCCATGCTGGTCGGTGCCGGGCCACGTGCGACGCAGGCTCTCATCCTTGCCAGCCGTGCCCGCGCGGCTCTCGACATGCGCGACTTCATCACGCCTGACGACGTACGCGCCCTCGCGGAGCCGGTGCTGGGACATCGCCTCCTGTTGCGCCCCGAGTTCGAAATCGAAGGTCTCACCGTGACGGAACTCATCCACCGCGTGCTGGAGGCGGTGCCTGTTCCGAGGTGATCCAGTAAACAGTATTCAGTAGGTCAGTGAACAGTGAGTACGGAATGCGGAATGAAGCTGGATGGTTGAAATCTGATTACTGAACACTGACTCACTGATTACTTTTCATTCCACCTCACAGGATTCACCACCTTGATCCTCCCTTCCAATCGTCTCCTGCTATTCATCGCGCTGCTGGGCATTCCGCTCTTCACGCTGCTGGGCATGCAGGACATTCCAGGTGCGGCCATTGCGATTGCGGCGGTGTTGGTGCTGCTCACGCTGGCACTGGATGCACCCAGCGCTCTGGAGTCCATCCGTGCGCTCCGGGTGACATTGCCGGACATGACCCGCACGTCGAAGGGGCGTGAACTGGAGATTGAGGCGGTGGTCGAGAATCCTGGGCTGCGCTGCAAGCTCCTGCGCATCGGCCTTCCTTTCCCGAGGGAGCTGGATTGCGAGAAGCCGATCCTGGAGTTCACGTTGAAATCGAACACAGAGCGTAATCTCGCCAAGTGGAAGGTGCGCGCCATTGAGCGGGGGAGGCTGATCATCTCCCAGTGCTATCTGGAAGGCACTTCACGATTCGGCTTCTGGCATGGGCGGCGTACGGTGAAGGTGAACGCGGAGATCCGCGTGTATCCGGATCTGAGCCGCGAGCGCAACGTGCTGGCTCCGCTGTTCTTCCGCAAAGGCGCCATCGGGGTGCACAACGTCCGGCAGATCGGAAAGGGACGCGAGTTCGAGCAGCTGCGCAGCTATGTGCCGGGTGACAGTTATGATGACATCTTCTGGCGTGGCACGGCGAAGCATCGCTCACCCATCACGAAGATGTTCCAACTTGAGCGTACCCAGCAGCTCTATGTGGCCATCGATGCTTCGCGGCGCAGCGCCCGTGCGCTGGATGTACCGGGGCAGGATGCGGAGGCCGGCATCGTGGCAAAGACGCAACTGGAGCGCTTCATCCAGGCGGCGCTGGTGCTGGCTCTCGCGGCCGAGCAGCAGACGGACAAGTTTGGCCTCATCATCTTCTCCGATACGGTGCACCGCATCATTCCAGCCGGTGGTGGCCGCGGGCACTATGATGTGATCCGGGATGTGCTCTACACACTGGAGCCACGTGTGGTGAGCCCGGACTACGAGGACGCCTTCATCCACATTGGCAACCGTCTGCGCCATCGTTCGCTGCTTCTCTTCCTCACCGACCTTGGAGAACCCTGGCTGGCGGAGCAGTTTGTGGACGGCGTGGAATTCATCGCCCGGAAGCACGTCGTGCTCACGCACATGCTGGGGCAGCGTGAGATTCAGCCCATGTTCCAGCGGGGTGATGATGTGAAGGATGATGATGCGCTCTATGGAAAGCTCGCGGGGCAGATGCTCTGGAACGACCTGCAGGATACCACGCGCGTGCTGAAGCAGCGGGGTGTGCATCTCACTTCATCACTTCAGGAGAACCTGGTGGCCGATGTGGTGAGCGAGTATCTGAAAGTGAAGAAGCGGCAGTTGCTCTGATGACCCCAGCACCACCACCATGATTGCCGATCTCAAGACTTTCATCGAACGCGAACGCCCTCACTGGAAGGAACTGGAGCGTGAGCTGGAAAAGATTCGCGAGCATCTCGCGGACCTCTCCGACCTCAAGTACGCACGCCATGTGCTGGGGCTCTACCAGCGCACGTCCTCGGATCTCGCGCGTTTGCAAGGCAGCTCATCGGAGCCCGAGTTGAGAGCGTATCTGGAGAATCTCGTGGGCTCTGGCTATGCGGAGATTCACAGTGCCACACGGGATCGCAGGCACTTTCGCCCGTGGCAATGGCTGGTGCAGACTTTCCCCCAGGCATTTCGCCGTCAGATCTGGGGTTTCTGGATGTCTGTGGCACTCACGCTGGTCGGCGCCCTGCTGGGGGCATTCCTCATCAGCAAAGGTGTGGAGGGGCGGGAAGCCATCTATCCCTTCCCGCATCTGGTTCATCAAACGCCGAGTGAGCGCGTGGCGCGTGAAGAACAGCGTGGCACGGAAGCCGTTTCCAAGGGCCGGGATGATCTTGAGGGAAGGAAGGCGACCTTTTCTGCCGAGCTCATGCGGAACAATATCAGTGTCACGTTCCGCGCCATGGCCTTCGGCATGACGTGGGGCATCGGTACCTTGCTCATTCTCTTCTACAATGGGGTGGTACTGGGGGCGGTGGTGTTCGATTATGTGAGTGATGGGCAGACGGTCTTCATGCTAGGCTGGCTGCTGCCGCACGGCTCCGTGGAGATCCCGGCGATTCTGTTGGGGGGGCAGGCAGGCCTCATCTTGGGACGTGCGCTCATCGGGTGGGGGACACCTGACAGTCTGCGGACCCGCTTCCGAAAGATCACACCCGATCTCGCTACCATCGCAGGTGGGGCTGCGTTGCTCCTGGTGTGGGCCGGGATTATCGAGGCCTTCTTTTCCCAATATCATGAGCCCGTGCTGCCTTACTGGGTAAAGATTCTCTTTGGCGCAGTGCAACTCGTGGCCCTTGCATGGTTCCTGTTCTTCTGCGGGAAGCCCAAGGCGGGCGCGGATGAATTGCAGCGCTGAGCCACTCTCTCCTCTCAACGACATGTCTTCGCGTTCTGCCACCTTGAACATCTCCACACCGGAGGGGGTGACCTTCTCTCTCCCCCTGGCGGGGCCGATCACCCGCAGCCTCGCATTTTTCATCGATTTTGCGGTGATGTCGGCTGCCTGGAACCTGGTGGCCATCCTCATCAAGCCGCTCTTTTTCTTGATGCAGGATCTGGCCCTGGGCGTCGCTGTGTTGATGCAGTTCGCCTTCGTGGAAGGCATGCGCATGATGATGGAGCTTCTTTGGCGCGGGCAGACCGTCGGGAAGAAACTGATGGGCCTGCGCGTCGTGGATGAGCAGGGGTTGAAACTTCGCGCCTCGCAGGTGGTGATCCGCAATCTGCTGCGCTTTGTGGACATGCTACCACTCTTTTATGCACTTGGCGGTTTGGTTTCCCTTTTCAATGCCCGAGCCCAGCGTCTGGGAGATCTGGCCGCCGGCACGGTGGTGGTGCGCACGGTGAAAACCCAGCCCCCCGACGTGGCGGCGGTGCTGGCGGGGAAGTTCAATTCCTTCCGTGAGTGCCCCCACATTGAGGCCAGATTGAGGCAGAAGGTGACCCCGGAAGAGGCCCAACTCGCCCTCAATGCCCTGGTGCGGCGCGACGATCTGGATGAGGCCGCCCGGCACAAGCTCTACGAAGAGCTCGCGACGCATTTCCGGGAAAAGGTGAAGTTTCCGGACGATGTGGTCTTCGGCCTGAGCGACGAACAGTACATTCGCAACGTAGTGGAAACGGTTTTTCGCGGAAGAAAGTAAAGCGAAAGAGCAGGGGTTCTGGCAAGGCGGCGGTTTCCTCCGCGTTTGAATGAAGCCGTTGGCGCTTGGGCCGTCGCCTTCGGTCGCTCACCCCACAGGCCGCCCTGCTCCATCCATGCCAAATCAGTCCGTTCGATTCACGCGCGTCGCTGCCGCTGCCATTGCCACCACGCTTTGCCTCACGACGCAGTCTTCCCTGTTCTCACAAACACCGGCTCCTGCCCCGGCCCCCGCGCCGGCGAAGAAGTCCGACCGCACGAAGAACCGCGGTCCTGAGCAGGTGGAACTGAAGTTCAAGCTGCCCCCGCCGCCGGTGCGCACGCCTGAGGAGGCGCTCAAGACTTTCAAGGTGGAGAAGGGATTCAAGATCCAGCTTGTGGCCTCCGAGCCAATGATCGAGACGCCGGTAGCGATGAGCTGGGATCACAAGGGCCGCCTCTATGTGGTGGAGATGCGTGGCTACATGAATGATGTGGACGGCAAGGGCGAGGATCAGAAGATTGGCCGCATCAAGCGTCTGGAAGACGTGGATGGTGACGGCGTGATGGACCGCGCCACGATCTTCGTGGACAACCTTCTCATGCCGCGTGGCGTGATGGCGCTAGGTGATGGCGCCATTGTGGCGGAGCCTCCCACACTCAAGTGGTACCACGATACCAATGATGACGGTGTGGCGGACAAGAATGAGGAAATCGGTGGCGCCTATGGCAGCGCGGGAGGACAGCCCGAGCACATGGCGAACTCGCCCACCTGGTGTGTGGACAACTGGATCTGGAGCGCAGGTTACGGCACACGCTACAAATACTCGAAGGGTCAGTTCATCTCGGAGCCGACCCGCAGTGGCGGTCAGTGGGGTCTGACCCAGGACGATTGGGGTCGGCGCTACTTCAACTACAACAGCGACCTGCTGCGCACCGATTTGCTGCCGCCTGCCGTGTACGCGCGCAATCCGAATCTCGCGGATCGCACGGCGCTGAACTTCCGGGTGATGACGGATCAGAAGTGCTGGCCCAGTGTTCCCACGCCCGGTGTGAATCGTGGATACAATACAGGTCAACTTACTCCGGATGGAAAGCTCGCCACGGTCACCGGCACCTGCGGACCGTGCATCTATCGCGGTGACTTGTTTGGCAAAGCCTACGACGGCAATGCGTTCATTCCAGAGCCTTGCGGCAATCTGGTGAAGCGTCTCGTGCTCGCCGACAAAGAAGGCATCGTCAGTGCAAAGAACGCGTACACAGGTGTGGAGTTTCTCACCTCCACGGATGAGCGCTTCCGTCCTGTGAATGCCTACAATGGCCCTGACGGCGCGCTGTATGTGGTCGACATGTATCGCGGGATTGTGCAGCACAAGTACTTCCTCACGCACTACCTGATTGCGAATATCAAGGCACGGAACCTGGAGCAGCCAGTGAACATGGGGCGCATCTGGCGAATCGTTCCGGAGAAGGCGGAGACGAAGCGGACGCTGATTCCGGATGACACTGCTGGCATTGTGGCGCTGCTGGCCCACCCCAATGGTCATGTGCGTGATACCGCGCAGCGTGTGCTCGTGGAGCGCGGTGATGCCGCCGTGGCGCGTGACGTGGAGAAGATTGCCAGCACCGGTCCCACGCCACAGGTACGTGTGCAGGCGCTGTGGACGTTGGAAGGTCTCAAGGCCCTCACGCCGGAGTTCCTCACCACCATGCTCAAGGATGCGCATCCGAAGGTGCGTGCTACAGCGGTGAGCATGTCCAATCTAGCAGTCATGGGGGAACTGCTGAAGATGACTGGCGACGCCAGCGCGGAAGTGCGGGTGCAACTCGCCATCCAGCTCAGCGCGCTGCCGGGGCCAGATGCCCAAAAGGCGGTGCTGGGTCTGCTGAAAGCGGGCGGAAGTCCACTGCTGGTGGATGCCATTGCCAGTGGTGTACGTGGCCGTGAACTGGAGTATCTGGAAGCCCTGCTCGCCGAACCGGTGGGTGAAGGAGAGGACAAGCTGGTCACCAGTGGCCTGCTGCAGATGCTTTCCGCCTGCGTCATGAGCGAGCGTCGCGATGCCCGTGTGACGAAGCTTCTCGAAGTCACTGGCGCGCAGAAGGCGGATGGTCCCCGTCAGGTGGCCATGCTCAGCGGGATGGCCGCCATCCCGCTGGACAAGAAGGCCAAGCCTGTGCCGCGGAAGCTTCTCTACCTCGATGCGCAGCCCGCCGCGCTCACGAGCTTGAAGGACAAGGCGAAGCTGGGCTCTGTGAAGAAGCTGCTCACCACAGTGGATACTTCGCTCGCGTGGCCCGGCAAACCCGGCGTGCCGCCACCGCCTGTCGTCACGCCGCTGAATGCGGAACAGCAAGCACGCTATGAGAAGGGAAAGATGATCTACGCCGGGCTCTGCGCTGCGTGCCATCAACCGACCGGCCTTGGGCTGGAAGGTCTGGCTCCACCGCTCGTGGATTCAGAGTGGGTCACAGGTCCTTCGGATCGTCCCATCCGCATCATCCTTCACGGCATGAGCGGTCCCATCCAGGTGAGTGGTCGCACGTGGACCCTCGAGATGCCGCCTCTGCCACAGTTCACGGACGAAGACATCGCCAGTGTGCTCACCTACATCCGCCGTGAGTGGGAGCATACCGCTGGACCTGTCTCACCGAATGATGTGGCCAAGATCCGCCAGCAGTATCCCGGCCGCACCAAGGCTTGGACGGCGGCGGAGATGAACAAGAAGCCGGATACGAAAAAGAAGTAGTTGTTCCGGCCATCCGGCTCACGTGTGCATTCAATCACACGTGAGCCTTGGGAGCGCTGGCCTCTGGCCGGCGTATTTCATCCACAACGCAGCAGCCGGCCAGAGGCCAGCGCTCCCAGGGCTGCAATCGTGTAGCGATCCGTCGAGCTACTTCTTCACCTGCCACTGCTCGTCGAAGAAGTCCGCGGCCACCACGTTGCCAGGGTTCATGGCGTCAGGGGGCGTGCGCAGATCCACGATGGCCCAGTCGGGGAGCTTGGGTACCTGACGGGCGTTGTTGAGGTAGTCGTACTCGCGGTAGGTGAAGCTGCTGTTGATCACCACGTAGCGTTTCGGATTGAGAGGATTGGGGTAGATGAGGATGGGCACATGCTCGCCGGAGGCGAATTTCTTGCCGCCGACTTCGATGCCCTCCGCGGTCCACTTCACCGGCAGCTTGTCTGCGATCTTCTTGAGGATGGCATTGCTGCTCGGGTCACCCCAGAGAGCGAGATTCTTGTTCGCGATGTCCTCGTCCTTGATCTCTGTGTCCTTTTTCTGAGGAGCGTCGCCTCGGAACTGCTTCTGCCATTCACGCGTGGCGTGTTCCAGTTCGCTGGTCACCCACTTGCCAGTGGCTTCGTTCAGGGGGGCACCGGTAGGGGTGACAAACACAAACGCATCCAGGAAGGCATCGTCGATGGGCCCTTGCAGGCCGTGACGCTTGACGAGTCCTGCAGCGGCAGGAGCCTTGTCATCCACGAGTGTCCACTGGCCATCGCGCTTGGCGAAGCTGGAAGACCAGGAGAGATCCGTCTTGGGTTTGCCTGCGGTGATCTTGGCGCCATCGATGGTGACGGAGACTGGCTGGAAGAGATTCAGCGGTGCATGACCTGCATCGAAGTTCAGCGAGAGAGCGGTCACATTTTGAGTCTTCACTTCAAGCGAGGACGGGCCATTCACGGAGGCATCCACGCGTGCACGCTTCCAGTGTTCTCCCATGCCGTCGATGGTGACCCACTTCAGTTCATTGTACGCGAGGGTCCACGTGGTGAAATGCACCTCACGCGGAGCACGGTCGCGGCCCCTGGCAGTGATGGCGGCGAGACGTTTCTCGATTTCAACAAGGCTGTCCGGATGCAGCTTGTGTGCGGTCTGCGGCCCGATGATGTGCTCCAGCTCCAGGCCTTCCTTCTTCAGCTCGCGATCCATCACGTCGGCAGCCTGCTTTTGTTTGTCGATTTCACCGCTGTACGCAATGGTCGGCAGGTTGGCCAGATTCAGGGCGAAGTCCGTCGCGTTGTACATGTGCCACAGTGTCTTCTGCCACTCCGGGGCATTGCGCACGTCTTCGTTCTGGAAGGAGCCGAGGAACTCAGGCGTCTCGGCGAAACCTGCGCCCGGTGAGGCGGCACAGAAGAGGCCTGCATAGTGCGTGGCGAACTGCCACACAGCGGCGCCACCCATGCTGAAGCCGCGCACCACGAGACGATCGTCATCGATGGAGTAGAATTTCTTTGCATGAGCCAGCGCTTCGAAGAGATCCACTTCGCCGGCGAGCTTGTTCGCGCAGCAGTAGCGGCCGTAGAGATGCAGCACGAGCGTGTTGGGCGGATTGATCTGGCCGGTCTGATGCATGCGCTGATCCAGGAAGGACATTTCGCTCAGCGTCTCGCCGCGTCCATGGCACCAGAAGTCCAGGCGTGACGGTGCACCGCTGTAACTCTCCGGAATCACCATGCCATAGGGCTGTACGGAGCCGTCGATCTTGGAGCGATAGGCGCGCACCACGAGTCCCTTCTGCGTGAGCCAGGGTGTCTCGCCTTTCTTGAGCGCTTCAGCGCGCTTCTTGCCCTCCGCGATCTGTTCGTAGGCGGCTTTCGTATCGACAGGCTTTTTGTCGGCGGGCTTGTTGAAGTAATTGTAGCGCAGTGCCCAGTCCACGGACTTGTGGAAGATCTCCACGTCAGGAAGCAGATCCGCGAGGCGGGGATTCTTCGCCTGGGCCTTCTTTGCCTCCTCGATGAGTTGCTTCAGCTCTGCCGCACCCTTCGTGAGGGCATCGCGGTCCGTGGCGGGGATCTCCGCGCCGGGCGGCGGAATGGGGCGGACGTTTTGCGGGAGGTTGTCTTTGGGGCCGTCGGCGAGCGCAATGGCAAAGGGTGCCAGCAGCGCGGCCGCAGCCGGGAGCAGGGAGGCGGACTTGAATTTGATCATGAGAGCAACGTGGAACGCCCGGAAAGCATCCACTCTTGCCCGAACCTGCCGGGCACAGGAGTACGGGGACGCATCTTTGCGCTCACGGGGCCGCCGTGTCCAACACGTCCTTCAGCAGCTTTTCGTAGAGGGTGGTTTGTTGGTGCTTGGGCCCGAGGATCCGACGGGCATCCACCACCACATTACGCGCCAGTTTCGAGGCTTCCTCCTTCTTCCCCTGTTCGCGGAGGCTGATGACGAGCTGGTAACGGTAGATCAGGAAATCGGTATCATCCGGCTTCAGCACGGATGTTGCATCCCTCAGCAGCGCGCGCATCTCGGTCTCCGCCTCGGGATATTTTGCCTCCTCTTGGAGGATGCCTGCGAGGAGGTGGCGGGTTTCGCGGGCATCAGGAGCAGCACTGCTGCGATTGCGCGACTGCATCTGGAAGGTGGCGCGAGCCTCTGTCTCGGCCTCCGGATAACGCTTGAGCTGCATCAGCGACTTCGCGAGCAGGGACCGTATTTGAAGGGTGTCTGAGTCGGATTCGCCCTTCACCTTGGTGGAAAGGGCCAGCAGGACTCGGGCCTCCTTCTCCGCTTCCTCATAGCGCTTTGCCTGGAAGACGGCGGACAGGAGGTTCGCTCGTGTGGAGAGGGTGTCTGGATGCTCGGCCCCCAGTTGTTTTTCCTGCACCTTCAGGATGGCTTTGAATTCCACCTCCGCTTCCGCAGGTCTTTTCAGAAAGAGGAGGACTCCTGCGAGGTTGTTGCGGCTGTTCAGGGTGTCTGCATGCTCCGGGCCGGCGGTCTTTTCCCAAGCAGGCACCAGAGTCCGCAAGGCCTGTTCTGCATCAGCAAATCTTCCTTCGGCAATCATCACCAGCACCAAGGTGCCGCGTGTTGCCAGGGGATCCAGGCTGCCTGCGGGCAGGGTGCGCTTCTGCGCCTCCAGCACCGTGACCAGGAGCGCGCGCGCCTGGGAGTGGCGACCGGTGGCATTCAGCAAGTATCCGAGTTCCCGCTGCGCCTGCAGGGTGTACTGGTGCTCGATGCCCAAGTGGCGCGTGCTCTCCGTGACGAGACGCTTCAATTCTGTCTCCGCCTCTTCGGCCTTGCCCTCGTTCATCAGTTGCTCAGCACGGGCACGTCGATCTACCAGGGACTGCGTGATGGCCTTCACCCGGGCCTCAATCTCAGCATCTGTGGGTTTGGGTGCGTTTCCCTGGGCGAAGAGATGAAAATGTCCCATCGACAGGACACCTAACAGCACAAGAATGGAAAGGGATTTGTTCCAAGCCATGACGAGCCATCATCAGGTGACACGCGTCCCTCCGGCAAGCCAATTCGTGACGGTATAGAGTGCTAGATACCCTGCAGCTCCTTCCACAGGGAGTTGTACCGCTGGGTGAGTGGGTGCTGTGGTCCGAGTCCGGCTTCTGCGGATTCTGCCGCACGTCGGGCATAGATCCGGGCGTCAGAGTATTTTTTGCTGCTCTGCAGGCAGAGGGCGAGGTTGTAGCAGATATCCAGGGTCTGGGGATGATCGCTGCCGAGAGAGCGATCGGACTCGGCGAGGGCGGCGCGCAGTTCTTTCTCGGCGTCTTCGAAACGCTCTTGGCGGAAGAGACAAGTGGCGAGGTTGCTGCGGGTGCCCAGGGTGTCTGGATTGGCCGCACCCAGATTTTTCTCGCGAATGCGCAACACCAGACGCAGTTCCTGTTCAGCCTCCGTCGTGCGACCGAGGGCCATCAGCGTGTTGGCAATGTTGTGGCGTGTGCGGAGGATGTCCTCGTGCTCCGCGGGGAGGTTCTTGGTCTGCACCTTCAGCACGGTGCGCAGCACCTCTTCTGCTTCCTTGGGCCGGCCGGTCATGCTCAGCACATTGGCCACGCCGGTCCAATTCCTCAGTGTGAAGCTGTGCTCCGCACCCAAGGTCTTCTCCGAGTCGAGAATGATAGCGCAGAACTCCTGCTCGGCTTCTTTCAGCTTGCCCGACTGTGCCAGAGCCACCGCCTGCTCGCGACGCTGAAGCAGAGCCTCATCCGGTTTCTTTTCAGCCCCTGGTTTGGCTTGCTGTGCGGAAAGCGGACCCACCATGGACAGCAGCAGCAGGATGCTGCTGAGCAGGTTCAAGTGCGGATGCGTACGCCGGGCCATGGGGAGCCCATTCTGTAGCACGTGACGTCGCCCGCGCCAGTCCTGTTGCGCATGGCCTGAACGACTGAAGCTGGGGCTAAAGCTAGAGCTTGGCGTCGAGTTTCTCAAAGAGGACAGTGTAGTTGTGCGTCGGTCCCAAGGTTCGCTTTGCGATGGGCGTGATGACCCGGGTAATCGCGCGGGCATCATCCCGGCGGCGCAGTTGATACAGGCAGTTGGCCAGGTTGTATCCAGACACCAGCGTCTCGCGATTCTCCTTTCCGAGGGTGGTCTGCCGATCCACGTAGACCTCGCGATGCACCTTCTCCGCCTCCGCATATTTGCGCTGGGCAAAGAGGCACTCACCCAGGTTGTTTTTGCAAACCTGGATCGCGGTCTTGTCCGGCTTTGCCGCCTTCTCCAGCAGGACCAAGGTTGCGCGATGAGCGGCCTCTGCCTCTGAGATCTTTCCCTGAGATGAGAGAGCCACAGCCAGGTTGTTGCGGATGCGCATGTTGAGCGGACTCTCGGGAGGCAGATCCTTCTGCGCCTGTGGCAGCAGGACGCGGTAGGCTTTCTCCGCCTCGGCAAACTTCCTTTGCTGCAGCAGCGTGTCGGCCTCGGCAGTTTGGGCCGTCAGCGCTGCCTTGACATCCTGGGCCGGCATCATGGCGGCATGCCCGGCACTGAGCAGGGCAATCATGAGCACGCGGTGCAGACGGGAGAGATGAGTCATGGGATTAGAGCTCCTTGATTGAGATGTTGCGGAACTGAATGAGGCTGGATGCCGCGCTCATCTGGCCATCCTTGCCACGGCCGCCATGATGCTGGAGGGCAATCTTCCCTGAGGCGGGAATACCGGGGAGCTGGGCATTGTCGATGACCTTCTTGCCATTGAGCACCACCGTCAGGCGATCGCCCTTCATGGTGATTTCAAAGGTGTTCCATTCGCCTACAGGCTTGTCGGCATTCATTTTTGGAGTGACGCCCGCCCGCACTTCCGATGGCATCGACTTGTCCATGCGATAGCCATAGACCTCCCCGGAGCCGATGGGCCAGCACCAGATATTCACCTGGGCCTTGCCCACACCGCGAAGGTAGATGCCGGAATCTGCATTGGGCGTGGGATTGAGGATCTCCTTGCCATTCGCATCCAGCTTGTGAGTGCCATCCGGCAGTACCACGGGCATGGGATACAGGCCGGTGGTCTGCTTCAGCCGCCAGTCGAGGCGGAGGGTGAAGTCCTTGTATTCCTTCGCAGTCCAGAGGTTCTTGTCCTTGCCAGCCGCCTCACTCAGGGCGTCATAGTCCAGCACGCCATCGAGTGCCTTCCAGTGACCATTGTCCCCCTCAGGAGCTACCCAGCCGGTGAGATCTTTTCCATTGAAGAGCGAAACAAATCCATCTCCCGGTTCAGCGGCGGAGACTGAGGTGATGAACAGGGCGGTACATAGCAGGACGACGAGCTTCATGGATGAGGTGGGTGGCGTGTGAGCCGATAGCAACGCATCCAGCCCCCGCGACCTATCCCGCCTTCCTCACGTATCGTCGAAATTCAAATCCCTCGCCCTGGCCCAGCACTTCCTTCAGCTTGAACAGGTGCTCGAAGTCGGGGAAGTAGGCATCGCCTTCGTAGGGCTGCTCGATGTAGGTGAGAATGAGCTCGCTGCACTGCGGGAGAAGGGAGCCGTAGAGCTGCGCCCCACCGATGAGGTAAACGGGTGATTTCACCCCCGGCATGCTGGCAATGTCCGCCACATCACGAATGACGGTAACATCTTCACGCGGCTCCATGGTATGGCTGAGCACCAGATTCAGCCGGCCTGGCAGGGGCTTTCCCAGAGCCGTCAGGATGGATTCGAAAGTCCTGCGCCCCATCAGCACGGGGTGGCCCAAGGTGGTGCGTTTGAAGAACTTCAGATCCTCCGGCAGGTGCCAGGGCAGCTTCCCATCCCTGCCGATGACCCGGTTGGAGGCCATGGCCACGACGGCGATGAGTTCGGGCAGCGGGGGGGAGGGAGGCATCCATGCACGTTAGGCGGGATGGGCGGGACGGAAATGAGAAAGCCGATATGTCTGAAAAATCCGGACGTACCCCAGAGCCGTACGGTTTTTGTGGCGAACCGGGCCAACCATGGTTCCATGGCCGCGCCTGCTCCGGCACCCTCACCTCACCGAATGCGTCTTTCTGCATCACTGCTTTTCTGCTCCCTTGTCCTTCTGCTGATCCCCTCCTGCAATGAGCGGCAGCAGGCGCAAAAGCCCGAGATTCGGGTGGAGGTGGAGCGTGTGGCTGCTTCCAAGGCGAAGACTCCCGAAGATGTCAGACCCTACGACGAGGCACTGACCTGGCATGAGTACAAGGTGAAGCGAGTGCTCTCCGGTAAGCTGGAGGCCCCCGTCATCCGTGTGGCGCACTGGAGTGTGATCGCCGCCAAGTCTGTGCCAGTGAGTGACAAGCAAGGGGAAGAGGTCACGCTCCAGGTGGTGCCTTTCGACTCCGTGGAGGACATCAAAGACATTGCCGCCAGTGATGATCTGGAAATCACTGCGGAGGAACCGCCGCGGTTTCTCGACCTCTCCCAATCTCTCGCCCAGCAAAGCACGCCCAGTGTGGTGCGTCTGGACTACCGGGGGAATGTCTCTGACCAGATGCAGATCTACTGGAAAGTGCGGGGGCAACTCCAGGCGGTGGTGATGGGCAACTCCCATGCCACCAAAGGCGTGTGTCCCCGCGAATTCTTCGGCCAGGAGAACTGGAGCACACCCGTGATGCTGAACCTGGCGCCCGCCGGTGGGAACAACAAGCTGCAGTGCCTGATGATTCGCGAATACGTGGAGCCACTGCCGAAACTGAAGTGGGTCATGTGGGTGGTGAGCGCGCGCACCTTCAACAAGGAACGCACGGATGAGCGCAAGTACGAGGAATTCACTGCGAGTCCTGGATGGCAGTATGATCAAAAGCACAAGGCGACCCTCTGGCCGGTGCCTGCGTCGGACAAAGTCGTGTCGGCCACCGAACTGGAAGCACTGAACATCACGGGTTGTGACGAGTGGGGCTGGGAGGGGCGCAAGCAGACCAACCTCCCCAAGAGTCTGGAAGAGCAGCGCAAGCAGATCCTGCAGCTTTGCGACAGTGAACGTTTTGCATGGAGCGAGGATATCTTTGCCGAGTTCAAGGCAACCGCGCAACAGCTCGCCAAGAAGGGGGTGAAGGTGCTGCTCTTCACCACGCCTCTGCATCCCTACACCAAGGACGCGGCAGCCAGCGATCCGGATGGCACCACGCACGAGGGCTTTCGTGAAGTGGTGCAGCACATGCAGAAGCTCGATGCGGAGACACCCGGGCTGTGGTTCCAGGATTTCCACAAGGATGGGGTGCATGACTTCCCACCGGATGAGTTCTACGATGTGGATCACCTCAACCGCAAAGGCACCGCGAGATTGGCAGAAAAGATCCGGCCATGGATGGAGGAGTGCGAGAAGGAGGTTGCTGCTTCAAGGTAGAAGGCTTCTCCAGAAGCCTTCTACATTCCCAGAGCCTTCCGGGGGTTTGAAATCGAGACCTTGTTCAATTCTTCCTGCGTGAGCCCGATGTGCTTCTCGTTGTTCTCCTGAATGCGCGGCCACGTGACGGTGGAGCCCACGAAGTGTGAGCCATCCGGTGAGCGCGCGACCAGGTCTTCACCAATCACGATGTCCCATCCCGCGAGACTGAACTTGCCCGGCCCCAGGCGCGAGGCGCTGATGGCATCCGTCACGAAAATGCTGTGCTCCACCCCCGCACTGCGCAGGTAGTTCTGCAGCGCGAAGAATTCGATGTGCACTCCATCGGGAATAAAACAGAGCCAGAGGCGATCCTTCAGCGAGAGGGCTCGCTGGACGATGTTGTCATGGCGATGCATGAGCATGGGGCAGCCATTGCCCACATGGGTGAACATGCGCAGGCCATGATCGCAGGCGGCCGCAAGGACGTCGCGGGACGGATTGCAGTGTCCAGCGGAGACGCAGATGCCTTGTTCACTCAACCATTTCGTGGTGGCGTATCCGGCATCACATTCAGGCGCAAGCGTGACCAGCTTCGCCAGACCACCTGCTGCATCCACGAGTTGCTTCGCATGCTCCACGGTTCCGGGCTTCACGGCGTGAGGGGGGTGCGCGCCCACATAACCTTTCTCGCTGTTGATGAACGGTCCCTCGATATGGATGCCGGCGATCATTTCCTGGGCGAGAGGATCCTTCTCCCTCAATTCGGCAAGCGTCCGCATGCGACGGGACATCTTGTCCAGATCATCGGTGATGAACGTGGCGAGGATGGCCTGCACACCGTCCTCTTTCAAACACACACAGGCATGGTGGAGGGATTCCGCGGTGAGTCCCTCGCGGTTGAAGTCCGTGCCAGCGTAGCCATTGACCTGAAGATCGAACATGCATTGAGCAAAAAGGAATGCGCCCTTTTCTGCAAGCGGGCAGCATCTACGGAAAGGTGCCGGAAGTGATATTTTGCTCACGGTGCAAATGCATCATGGCTTGCGTGAGGCTGCGGGATCGTCGAGGTGCGGGGAACGGGCAGCCGTATCCCAGTGAGCCCGCAATTCTTCCCATGGATCCCTACAACGCCATCTTCCGTCAGGTACAGCTTCCGCCGACCTGCAAGGGTCGCCTGTTTCTGACTGGCATGCCCGGGAGGTACCATGACATCCAGGAGGCTCTGGAAGCCTGGAACGAACTGAAGGCGGAAGTGGGCAAGGAACGCATGCTCTTGTTGAGCCTCGTGGATGAAGCCGAAATCCGTCACAAGTCCCCGGAGTACGCCAAATCCATTCATGCCGGCCTCTGGGAGGGGGAGCGTATCTCCTGCCCCATTCCGGACTTTGGCACACCGGAGAATGAAAAGGCATTTCGTGAGCTCATCGTCGATGTGGCCACGGCACTGGGCAGTGGCGCCAACGTGGTGATTCACTGCGGCGCGGGCATTGGACGAACCGGCATGGCAGCGGTCTGCGTGCTGGCCGCCATGGGTGTGCCCATCAAGGATGCCACCCGCGTAGTGCGTGCGGCTGGCAGTGGACCCGAAACGCCCGAGCAGGCGGCGGTGGCGACACGCTTGTTTGGTCCGCGCTAGGCGAAGATCTCCTTCACCACGTGGCCGTGGACATCCGTGAGGCGGAAGTCGCGGCCGGCGTAGCGATGCGTGAGCTTCTCGTGATTCATGCCGAGCAGCGCGAGAATCGTGGCGTGCAGATCGTGGATGTGCACCTTGTTCTCCTGGGCGTAGTAGCCGTAGTCGTCGGTGCTGCCGTAGGCCAGGCCGCGCTTCACGCCGCCACCGGCCATCCACATGGTGAAGCCGTGGGGATTGTGATCGCGTCCGTCTTTTCCCTGCGCGGTCGGAGTGCGCCCGAATTCACCGCCCCACAAGACGAGCGTGTCCTCCAGCAGGCCGCGTGACTTCAGATCCTTGAGCAGGCCAGCGATGGGCTTGTCCACCTCGGCCGCATTTTTGGTATGGCCCTTGTAGAGGCTGCCGTGTTGGTCCCACTGCACCTCGCTGTCACTGTGTGTCACCTGGATGAAGCGCACTCCACGTTCCGCGAATCGCCGCGCCATGAGACACTGACGGCCGAAGTTCGCCGTTACCGGATTGTCCATGCCATAGAGCTTCTTCGTCGCTTCGCTCTCGCTGGAAACATCCTGCGCCTCGGGCATGGCCATCTGCATGCGGAAGGCAAGCTCGAAGGAATTGATGCGGCCCTCCAGCGCGAGATCAGGCCCGGACATCTGCAAGTGCTCGCGATTCATCTGCGCCAGCAGATCAAGCTGCTCGCGTTGCACGGCGGTGGTGAGGTGCGTGTTGCGAATGTGCTTCACCATTGCCTGGCTGGAAGGCACGGCGGCATTGCCAATCGGAGTGCCCTGACAGTACGCGGGAAGAAACGCAGCACCCCAGTTGTTCACGCCACCATGGGCAAGTGTGGGGCAGATGGTGATGAAGCCCGGTAGATTCTGATTCTCCGTGCCCAGTCCATAGATGACCCAGGAACCCATGCTGGGACGCACCTGCACATCGCTGCCCGTGTGCAGCTTCAGCAAGGCGCCGCCATGCGCGGGATTGGTGCCATGCATGGAGCGGATGATGCACAATTCATCCACACATTGTGCGACGTTGGGGAAGAGCTCGCTGACAGGCAGGCCACTCTGGCCATACTGCTTGAACTTCCACGGTGACTTCAGCAGTTTGCCGGTCTCGGCGAATTTGATGCGTGGCTCCTCATAGGGGTACTTCAGCCCGTCATCGCGCTGCAGTAGTGGCTTGGGATCGAAGGTGTCCACATGCGAAGGTCCACCCTTCATGAACAGGAAGATCACGCGGCGTGCGCGCGGCGTGAAGTGAGGATCCTTGGCGGCGAGCGCACTTGTTGCTGAAGGCGCAGCATTGGCCTGCTGTGCCAGCATGCCTGCGAGCGCGAGGTGGCCGAAGCCTGCCGCGCTGCGCTGCAGCATGGCACGACGGGAAAACATCTGGGGTGTGGTGTTCGTCGTCATCGTTATCGCAGGTACATGAATTCATTCGCGGCCATCAGCGTGTGGCAGAGCAGCGTCCAGGCGTCGCGTTCTCCAGACTTGCTCTTCACGAAGGCGAGCGCGCGTTGTTCTTCAGGTGGTGTGGCTGCGCGTGCGTACAGGATCTCATAAGCGCGCTGCACGCGTGCAGGGTCTGCCGATTCCTGGCCCAGCAACTTGGCCGCCAGCTTCTCAGCGGAGGTGGTGGCTAGTGGCGAATTCAACATGATGAGCGCCTGAGGCGCGACCACGGTGGAGTTACGGCTGCCGGTGGGCATGGTGGGATCCGGGAAGTCGAACTGCTCCAGCAAATCATAAAGGTTGTTCCGGATGATGGGCAGATAGAGCGCTCGTCGCGGCGACTCGTACGTGGTCGCGTCCTTGGAGGTGTGGTTGAAAACAAACTCGCGATTGCGCAGGGGTACCGTCTTGCCTCCGACTTTCAGTTCGAGTGAACCGCTTGCAGCCAGCAGGGCATCACGGATTTCCTCCGCTTCGAGGCGCTGAAGATTCGCACGCCACAGGAGTTTGTTCTCGGGATCCGCCAGCGCGGGATCTGGTGATGAGGAAGGCTGTCCCGCGGAAGGATGCAGTGAGGCCATCTGGTACACACTCGACTTCATCAGCAGGCGGTGCATGTCCTTCACACTCCAGCCGTTCTCCATGAAGTTGCGCGCGAGCCAGTCGAGCAGCGCAGGGTGGGAGGGTTTGTCTCCCAGGATCCCAAAGTTGTCCGTGGTGCCCACGATGCCGCGTCCGAAGTGCCAGCGCCAGATGCGGTTCGCCATCACGCGTGCAGTGAGGGGATGCTCCGTGCTCGCCATCCACCGGGCCAGTTCCAGGCGGCCGCTCTGTTTCACGGGAAACACCGGCTTGGTGAAGGAGACGCGCATCACGGTGGGAAACCCGCGCTCGATTTCCTTGCCGAGGGTGAGGTAGCTGCCGCGAATATGCACGGGTAGGGTGCGGCTGATGGTGCCGTCCGCCACGCCCATGAGTGCGGGCGGATCCGGTGTCTTGTCCTCCATTTCCATGAGCGCAGCCTGCATCTGCTCGACTTCGGCCAGCATGGTCTGGTCGAAGGCATCCGCGTCCTTGTCGGGCATCACGAGGAATCCACCGGCGTCATTGAGCGCATCATGCGCGGTAGCGAGTTCTGGTTCGACGGGCCTGGTGGCTTTCGGGTCCTTTTTCTTGGCGGCTACGAGACCTTCTGCGGCATCACCGAAAAGCCTGGCGTAGTGGTTTCTCACTCCCGCGACATCACCCGACTTCGCAAGCGTATGCCACTTGTCGAAGAATTCCTTCTCGGTCGCGCGGGCGAGGAACTGGCGGCAGGTAAGGAGATAGCGCGCGCGCAAGCCATGCTTGGCAGCGATGGCTTCCACTTCTTTGAAGTCAGGGTCATCGGGCAATTCCACCGAGGCTGCGAGGTAGTTGGCAGCGTTGCGTTGCAGATCCGCCTTCAATGAAGCGCGAGTGTCGGTGTTGTACTTGGTGATCTTTGCACGCTGAGCTTTGACATCCGCCTCGTACTTCTTCTTGGCTTCGAAGTCGGCCGGTGTGGCGAGGTTGTGTTCGTACCAGTACTTGATCGCGCCGGTGCGTTCGTCCGCCAGGCTCTTCGTGCTGCGGAAGATGGCGGCCATCGCATAGTAGTCTTCCTGCGAGAAGGGGTCGAACTTGTGGTCGTGGCACCGCGCGCAGCCGATGGTCATGCCCATGAAGGCCTTGCCCAGCGTGTCGAGCTGGTCGTCGATGATGTCCATCTCCAGCTTCCGCACATCGGGTTCCGCCAATACCTTGGCTCCGAGGGAAAGGAACGCGGTGGCCGTGAGTGCATCCAGCCGTGCGGTGGTATCTTGTGTGGGAAGAAGGTCGCCGGCGAGCTGCTCGATGAGGAACTGATCGTATGGCTTGTCTTCGTTGAAGGCGCGCACCACGTAGTCGCGATACCGCCACGCATGGCCCAGAGTCACGTTCTCGTCGAGACCATTGGAGTCGGCATAGCGCGCAACGTCCAACCAATGGCGGCCCCAGCGTTCGCCATACTGCGGTGAAGCAAGAAGGCGGTCGATGACGCGGTTGAAGGCTTCGGGTGAGTTGTCCGCGAGGAAGTCTGTGACCTCCTTCGGTGTGGGCGGTAGACCGGTGAGATCAAACGTGGCGCGGCGGATCAAGGTGCGCTTGTCCGCGGGAGGCGCAGGGCTCAGACCTGACTTTTCCAGTGAATCCAGGATGAACGCATCCACCGGGGTCTGCACCCACGCGGTGTTCTTCACGGTGGGAAGTGCAGGATTGCTTACTGGAGCGAAGGACCAGAATTTGCGACCTTCATCAAAGTTGATGCCCTGCTTCGCCGGGGCTGCAGCGCTTTTGGCTCCACGCGGATCCGGTGCACCCATGGACACCCATTTCTCCAAATCACGAATCTGCTCGGCGGTGAGCTGATTCTTCGGCGGCATCTGCAGGTCGCGATTCTTGTACCGGATGGCCTCGATGATCTTGCTCTTGTCCGGATCGCCAGGCACGAGGGAGGGGCCCGAATCACCGCCAATGAGCATGGCCTCCAGCGAGTCCATGATGAGGCCGCCCTTCACCTTCTTCCCTGCGCTGTGGCATTCGTAGCATTGCTCCACGAGCACGGGGCGGATGCGTTTCTCAAAGAAATCCACCTCCTCCGCGGAGGGCGCGGCAAGCATGCCGCAGGCGGGAATGACACAGGCAAGCGCTGTCAGACGGATCAACATGACGGGCAAGGCAGGCAGTGGTGGAGGTTGAGGTGAGGAAATCTCAGCGAGCGAGTTGGCGAATCTCGGCATCGCTCAGGGCACGTGAAATCAGGCTGAACTCATCCATGCATCCGTTGAAGTTGCGCACGGGCTGCTGGCGCTTATCCGGCGTGGGAGTCCAGTTGCCGAGCTCGACGAGACCCGGAGAAAGTTGCACCGGTTCCTTGATGGGATGCGTGGAGAAGCGTGCGCCATTCACATAGAAGCGGACTTCACGCGCCTCGAGGTCATATGCCATCGCCAGATGCACCCACTGGCCGAAGCGCTCGGGAGTGAAGAGCACGGGGCTGATGTAGTCCTGCCAGCGCACCGGTACTCCATGGCCGGGCCGCCCGGGGCCTTCACCCACACCGAGGCAGAGCGAGCCATCGTGCAGCACCTGCCAGTGCATGTAGCCAGCGCCGAGGCCCTGGGTCATGCAGATGGAGCTCTGGCGGATATTCAGGCCGTTCAGTTGCACACTCGTGATGGCGGTGAGCTGGCGGTACTGCCCGGGGATATTCAACCGCACGCGATCACTCAGGCTGCGGAATTGCAGGGCCTGCTTGCCTGTGCCCGGCCAGCGTCCTTGGGTCCAGGTGCAACCCACGATCGTGCCGGCAGCGATGTCGGGACCGTTCGGTGCGGCGTTCTTCAAGGAACGGGCGCCAGCTCCATCCTGGAAATCCAGACGCAGAAGCAGCGCAGGGTCACGCAGTTGCTGCGCTGAGGTCTGCTGCCATGCATCGAAGGACTGGCGTTGCGAAGCCTGCACACGCGAGTCCAGGTCCCTGCTGAACGCGAAGCCGGTGTCATCGGCGTTCATGGTGTCGGAGCCTTCCATGCGTGCGGCTTGTCCTGTGGTGAGGAGTTGCATGGCTGTTTTGGGGCGATGCAGTTCCACCTCGCCCTTGAAGACATGCAGCGCAGGTGTGTCGCTCGTCAGATCCAAGCCGAACTCGGTGCCGAGGTCGACCAGGTCTCCCTTGGGGGTGCCGATGCGGAAGCCTCGTGCATGGAAAGGCACATCCGCACTGAAGCGGCCGCTCTTACAATAGGCTTCACCGGCAGAGATGAGCTTGAGCTCCGCAGGCCCCTCGATGCACAGGCGGGCTCCCTGGAAGAACTCAATCTCCGCCACACCACTGCGCAGCTTCAGTTCACCGGGAGACAGAGGTTCATGGAGCGAAGGGGTTGCCCCATTGCCTTCCCACACGAGGTCCACGCCGCGGGTGAGCACGGCCACGGCGGAAGTGGTGGCTTCGTCTTTGATGACGACATTCGATCCGCTGGGGGAAACGGAAGGTGTGATGGCGCTGGGTTGTGGCCACAGAGTCCATGTGACGGCACCAATGACAATGCCAGCAGCCATGGAGGCGATGACGCGCCAGGTGACACCGCGTGGAGCTCGCGACTTTTGCGCATTTGCCGGAGTCGCTGGTGCCGCGGCAGATGCAGGCGCACTGCTCTGGATCACGCTCGCGCGTTGTGACCAGGCTTGCAGCGCATCTTCCGCATCTTGAAATGCAAACCATTCACGGCGGGTGTCAGGAGACTCGGTGAGGAGCAGGCAGAGTCTTTCGTGGTCTCCCGGCGAGATGGTGCCATCCGCCTTCATGGCGAAGAGCCGCAGGAGTTCGTGGTCAGTGGGGGAGGGGTTCATGGTCAGGCCTCCTGCGCCAGACGGCGCTTCATGCAATCGCCCAACAGCCGGCGCAGGGCGTTGAGCTTGTTGTAGACGGTTTGGGGAGCGCGGCCCTGCTGCTGTGCCAGCGTGGCGATGTCCGCGTTGTTCATGTAAAAATCACGCACGAGGTCGCGCGAGGGGGAGTCGAGCTCCTCGATGCAGCGATCCATGGCGGCCAGCCGGGCTTCGCGATGTTCCAGATCCGCAACGCGTTCCTCCGCGAGCCGGTTCATCAGGGCATCATCAAAGTGCAGCTTGGACCGGGCGGCGGTGCGTTGGAAGTTCTTCGCCTCGTAGAACGCGAAACTGCTCGCCCAGGAGAAGAAGTCCTGCGTTTGGTCAAACTCGCTGAACTTCCGCCACATGGTGATGCTGGCGCGTTGCAGCACGTCCTCTGCATCCGTGCCATTCCCCAGCATGACGCGCAGAAAGCCCAGCAGGCGTCCATGCACGGCATTGAGCCGCAGGATGAACTGCTCGCTGAGCTCGGACCGGTCCGGGGCTGGAGTGTCGTCTGGCATCTGCCGGGTATTGTCCGGTACTCCGCGAGTTTACCGATCTTATTTGCACTTTAAAAACTGGTGGCGGGCGGCGCTCCAGCAATAATCGCCGCCGGGCAGACAGGCCTTTCTGACTGGATTGTCCCATCCACTCCCGCGTCTCTACACCACCGCTGCTGCATGCGCTCCTCCAAGCCCGCCGTGATCCTTGTGCTGCTCGTTTTCGCGGTGACAATCAACTACATCGACCGGGGCAGCCTCTCCGTGGCAAAGACGAATGTGGGGGAGGAATTCAAGCTGGACGATGTGAAGATGGGCTGGCTCTTCTCGGCGTTTTCCGCCAGCTATGCCATCTGCCATCTCGCTGCCGGATGGCTGGTGGATCGGTACAGCGTGAAATGGGTCTACGCATTCGGGTTTCTCATCTGGTCCCTGGCGACCGTGGGTATGGGCCTGGCCAATGGCCTCGTCTCCCTCCTCATCCTGCGGGTGCTGCTGGGGGCAGGGGAGAGCGTGGCCTTCCCGGCGACATCACGAGTCATTGTGGACAACTTCAACGAGCAGCAACGCGGCCTGGCTAATGCGCTGATTGACGCAGGCACGAAGATAGGCCCGGCCCTCAGCACCTTGGTGGGAGGGCTCGTCCTGGCCCATTACGGGTGGCGCGCCTTGTTCATCGTTGTCGGTGTCGGCAGCTTGGTGTGGCTGGTTCCGTGGCTTCTCGCGGTACCTTCAGAGAAGCATGCTTCGCATCAGGCAAACGCAAAACGTGCGGATGCCACACCCATGAAGGACATTCTCAAGCGTCCGGAACTGTGGGGTACTTCCCTCGGATTTTTCTGCTTGGGCTATGCGTGGTACTTCGTGGTGTACTGGCTTCCCTCCTACCTGCGTGAGGGGCGTGGCTTTACCACGGAAGAAATGGCCGTGTATGGCTCGCTTCCTTTCTGGGCGATGGCGGCAACTTCGCTGACAGGTGGGTGGATGTCGGATCGCTGGATCTCGGCGGGTGCCACGCCCACAAAGGTACGCCGGACATTTCTTTTTGGCGGCCTGCTGCTCTGCGCGCTGTTCATGTGGTCCATCACCCTGGCAGCGGGGTCGGTGATGTGCATTGTACTCCTGATTGCTGCGTGTGCCTCACTGGGCCTGTACACTTCCAATGTTTGGGCCGTCACCCAGACGCTCGCCGGGCCCACCGCATCCGGCCAGTGGACGGGCGTGCAGAACTTTGTGGGGAACCTTGGAGGTGTGGTTTCGCCGCTGGTGACTGGATGGATCGTCAAGTCCACCGGTTCCTACACGAATGCATTCATCATTTCCTCGATCGTGCTGCTCGCAGGCGTGGGTGCTTATCTCACTCTTGTGCCCCGCGTGCAGCCCATCCAGTGGAGCAAATCCTGATCTCTCATGGCATCCCTTTCTCTTGTCGATACCCTCGCCTCTCTGGTGCGCATCAACAGCGTGAACTCGTCCTATGACGACGGACCGGGAGAGCGCGAAATCGCCACATGGGTGAGAACCTACTTCGAGCAGCGCGGCATCGAAGTGTGGGAACAGGAGGTGTTCCCAAATCGACCAAATGTCATCGCACGACTGCCGGGCAAGAATCCCCATCGACGCATCATTCTGGAAGCGCATACGGACACCGTCTCCGTGAAGGGCATGACCATCCCACCCTTCGAGCCTCGCATCGAAGATGGGAAAATGTATGGCCGTGGCTCGTGTGATACGAAGGCCGGGCTTGCGGGCATGATGCATGCGCTGGCGACGCTTCACGAAGAAGGCATCCAGCCACCATGCGAGGTCTGGCTGGCTGCAGCAGTGGATGAAGAATTCTCGTATCGTGGTGTGGTGAAGCTCTGCGAAGGGCTCGCGGGTCATGCAGCCCTGGTGGCAGAGCCCACCGGATTGCGTGCTGTGATTGCTACCAAGGGCGTGTTGAGATTTCGTATTTTGGTTCGTGGCAAGTCCGCACACAGCTCGAAACCGCATCTTGGTGTGAATGCCATCAACCACATGGCGCGCATCGTCCTCGCGCTGGAGCAGGACCATCTTCGATTGGCTGCCAACCCACACCCATTGTTGGGGCCGGCGACGTGCAACGTGGGCGTCATCCATGGGGGAGTGCAGATCAATTTTGTGCCCGACGCGTGTGCCATCGAGATCGATCGGCGGCTGCTTCCGGGAGAGCGCACGGGCGACGTGCTGGCGCACTACCAGGGGATACTGGATCAATTGAAGACGGAGCATCCTACCATGGAAGCCAGCATCGAAGAGCCACCGCTGCTCACGGATGAAGCCCTGGAGACACCGGCGGAATCCGCCGCCGCGCAGTGCGCCAGCGCCGTCCTGCGCGATATGGGCCTCAATGGGGAACTCTGCGGCGTGCCCTTCGGATGCGATGCCAGCAAGCTTTCACGGCAGGGCATTCCGAGTCTCGTCTTCGGTCCCGGCAGCATCGATCGTGCGCACGCGGCGGTGGAATATGTGGAGCTCGATCAGGTGCAGCAGGCTTTTGAGTTCTACCGGAATTTCATTCTTCGCTTCGAATGATTCATCCATCATCATTGCAGTTGTCGCCTCATCTACCATCATCATGAGCATCTCGCCCGCCCCCACCTCCCGCCGTTCGTTCCTGCGTTCCACCGCGCTTGCGGCTCTTGTTACACCTGCACTTCTGCCTGCTGCAGACGAGGATGTTTCCAAGAACTGCATTGATGCGCACGTGCACGTGTGGACACCGGATACGGAGCGTTATCCGTTGGGCGAGGGCGCGACCAAGAAAGGCATGGCTCCCTCGAGCTTCACTCCCGAGGAACTCTTTGCTCACACCAAGCCGAGCGGCGTGAGTCGCATCGTGCTCATCCAGATGAGCTTCTACCAATTCGACAACTCCTACATGCTCGATGCGATGAAACAGCATCCCGGCGTATTCGGCGGCGTCGCCATCGTAGATGAGTCCGAGCCCGATGTGGTGGATACCATGAAGCAACTGGCAAAGCAGGGTGTGCGAGGTTTCCGCATCTACACGGACAAGGAGAAGGCGGAAGCCTGGCAGAGCTCCGCCGGGATGAAGGCGATGTGGTCCCACGCCGCCGATGCCGGGCTTTCCATGTGCTTGCTGGCCAACCCAGATGCGCTGCCCGCAGTGCAGAAGATGTGTGCGCAATTTCCGAAGACACGCGTGGTGATTGATCACTTCGCACGCATCGGCATGAAGGGCGCGGTGGACCAGAAAGATCTCGATAGCCTCTGCCGTCTTGCGGAATCGGAGCACACCTTCGTGAAGACCTCCGCGTTCTATGCTCTGGGAGTGAAGAAAGCGCCGTACACCGACCTCGGTGCCATGGTGCGCCGCCTGCGCGATACTTACGGAGCTTCACGCCTCATGTGGGCCAGCGACTGTCCCTTCCAGGTGGAAGATGGCCACACGTACAAGGATTCCATCGCACTTATCCGTGAACGCCTCGACTTCCTCACGGCAGAGGACAAGGCATGGATGCTGCGCAAGACGGCGGAGAAGGTGTTCTTTTCCTGAGGAAGGACACGGGCCTTACAGCTGACTATTCATCATCGCCCACTGCAACACGCAGCGCCTCCTCGAAGGCGTCTGCTTCCGTGTAGATGCGCATACGCGATCCGAATTGCGTGAACTTCTGCACGAAGCTGGCGGTCAACTCGACGAACCGTGAACCACAGAGAATGCTCAGTCGCTGGATGTGTTCGCGATGAGTCGTCATCCAGCGTGCCCAGTCCGCGCTCACTTCGAGCGATGCTGCAGGAACGCCGCGGGCATCAATGAAAATTTCGAAGGGCGCTCCATGCTCGACATCAGAGTCCAGTTCACGAAAGGGCGCATCGCCGAATTCCCCAACATCATGACCTTCAATGATGGCGTGTACGACTCCGGTGGCGGGCCGCTGCAGAGTGAAGGTGCAGTGGGCGCCCTTGAAGATGCGTGGAGGAGCTTGTGTGCTCATGAGGCAGGGGAAATGATCAATCAGGATTCGGGCCTCGCTGTGCCCACGGTGAGATCATCAATCCACAGCGTCTGCGCATGAGGGAGCAGCCCGGGCCCGAAGTAGGGAGTGAGCAGATACTGATTGAACTTCATGTTGGGGAAGTCCGTGGATCGCAGAATCACATCATTCCGATCCACCACCAGCTTTCCGTCGAACCAGGCCCGCACGATGCCGTCCGCGTTCGGCTTGTCCGCTTTCATGTCGAGCGAGTTGAGTTGGAAGAGCGCCTCCACACAGTGCCATTGATCATCCTCGAAGAGCACCTCTTCGCTGTCGAACATCCTTCCATTGTAGCCACCTCGCAGCGGCCCTTGGGTAAGGCCGTGAGGTGCATCCTTGTTCTGGATGTCTTGCGCAGCGAGCCGCAGCTTGCCGTTCCACGGTTCGATGTACACGGTGAGATGGCTGGCTGCCGGACCGTGGAACTTTTGATTTTCCGTGGTCATGAAATGCATGAGATGCGGGTGATAGCCACGCTCCGTCCAGCCCCAGCCTTTGGAGAGCCGGACGTGTACTTTCAGATACACCGAGTCCGAGGGCGCAAACAGGCGTCGCATCCCTCCGGAGGTGGAGGGCACAGTGCCGCCCTGCTGCCAACCGTATTCAATGCAGGCACTTCCTGCCTTTGGCTGGCTCGACGAGAGCTGGATCTTGCTGAGATCATACCATCCGCGCTCCTGCAGCTTCGAGTTTTCAAAACCTTCGGTGAAGGGGAGGTGAGGAGGGCTGGCATTCTGTGCCGAAGCAACGCAACCGATGAAAGTGGCAGCCAGTATCAGGAGCAAGCTGCGCATCGGATGCGGATGTTGCTGCTTATTTGATGGCATCCGCGGCAGTTCTGGCCAGCTTCATCTTTTGCAGGACCACTGGTGCTGAACCCGCCTCGGTGGTCTTTGCGGTGAATGTCAGTGTGGTGGGTAGCTTGTAGCTTGTCAGATTCTTTTTGGTCTTGGGAGAATTTGTGACCGAGGTGCCTTGCTTGGGATTCACATAGACCTCCACCACCACATCAGCTGTGCTGTCCGCTTTCTTCGTGAAGGTCCATTTCAAGACAAGCTTGAGCGGTACTCCTGCGTTGGCCGGCAATTCCTCAGTTTCGCCCTTGATGGAAATCTTCAATCGATTCTCATGGGGAGTGACGATGATGGCACTGCCGGAGGGAGCGTTTGCCGTTCCGAGGAGGTCAAATTCCAAGGGTGAGGCTCCGGCACCAGGGTGCCAGAGGTCGAGTGACACGGCAACGCTGTTGTTGTGGAAGGTGCCCCCGGGATCGAGTTCGCGACTGATGGAGGAATCTGGTGTCGAGGCGAGCAATACACCCTGATATTTTCCATCTGCCGACTTGCCTTTGGTGGCCTGGCTCGCTTTCCACGGCGTCTTCCAGCCCGTGCCTCCATTCGCCCCTTCAAGAGTCATGCCGTCCGCGTAGTTGAAGGGTTCCACTGCGGAAATGAGCTTGGAGTTGTTTGGAGGCGGAGTCTGGGGCTTGGTCGGTTTGGAGCCTGACTTGGCGGAGAGCGATTTTGGCGGAGGCTTCTGTGCTGATGCGTTCGCTGTCACCGCGACTGCGGCACCCGATGATTTGGAGGGCGATTTGGTGGCAGTGGTGGAGGATTTCGTGTTCGCCTGATCGGCACTTTCAGAAGGTGCAGCCGCTGCTGCCAGGTCGGATTCCTTGGGGGATGCGGTGCGCAGCCGGCTCTTTAGAGATGCCACCATTTCCTTGCGCCAGTCAGGTCCCCATTCCTCCTCTGCCCACCAGACGAAAAGCACCCCTACGGCGGCCAGTACACAGCAGGTCAGCACTCCGGCCATCAGCTTGCTCGCCATGGAACCACGCTCTTGAGCGGAAACTGAATCTGCCCCGGACGGTCTCGTCAGAAGCGCAGTTGGCGCGGATGGCGAAGCTGCTGAAGGTGGGCCGGAGTCTCCGGGTGTTTGTCTGAGCTTCTCCGTCCTTGCTGCTGAAGGACGGGTTGCTATCGGCTTGGCAGGCAGCGTGGGCGCATTTGGATTCGCTGTCGATGTCGACGTCGGAGCAGGCGGAGCAGGAGCCGCCGCTGATGAGCCACTGCCAGAGGACGCCTTCGTTTCCGAGGCATCTACAAAGGCAATCACCTGATTCAGCACTTCCAGTGCCTTGGTCATCGTCGGTGGACGATCACGCGGCTGCCAGCGGAGCAGCCAACCCAGCCATTGGCTGAAATGCTTGTCCACCTCCGGCTGCAAGCCTGCCAGCGTACTGGGGTCAAAAGCGCCCCATTCCACCAACAGCTCCTCGCGCGTGTGCGATTCCACCGGCAGGCGGCCGGTGATGAGGAACCAGAGCGAGGCTCCGAGCGAGAACAGATCCCCCTGCACGGAAGTAGGGTGACCATGGTGCCTCTCCGGCGCCATGAATTGCATGGTCTCCGGTGGCTGTAGCGTGCGGCATGAAGAAAGACCCCAGTCCTGCAGCTGTACGGACAGACGACCGTCCGTGTCGGTGCCAATGACGATGTTGCTGGGCTTCACGTCGCCGTGGGGGAAGGCTGCCCGCTCGCCCACCAGCAGGGCTTCGCAGAGCTGTTTGGCGACTTGGCGTGCCTCGGCCGGTGTGAGCAGCCGTTCCTTGATGGGGAACTCGCTCCCAGCCATGCCTGGCATCATCGGGTATACCAGCACGGTGCCCTCAGGATCGTCATAGGCATCCATCAACTCGGCAATGCGAGGATGCCTGAGCCGCATGATGGCGGGAGCAACGGCCAGAACCTGTGCGCTGTTCAGCGGATGGGAGGCCTGCTCCATCAGCACCTTGAAGAGCACCTCGCGATGGGAGCTTCGTTGCACCGCCCGATACACGACCCCCGCGGTGCCAATCGACACGCGCTCCTTCACCGAGTATGCGTCAGGCGCATGCGAGGTGTCGGAAGATGGGGGGGTTGCAACCTGTTCCGTGGTCATGGACTGACTGCGCCAGAACCAAAGGGTACCGGTCCGCCCGAGCAAAGTCACGCCTGAATCTCTATTCGGGGTCTGGAAAAGCAAAATCGGCCATGCCCACCAGGGAGCATGGCCGATAAAGGGTTGCGAGTACGGTGACTGCGGAGCTTAGGACGCGACGACGGGTGGCTTGTTGGCCGCTTCGCGGGAGGCTTCCGTGTCCAGCACCTGGCGACGCAGGCTGGTGCCGGTCTTCTTCGCGTACCAGAGCACGATCGGGGAGGCGATGTAGATGGAGGAGTAGGTACCCACCAGCACACCGATGATGATCGGCAGTGAGAGGTCCTTCATGGCCTGGCCGCCAAAGAAGTAGAGCGCCGCCATCGGGCCGAGGGTTGTCACACCGGTGAGCAGTGTACGGCTCAGGGTCATGGAGATGGCCTCGTTCATGATGTCGCGAATGTCACCGGTACGCGCCTTGATGATTTCGCGGATACGGTCGAACACCACGATGGTGTCGTTGATGGAGTAGCCTGCCACCGTGAGCAGCGCGCCGATGTGAATCACCGAGAGCTGTTGCCCCAGAAGGACTGCCAGGCCGATGGTGATCACGCAGTCATGGAGAAGCGCGATGATGGCTCCCATGGCGAAGGACATCTCGTAGAAGATCACGAGGTACAGGAAGATACCCAACATCGCGCAGCCGAAGGCGATGATGCTCTTCACGGCGAGGTCCTTGCCGATGGAGGCACCCACGCGGTCGCTCTGGCCACCCGTAAGCTTGCCTGCAAACTTTTGTTCCAGCAGGTCCTTCACCTTCGGGCCGTCATCCATGTCACTACGCACACTGATTTGCTGGCCGGTACCGGTGCTGTTTTGCTGAACGTAGGTGCCGTCGATCTTGGCATCCAGGAGGGTCTTCTCCACAGTGTGGGCGTCGATGCCGGCATTGGGAGCGACCTGGAAGCGGGTGATGGCCCCGCCACGGAAGTCGATGCCGATGGCGTCTTCACCCTTGATGACAAAGGCGAGAGCGGAAATGGCGGCCAGCGAGAAGGAGCCGATGATGAACGGACGTGCCTTGCTCAGCATGTCAAAGATACCTTCCGGGATGATCTGGGTGACGGTGATCTTCTTCAAGATGCCGGCATCCGTGAACCAGTTGAACACCACGCGGGTTACCACCAGGCCGCCCAGCAGGGTGCCGATGATACCGACCGTGAGGGTGATGGCGAAGCCCTTGATGAGGCCGCTTCCCAGGGTGAAGAGAATGACGGCGGAAATCAGCGTCGTGAAGTTCGCGTCGAAAATCGCGGAGAAGGCCTTGTGGAAGGCGGCATCGAGCGCCGCTGCCAGGGTCTTGCCCGTCTTCATTTCCTCTCGCAAGCGTTCGTAGATGAGCACGTTCGCGTCCACCGCCATACCGACCGTGAGCACGATGCCGGCGATGCCGGGCATGGTCATGGTGAAGTTGAAGAGGGACATGGCTCCGAAGACCATCAGCATGTTCACCACCAGACCCACGAGGGCAATGAGGCCCGCTGTGCGGTAGTAGATGAGCAGGAAGGCGGCCGTCATGATGAGACCGGCAATACCCGTGTAGATGGCCTGCTTGATGGTTTCCTGACCGAACTGGGCGGACACCGTGTTGTCTGCCAGAATCTCCATGGGGTTCTTCAGCGGATTCTGCAGCGCGGTGGCCAGGTTGCGGGCTTCCTTCTCTTCAAAGTCGCCGGTGATGACGCAGTGACCACCCGTGATGGCAGTCTGGATGACCGGGGCAGAAAGCACTTCACCGTCCACGATGATGGCGAAACGCTGGCCCACGTTGGCCGTGGTGAGTTCTCCGAACAGCGTCGAGCCGGGGCCGTCGAAGTTCATCAGAATTTCAAGCCCTGTGGGCGGGTAGGCAACCCAGGCCTCGTTCACGTGCGTGCCGTCCATGTCCGGGCGGTTCTTCACGAGATAAGCTTCCGGAGCATCCGGCTTGTTCTTCCGCTCGCGCGAGGGCATGGCCACAAAACCAGGCTCGATGCCGCCTCCCTGTGCTTTGTGTGTCGCGAGGACCTGCTCACTCTGAGGATGCACGAGGCGGAACTCAAGGTGCGCCGTCTGCTGGATTTGCTGACGCACGGTGGCAATCTCAGAGGGCTCCACCCCAGGCATCTGGATGACGATCTGCTTGTCCCCTTGGGGAGTCATCGTCAGGCCCAGCGAACCGTTCGGGTCGAGACGCTTTTGCAGCGTGGCGATGGCCTGCTGCACGGAGTCGGGGTTCACCTGTTTTTCTTCACCCTTCTCGTTCAAGCCGGGTTTGAGCTGGACGATGAATTCGCTGCCACCAATGAGGTCCATCCCCATCTTGAGATTGAGCGGCTTGTTGGTGAAAACATTCCATCCGTCGACCGCCCAGATGCAGAACAGGCTGACCGCGACTGTGAGAATCGTACCGACTAGTTTTTTCTTCCGATGCTCCGTGGTGCCCATATAGAACATCAGGAGAAAAATCAGGGCAGCGCCCCAGAAAAAGGTCAGTGGCAGGGACTTCATACTAACGGTGAGGAGGGAAAAGGGGTAGGGGTGGCAAAGTGCGGATGCACCAAACGCGCGGGGGAGGAGATTATTTCTTAACCTCGGCGGGTGTGGCGTCCTTCGGAGTGATCTTGCGGGCGATCGCGCTGCGATCGAACTCGACCTTGCCTTCGATCATTCTCACCACAACGGTGTTTTCCTTCACGGTGGTGACGGTGCCGTGGGCTCCGCCAATGGTCACGACTTCATCTCCGGGTGCGATGGCCTTCTGCAGGTCTTCAGATTCCTTCTGCTTTTTGCGCTGGGGACGGATGAGGAGGAAATACATCATCACCATCATCAGGATCATCATGACCGCGAAATTGCCGCCGCCGCCACCGGGCGGAGGTGGTGCCCCTTGGGCGAGCAAAGCAGCGTGAGCTGTGATGACGGAATGGATCATGCTTCTGAGGTGTGGTTTTTATACTTGGAGGTGAATTCCCTGCGGAACTCGCTGAAGTAACCGCCTTCAATGGCAGTCCGGGCACGGGACAGGAGGGACAGGTAGAAATGCAGATTGTGAAGGGAAATCAACCGCAATCCCAGGATTTCACCCGCCTTGATGAGGTGGCGGATGTAGGCGCGCGTGAAGCCCTGACAAAGGGGATGCGTGTCCTCACTGATGGGGCGGAAGTCCCGTGCGAAGCAGTTGTTTTTCAGGTTCATCGACCCTTCATCCGTGAACGCGGTGCTGTGCCGTGCGAGGCGGGTGGGGAGCACGCAGTCGAACATGTCGATGCCGCGCGCCACCATTTCAATCATCTGCGGCGGAGTGCCCAAGCCCATGGCGTAGCGCGGCTTGTCCATGGGCAGGTGGGGGACGCTGTTTTCGACGCCAGCCATCATCTCAGGCTCCGGCTCACCTACACTGACGCCACCCACGGCGTAGCCGTCGAACCCCATCGCCACCAGCTCTCTGGCCGAGCGCGCACGCAGTTCCGCGTAGGATGATCCCTGGACAATGCCGAAGTGCAACTGCCTGCCACCGCCGGTCATCGGTTGGTTCTTATCTACCCATTCCCGACAGCGCCGGGCCCAGCGCAGGGTGAGGTCCAGGCTCTTGCTCGCGTAGGACGCCTCGCAGGGGTGGGGCGGGCATTCGTCGAAGAGCATGGCAATATCCGAGCCGAGACCAGCTTGGATTTCCATGGCAGTTTCAGGGCCGAGGAACATCGGTGAACCATCCACATGATTCTGGAAATGAACGCCTTCCTCCTTGATTTTGCGGAGCTTGCCCAAGGAAAACACCTGGAATCCCCCGGAGTCGGTCAGGATGGGTTTGGACCAGTTCGCAAAGGCATGCAGACCACCCGCTTCTTTGACGATGTCCACCCCCGGTCGCACGGCGAGGTGGTAGGTATTTCCCAGGATAATCTGCGCGCCGATAGCCTCAAGTTCAACGGGATGCACCGTTTTGACAGACCCCTGAGTGCCCACCGGCATGAACACGGGGGTTTCGATGGCGCCATGGGGTGTCACGAGGCGGCCGCGACGCGCGAGCGTCTGGGAGTCCGTGGCGAGGAGGGTGAACATGGGGCGCGCAGAGTGCCAAGTTTGCGCGTCTGTGCAAATGAGAACTCTGCGCCAGTCTCCCGCGGATTATGTTTGCGTCGGCAGCCAGTCCCCGATCTCGATGTGGATGTGCGGCGCCGCTGTTTGCAGAGCTTGGAAAAATGCCTTCTGATCTGGGATCAGCGCGGATGGAAGTTCCATCCTGATTCCCGATTTGAGGACAAGATACTCACTCGTGACCTCGGTCCCTCCCTCGACAACCGATGTGATGGAGGCGAGTGGGAATACCCACCTCCGCATGCCGAGTCCCTGCATGTCGTTCCAGACCAGCTCTGTTTCGCTGATCTCGATGAACGCCACCTTCGGGTGGGAAAGGTGCCAAAGGTACGCGGCCAGCGAGGCCACGCCACCCGCGCCAATCAAGGCACACAGCCCCTTCCCGAAAGGGTGATCAAAGATGGCCCAGCCGTAGATGGCCATGGCCACAATGGGAGTGACAAACAGCAGTCCCGCCAGACCCTGTCTTGAGGTTTTGCAAGCGTGGAAATAGTGCCGGATCACGGGATTGAGTCACCCGCACTAAGTGGGATGTTCACAGGAAAGGTCACTGCTTCGCGGTGCGGTTGTATCCCACGAACTCGATCTCTCCCGCCTTGTTCTTCACGAAGCGCAGCACTTCGTGGACCGTGGCATTCGCGTACTCCGAGTCCGCATGAAGGTAGAAGTTCACCAGACCGTCTTTCATTTCGAAGGTGGTGGACTTTTTGTCCGGCTTGAAGCTCTTCAACTCACCGAAGACACCATTGGACTTGGCAAGCTGGGCGGCAAACGCATCACGCGAAGTCCCCGTAAAAGCGCTGTCGTTCATCAGTGCCACCGCCTTGTCGGTGGCTCCACCCTTGAGATGGCCCATGAACTCCATCGCGATCTTGCCGCACTTGTCCATGTCCCCCTTGATGGCCTTTACGAGTTCGGGAGAAATCTCTTCGGACGATGATTTCGCGGGCGTAGCGGGAGCCGTGGGCGCGGCCACGGTGGCGCCGGCGCTCGCCGTCACCAAGTCGTAGGCCTGGCCTCCCAGCCTGGAGATCTCCTCCAACCACTGGTCGAAGTTCTTGTCCTGCTCCGCCTTGAACTTCTTCTGCGTTTCGTAGGGAGCCTTGTTGCGCAGCACGAATTGCGCGCTCGCAAGACCGTTCTCTGCCTTCTGATAACGCCAGAGATTCAACTCGGCGTCATTGCCCACCACCAGGATGAAAAAGATGGTGGCCGCCTCGGGCTGCATCACGATCTCTTTCACATAGCTGTTGGGGTGTTCCTTCTGCACCTGGGCCAGCACAGCCTTCGCCATGGTGGCAGCATCCGCTTTGGTCACATGGGTCCGCAGGCCGACCATCTTGCGATAGTCCTCGAAGGTTTCACCATCGCGCAGGTACTCGCGCAGTTCCGCCGTGGGTTGGCCGGGCGCGCTCTTTTTGTCCTTCAGGGTGTAGGTGTCCCCGCTGAAGGTGACTTTCGTGCCGTCTCCCACGGGTGCTGCGGAAGCACCGGTGGATCCTCCGGGGAGGCTCCAGACCTCCGTACCTGCGGCAGTGGCGCCGTTCACCGCCCAGCTGCCATCAATGATGTCCCCCTTGGGCACATAGCCTGCGACACCGAAGGAGCCATCCTTCGCGCCGCTAGCCGCGGCCAGGACATCACCCTTCCGCACACCCACGCCTTCGAAGCGTCCGCTCGTCAGCTGCCACACCACCTTGTACACATTCTCACCGGTCGCGGTGAAGGTGACCGTCCCCGGCGTGCCATCGGCAAAGCTCAGCGCGCCCTGGAAATCGGAACCCTTCAGTGCGTACGTGCTGCTTTCCTTCGGAGCGGCCGCCGTGGTCCAGACGGCCTCGATGGAGTTTCCTTTGATGCTATAAAGTGCCAGCGCGTAGAGATCCTTACCACCGTAGGCTGCGCCAATGGCCTTGTCCGTCTTGATGGCGATGCCTTCGGTGACTTCCTTGTTGGCGCCCGTGGTCCAGCGCGCCTTAGCCGTGGCGGAGCTCAGCTTGGTCAGTTCCACCTCACCCTTGTAGCTGCCTTTGCCTCCAGGGTTCGCTCCTTCCACCTGGAATTTCATTGCGTCCTGAGCAGGGGCGGCTGCTCCAAACATGGCCACACCGAGGGCCACCATCGCCACGCTAAGCAAATTCTTCAGCATGGAGTAGCATGGTGGAAGGACAAACTGGGGCGTCAACGCGAAAATCGGAAGTGCGGCAGAAACGTTTTGCTGGGGGTTGCCCGGACTTGCCACCGCAGAGGAGAATCGAAAGAATCGGCGCGCAAGTTCCTTTCCCCTTCTTCCTCATGAAACATCGATTCCTTTCCAGCATCCTCACGGCGGGCCTGATGGCGTCTTCTTCTCTTCTGGTCCAGGCCGCGAGCGATCAGTTCGTGTATGTCGGCACCTACACAAACAACAAGAATGCCCGTGTGGAGAGCAAGGGTATCTATGTCTTCGGCCTGGATTCAAAATCGGGCAAGCTGGAGCCCCTGGGACTGGCGGCAGAAGTGAAGAGCCCAAGTTTCCTTGCCATCTCGCCGGATAAAAAATTTGTGTATTCCGTATCCGAGCTTGCCGGCGCCTCTGGCGGAGCCATCAGCGCCTTCACCATTGATGCAGCCACGGGGAAACTTACCCAGCTCAACCAGCAGCCCACGGTGGGCGGCGGCCCGTGCCATGTGAGTGTGGACCCTTCCGGCAAGGCTGTGATGGCCGCGAACTACGGCGGCGGCAGTGTGGTGTCCTACCCAGTGAAAGCGGATGGTTCTCTTGGCGAACACGGTTCGTTCATCCAGCACACGGGCGCTTCCAACGCGAATCCCAAGCGCCAGAAGGATCCTCATGCTCACAGCATCAATGTGGATAAAACGGGCAAGTTCGCCTTCGCGGCTGACCTCGGCTGCGACAAGGTTTTCATCTACAAGCTGGATGCGGCCGCAGGCAAGCTCACGCCGAATGATCCTGCTTTCGCCGAAGTGCCGCCGGCCGGTGGTCCGAGGCACTTTGCCTTCCACCCGAGTGGGAAATACGGCTATGTCTGCAATGAGATGACCTGCACGGTCACCTCCTTCAGCTATGACGCGGACAAGGGCGCGTTGACCGCGCTGGAAACGATTTCCACGCTGCCTGCCGGTGTGGCGGTGGATCCGAAGTTCTCCACGGCGGAGACGGCGGTGCACCCCAGCGGAAAATTTGTCTATGTGTCCAACCGCGGCCATGACACCATCGCCATCTTCAAAGTGGATCCGGCGACCGGCAAGCTCACCTATGTGGAGAATGCTCCTGCCGGTGTGAACATCCCGCGCAACTTCGGCATCGACCCCACGGGCAAGTGGCTCATCACCGCCGGTCAGAACTCGAGCACCATCGCCGTGTTCAGCATCGACCAGGAAACCGGGAAGCTGAAGCCCACCGGCCAGACCTTCGATGTGGGCGCCCCGGTGTGCGTGCGCTTCCTGCAGAAGTGAGATCTCAAAATGGAAGGCTTCTCCAGAAGCCTTCCATTTTGTGGAGAGATTGAACTACAATTCGCGGAGGGAGGGGACGATGCGTTCCCTCTCTTTTTTTGAGGTCACGCGAAAACGCGTGGCAGCGTGTTCGTGAAAGGCTTCTGGAGAAGCCTTCTACGTTATGCCGCACTCTTTGCAGCGCTCTTCTTCACCAGCGGTGGGCGGTCGCCCTTTACCACGGCTTCCGTGATGGTCACGGCGCGCACGTCGCGGCGGCTGGGGATGTCATACATCACATCGAGCATGATGCGCTCGAGGATGCTGCGGAGACCACGGGCGCCTGTTCCGCGCTTCAGCGCTTCACGCGCCATGGCGCCGAGTGCATCGCGGTTCACCTGGAGATCCACGCCGTCCATGCCCAGCAGCTTGGCATACTGCTTGATGAGGGCGTTCTTCGGCTCGGTGAGCACGCGCACGAGTTCGTCCTCGGTGAGCTGCTCCATGGCGACGACCACGGGGAGACGACCGATGAACTCGGGGATGAGGCCGAAGCCGAGCAGATCCTCGGGTTCCACGTCCTTGCGGAGTGTTTCTTCCGTCATTTCACGGTTGAGCAGCTCGGCGCTGAAGCCAAGACCCTTGCCACCGCGGCGGCGCTTCATGATCTGCTCCAGCCCGACAAAGGCACCACCGCAGATGAAGAGGATGTTCTCCGTATTCACCTGGATGTACTCCTGTTGAGGATGCTTGCGGCCACCTTGCGGGGGCACGTTGCAGACGGTGCCTTCCAGAATCTTGAGCAGCGCCTGCTGCACGCCTTCACCACTCACGTCGCGGGTGATGCTGACGTTTTCCGTCTTGCGTCCGATCTTGTCGATCTCGTCCACGTAGATGATGCCGATCTCGGCGCGGGCCACATCGTAGTCTGCAGCCTGAAGGAGGCGCAGGATGATGTTCTCGACGTCTTCACCCACATAGCCGGCCTCGGTCAGCGTGGTGGCGTCCGCGATGCTGAAGGGCACGTTGAGTACTCGGGCAAGGGTCTTCGCGAGGAGGGTCTTGCCGCAACCGGTGGGGCCCACCAGCATCACGTTGCTCTTCTCAATTTCCACGCCTTCGAAGTCCGCCACAGCGGCGGGCTTGGCGCCAGCACTGGCGGCACCCGCCTGGGTGCTGAGGATGCGCTTGTAGTGATTGTGCACCGCCACGCTGAGCACCTTCTTCGCGTGGGCCTGGCCGATCACATGCTGATCCAGCGCAGCCATGATGTCCGAGGGACGCGGCACCACCAGCGGCGGATGGGTGTCCACCTCCTGTTGGGCTTCCTTGTCCAGGATCGACTTGCAGACGCCGATGCAGTTGTCGCAGATGTACACGCCGGGCCCGGCGATCAGCTTCTTTACTTCCGCGTGGCTTTTGCCGCAGAAGGAGCAGATGGTGAGATTGGAGGCACGGGCCATACTTGCTGGCTGGGATGAGGGTTGCGGAACTGTCGCATGGAGCGCGTATCAGGCGCAAGCGTTTTGTGGAGAACGAGGGAGGAGGTCTGGGAAGAATGAAATGGATGGTAAAACGCGTAGGAAGGGAGGCAGAATGGGCCCCACCACCGCGCATGAATTACGTCCGTCGAGCAGCCTCAGTCACCATTTGCATCGCAGCATTGAGTGTGCCCACGCTTCTTGAGGCCAAGAATTATCCCGCCGCCAAGGCGCTGGCGGCGCAGCTCAAGCCGCTGGGCCTGACCCCAAAGGCCGACCCCGGCGGCCTGGGCCGGGTGTCTGCGCAGATCCGCACCATCCTTGGGCACATGGAGAAATCCCAGGTCGAGGGAGGCCCGGGTGCGGAGGACCTGGTGGATACGGCCTATGATATGTTCCGGCCGGACGTGGGTCCGGTCCATCGGACCGCTGCCACCGGCGCCCTGGTGGAAATGTGGCGTACAGCCCGGGTTCTTGGGGCTTTCGATGGGGACCAGAAGTTCACCGGGAAAATCACCACCGGACCCGAACAAGGACAGCCGCTGGTCTTTGAATACATTGTTCCTGTGACCGAGGCGCCAGCCTTTTCCCGGGACGTGGCCAATGTGCGACTCGTGAGTCCCTCAAAGAAGCGCGTGGATGCCGCCGCCCTGACACCTCGGGAGCAGGCCTATCAAGCCACGCTCAAGGCCATCGACAGAGAAGTGTCGGGTATGAAAACGCTGGCAAAAATCGAAGATGGCGGGCCGCGAAACAGCGTGGGGCAGACCAAGGAGGAGGAAGCGAGGCTGTGGAAGGAGGCAATGGAGAAGAGTGGCGACGCGGCGAAGGAACTGCCCGACATCCACATCACCTGCCGCATGCTGGCCACGCCTTCGAACCGTACGGAAGACAAATGGAAGATCGGCGCGGAAATCACGAACCTCTCCCACCATCCGACTGAAGTGGAGGTGGAGTGTGTGATCATCGGCACCACGGACAAGTACCGGATCAACTATGTGATGGGGGAGAAGAAGGTGAAGCTCCAACTGCGTGGCGGCCAAGTGTCGGACATGGAGTTTCTCTCGACTCTGCGCGAAGGTGACTACAGGAATCGCACCGCTGACTTTGAGAAGCTGGACAAGAAGGAGCGTCCGAAGAATCGTGTGTTCTACCGGGGTACGATCTTCCGGGTACATCATGCCAAGGGTATCGCCGGGATGGCTGCTACGGATCCCTCGCTGCTCAGCCTCTTCGAAGAGGAAGGGGATCCCACGCTGGCGGACCTGCCCAAGCTCTACACTGACCCGAAGACCTGGCCGAAGCTCGCCATAGAGTCGGACTCGGCAAAATAGGTTGAGGTCTTGCGTGAAGGGGCGATCCGGCCGATGTGGTTGGACTCACCGCACACATGACCTTGGATTCACAACACCGCCTCTGCCGAGCTGGTATCATCATCGGTGTGCTCTTTTGCGTTGCAGCGGTGCTGGAGGTGGGGATTGGCGTGGTTGGGTACATTCGCAATCTCACTGATGCGACGGGAGAATTCCTGCAGGAGCCTGCTGATGTCGGTCGCTTCGCAGGCGAGTTCATCGTCACCACCATCACTCGGCTCTGGCCCCTGCCTTTCGCGGTTCTCTTCCTTGTACCTTCACTCATCTGGCGGCATCGACTGAATCGCAAAATGCGTGCTCTTCCCCGGTGAAAGTTACGATGGCTCTGTCTTCTCCATCAATGCTTCTGATGCTGTGCCTGACGTCTGTCCTCGCGGCATCGGCTCAGGAGGACTTCCGACCCCAGGTCAATGAGGCGCTGAAGCGCGGTGAGAAACGCATCGTCATCGCGCCTGGCACGTATCGTCTCGCGCCATTGACCGGTGGCGGCGGCGAGTTGTGGAATCTATCTGGTCTCAAGGATGTGGAGATCATTGCGGAGGGCGTAACGCTGGTGGGCACGAAGCTGATGCGAGCCATCAGCCTGCACCGGTGCTCTGGTGTGACACTGCAAGGTCTCACGGTGGACTACGATCCGCTGCCTTTCACACAAGGGGAGGTCATTGCAGCAGCGGAGGACGCGAGTTCCATCGACATCAAGATTCACGCGGGCTATCCACGAAGGCCATACTCACGCGTCGATGTGATTGATGCGAAGACACGTTATCGCAAGAAGGGCATGCCTTTCCTCTGGGGCACCAAGGCAGAAATGGTGGGTGAAGATGTGGTGCGCGTCCGTCTTGCAGGCATCGGAAAAGCAGCGCGCCCCGGGGATCTCGCCTCGCTGAGCACAGGTCAGGAAGCCGGAGCACCGCATGCCATTTCCGTGGACAGTTGCGAGCGCATCACCTTCCGCAATGTCACCGTGCACAGCGCCCCCGGCATGGGCATTCTGGAGGCAGACGGGGAAGGCGGGTCGTCATTCGTGCATTGCAAAATCGTGCCGGGTCCAAAGCCTCCGGGAGCAGCGGAGGAACGGCTGCTCAGCACTTCGTGGGATGCCTTCCAGAGCAAGACGATCCGCAAAGGACCACTCGTGGAGCATTGCGAAATCTTCCATGCCGGTGACGACTCCTGGAGTGTGCAATCATCCGACCATCTCGTGTTGAAGAACGAAGGCGGTGTGGTGGTGCTGGCCAGCCGGGATGAGTTCACCGAGGGTGTGCAGCTTGGCGACCGCCTGCGTACCAGCGTATCCTCACCGGAGTATCGCATCGCCTCGCGCAAGGTGGTGCCACGAAAAGAGGCTGCCCTGTCTGAAGAAGTGCTCGCGAAGCTCGCAGGTGCGGAAGCGTGGTCTGCGTGGAAGGTCAGTCCGAAGTGCATTGTGGTCACTTTGGATCGTGCCGCTGACCTCAAGAGCGGTGATAGCGTCTACTCGCCGGATCGCATGGGGAATGGATTCGTGTTTCGACATAATCATGTTCACAGCCCCGGACGCATTCTCTTGAAGGCAGGTGGTCTCATGGAGGGAAATGTGCTCGATACGCCGCATGCTCTCATCGCGTGTCCGGAACTGCCCGGCACGGCAGCCGTAGGTATTGAGGACATGGTGATTAAAGGGAACACCATTCGCAATGGAGGGTGGTTCTGCGCTGCTCCATGGTCGAGTCAGGCGGGCGTCATCTCCATCACGGCGACGCTTGATAACTCCAAGCTTCGCGCGGAACCTGTGTACAAGCACGTGTGTATCGAAGGCAATACCGTGGAAGGGGGCGCCGGTCCCTCGATCGTCATTTCATCCACGGATGGCGCAACGATCCGGAACAACCAGATAGTGTCACCCCAGCAGGACGCACCACCGGATACCGGTGCCAGCTACGGTATTCCCAAGGATGCCGTCATCTGGATTCACGAAAGTAAGGACGTGACGGTCGAGGGGAATGTCATCGAGAACGCCGGATCTTTTGCTGCCGGGCAGCAAGTGCAAATTCAGAAGTAGCCGCTTCAATGGCGGGCACCTACGCGGCGAAAGAGGGCAGCGCGTGCTCCCGTAGTTTCACGCCATGTCCTCTCCAGAGAACTCCTCCACGAATCCGCCGCTGACGAGCCGCCGCCGTTTCCTCTCTACTACGACAGCCACCGCGGCTGCGGCCTTCGGGTTCCAGATCGTACCCCGCCATGTGCTGGGCGGACCCGGGTACACCGCGCCGAGCGAGAAGCTCAATCTCGGCTGCATCGGCGTGGGTGGCCAGGGCGGTGGCGACATTGCGGATTTGTTCAGCACCGGGCTGGTGAACATCGCCGCGCTGTGCGATGTGGATCTGAAGCAGGGCGGCGGCACCATCAAGAAACATCCTGATGCCAAGCTGTACCGCGACTACCGCAAGCTCATTGAGGAGCAGAAGGACATCGATGCCGTGGTGGTGGCCACACCGGATCACGTACATGCGCCTGCCAGCATCCTGGCCCTGCGCGCCGGGAAGCATGTGTATGTGGAAAAACCTCTGGCGCACTCCATCGGGGAAGCCCGGCAGATGGCGAAGGTGGCAAAGGAAACTGGCCTGGTGACGCAGATGGGCAACCAGGGCCACGCTGGTGAAGGACTCCGCCTTACTCGTGAGTGGATTCAGGCAGGCGTGATTGGCAAGGTGACCGAAGTGCATGTGTGGTCCGACCGGCCCGGCAAGTTCTGGGACTCACAAGGCAAACCATTTCCGAAGGACACGCCCCCCGTGCCAGCGGATCTCGACTGGGACCTCTGGTTGGGGCCCGTAGCGACAAACAGGTCCTACCATTCTGAATATTGTCCGCGCAAGTGGCGTGGGTGGTGGGAGTTTGGTTGCGGCGCGCTGGGAGACATGGCGGTGCACAATGCAGACCCAGCCTTTTATGCACTCGATCTGGGTCAGCCGGACTGGGTGGAGAGCGAGCACGCGCCGAACAACAATGAATCCTTCCCCGAGTGGAGCATCATCACGTATCACTTCCCTGCGCGCGGCGAGCAGCCGGCAGTGAAGATGGTGTGGTACGATGGCGGCAAGCTTCCTCCCAAGCCACCTGGCATGGAGGCTGAGCGCAATCTTGGTGACAACGGCATCTACTTCGTGGGTGACAAGGGTGTCATCCTCGCCGGTGGATGGTCGGGGACACCTCGCCTGGTGCCAGAGGCTCGCATGAAGGAATTTGTCATGCCAGCGAAGACCATTGCGCGCTGCACCGTGGGACACCGCCGCGAGTGGGTTGAGGCGTGCAAAGCAGGCAAGCCCGAGGCCGCGCATTCAGGTTTCCACTATTCCGCACCCTTCACGGAAGCGCTCCTCGTGGGTCTGCTCGCGGTGCGCTTTGGAAAGCGTATCGAGTGGGATGCGGCCAATCTCAAGGCCACCAACTGCCCCGAGGCGGAATCAATTGTGCACAAGGTGTATCGCCAGGGATACGGAATCGCCTAATTCAGAGGTCTCCTTGCTGTGTTGTACGCCTTCCTGCTGATTGCCGTCTCAGTCGGGACGGTCATTGCGTATCTGACATTTCGTAGCTGCCTGAAGCCACATGGTTCGGCTGCACCCTTGTGGATGCAGCCGGCCGGCAATCAATTCTCCATGGTGGAAGTGACCACGCGCGCTTTCCTCACGGAGTTCGGCGTGTATGAAGATGCGGACGGGAAGCCGCTTTCCGTCAGCAAGGAACTGCGGATCCCGCCGGGAACCTACGCGCGATTTCTAGATGACCTTCGAGTCGACCATGGGTTCTCCATCTCGGGCTCTGATGCCGAGGACGTGGACAGCTTGCAGGATTTGATTGCGTTGCTTACCAAGCGCCACTTCCCACAAGGAGCTTGAAATGAGTGCGTGACGGCTTCCAGAGGCGAGCCCACCCAAGAAAGGGAACCGTCCTTCGCTGGCGACCGCGCGTACCCATCGGAACAACCCAACTTCCGATCCATGAATCTCGACCTCAGCAACTCCACCGCACTTGTCACCGCCTCTTCGGGAGGCATTGGCCTGGAAATCGCCCGCTCTCTTGCCCGCGAAGGTGCGACGGTGATTGTAAATGGGCGCTCCCAGTCTTCCGTGGATTCCGCGATCGCCGAGATCAAGGGAACGGTGCCTGATGCGAAGCTGAAGGGGCTGGTGGCGGACAATGCGACGGCGGAGGGTTGTGCCGAGACCATCCGGCAGTTCCCCAAGGTGGACATCCTGGTGAACAACCTGGGCATCTATGAAGCCGTGGGTTTTTTTGAGGAAACGGATGAGGCATGGTTGAAGCTCTTCGAGGTGAACATCATGAGCGGCGTGCGCTTGGCGCGGCATTACCTGAAGGAGATGCTCAACTCCAATCACGGCAGGGTCATCTTTATCTCCAGCGAGTCCGCCGTAAATCCGGCGCCTGAAATGGCCCACTACAGCGCGACGAAGACCATGCAGCTCTCCATCTCACGGAGCCTCGCGGAACTCACCAAGGGAACGAAGGTCACTGTGAATACCGTCATGCCCGGCTCCACGAAGACGGAGGGGGTGATCAAGTTTGTGCAGGATGTGTTTCCCGGGCTGCCGTATGAGGAGGCGGAGAGGAAATTCGTGTCGGAGAACCGTCCCACTTCCCTCATTCAGCGGCTCATCTCGCCGGAGGAGATTGCCGATTTTGTCACCTTCGTCTGTAGCTCGAAGGCTTCGGCCATCAATGGCGCGGCGTTGCGTGTGGATGGTGGCATTGTGCGGAGTGTGGTGTAGAGGTGGAGCACACGATGCGCCCCGAAGACTATCCCTTTCCCCTCTGGGACGAAGACGGGTTTGAGCTCCGACTTCTGGAGGAATCAGAGCCCGGTGTCGCCTCGGACGAGGAGCGGTTTGGTGCGGAGCCGGGGGACATGGTAAAGCTGATTTTTCGCTACAAGGACCCGGTGAGAAACTCCGGCAGCTTTAACGCGGAACGCATGTGGGTTGAGATCGTGTCTTTCGGCGAAGGCTGTCTCGTCGGCCGACTGGACAACAATCCGCAATACACGGACCTGCTGAAGTCCGATGACACCATCTCGTTTCACCCCAAACACATTTTATGTTTTTGGGACCCGTCAGCATGATGTTTCATCGGAGAGCGTTTTGTCTCTCCCATGAAATTCAAGACTACCCTCTGTGCTCTCCTCCTGTGCTCCTCTGTCGCAGTCGCTGAGGAGGGCTTTGTCGATCTTTTCAACGGCAAGAACCTCGATGGCTGGTTCGTCGAGCCTGCCAATCCTGCGGTGTGGACCGTGAAAAAGGGCGAGCTGGCCCGGTCACCGCAATCCAGCTATCTGTGGACGAAGGAGACGTATGGCGACTTCATTCTGGAGATGGAATTCAAGGTCACACCTGGCTGCAACAGCGGCCTCTTCTTCCGCACGGATCCCAAGAACCCGGTGCAGGGCGGCTTTGAAATCCAGATCATGGACTCCTTCGGCAAGGAAGCGGGCAAACATGATTGCGGCGCCCTGTATGATGCCAAAGCTCCGGCGGTGAATGCGGTGAAGAAGGCTGGCGAATGGAACACATTCCGACTGGAGCTGAAAGGCCCAAAGCTGGTGTGCCTCATCAATGGCCAGAAGGTGCAGGACCTGAGCCTCGAGGACTGGACCACTGCGGAGAAGAACCCCGATGGATCGCCGAACAAGTTCAAGACGGCACTGAAGGATCAGCCGCGTACAGGTCATCTTGGCTTCCAGGACCACGGTCACGACGTGTGGTATCGGAACATCAAGATCAAGAAGCAGTAGTCGTTGCCAGGGAACACCGTGAGCCGTCCATGGATCGAAGGGGTCCGGGGCGGCTCTTACTTTTTCCAGATCACGACCTCGTTGTCCGCAAGCTTCCCGAGTTTATCGGAGCGGCTGAGTTCCAGCCAAAATTCCTTGCCATCAAACTGGAAGATCGCCGGGCCGATGTCGCCTGTACCCGAGGACCACGAAACGGTCTTTGAGGCGCTGCTGCGTGACACCTCGAAATCGTGATACAGGAAGCCTCGTGGGTAGGTGGAGGATGATACTTTGCGTGTGCCGACGTATTTCAACTCGAAATCGGGGAAGGTGATGGGAGATCCTTTGCTGAACTTCACCTTCGTGCCGTAACTGGCACTCCCACCCTTGCCCGCGGCACATGCAGGCATCGCGAAGGTCGCCATGCCGAGGGTCAGGAAATGCCGCCGGGTGCAACCGAAGTGGGAGAGGAGAGTCTTCATGTGGAAAGAGTGCGGACTGCTTGCAAGGATCGCGGTTCACATCTTGACCACGATCAGTTCATCGGACTTCAGCTTACCGGCCGTGCCCCCGTGATACAGCATGAGCTGGAAGGTGTTTCCACGAAACTTGAACTGGCGTGGCACAATGAGCCCGGTGCCCGAGGTCCACGATACGGTGTCGGAACGTGCGCCTTGCGAAACTCGAAAGTCCTCAAAGGTGAAGCCAGGCTTGAATACCTCGGACGACTCCTTTCTCCTGCCGATATAGGTGAGATCAAAATCCGGGAAATGGAGAGTGGCCCCTTTGGAGTACTTAACCTTGGAACCATATGATTGGGCAGACGGTTTCACGGCGGCGTACGCAGGCATTCCGAGAGCAGCCATGCAAGCCTGAATCCAGACCCGGCGGGTCAAGATTCGGGATAGGGATGGCTGCTTGAAATGCATACCATCTTTATGTGCATGCAAAGCACGATGTGACGGAAGCCTCGAGAGAAGCTACGTCAGCAGCGCCTTCACCACCTCGCCGTGTACATCTGTCAGTCGGAAGTCACGGCCTGAATGCCGGTACACCAACCGGGTGTGATCGATTCCCAGCAAGTGCAGCACGGTCGCCTGGAGATCATGCACATGCACACGATCCTTCACCGCCTTGAATCCGAAGTCGTCCGTAGCGCCATACACCGTGCCGCCTTTCACGCCGCCACCTGCGAGCCACATGGTGAAGCCATGGTTGTTGTGGTCGCGTCCCGCCGTGGGTTTCACGGCGGCATCCTGGGTGAGTTCAACCGTGGGCGTGCGACCGAATTCGCCGCCCCAGATGATGAGCGTCTCGTCAAACAATCCGCGCTGCTTCAAATCCGTGAGGAGGGCCGTGATGCCCTGGCAGCTCTCCGCCGCGAGCTTGCGATGCTCCGTCTCGATGTTGTTGTGACTGTCCCAGGGTTGCAGCGTACCATGCCACACCTGGACGAAACGCACGCCACGCTCGATGAGCCGGCGCGCAATAAGCATCTGTTTTGCCTGTGGTGTATCACCATACATCTCCCGCACATGGGCGGGCTCCCGGTCGATGTCGAAGGCATCCGTGGCAGCCGTCTGCATGCGGAAGGCGGTCTCGAAGCTGTGGATGCGTGCCTCCAGCACCGGTTCATGCCGTGTGGAGAGGTGACGGCGATTGATGCGCTCCACGAAAGAGAGCTGCGCGCGTTGCTCGTCTGGATTGAGCACGGGGTTACGCAGGTTTTCGATGAGATCCTGCGGCTTGCGATCCTGGGTCTCGATGTAGGTTCCTTGGTAGGATCCGGGCAGGAAGGAGGATTGCCAGTTGTCCGCACCAGCTACCGGCATGCCTTTGGGCACGAGCACCACGAAACCGGGCAGGTTTTGGTTTTCCGTGCCGAGGCCGTAGGTGACCCAGGCGCCAATGCTCGGTCGCGCCATGATGCTGGCGCCACAATTCATGAGACGCAGTGAACTCTCGTGAATGGGCACGTCCGTATGCATGGAGCGAATGACACACAGGTCATCCGCATGCCGCTCCGCGAGGGGAGCGAAAAGTTCACTCACCTCCATGCCGCTTTGGCCGTAGCGTTGGAACTTGAAGGGCGAAGCCAGTGCGGCGCCAGTGGGTCGCTCGGTGGCAAAGTGAAGCGGCAGCCGCTGGCCATGGTACTTCGTCAGTTCCGGCTTCGGGTCGAAGGTATCCATCTGTCCCGGGCCGCCGTTTGCGAGGATCTGGATGACGTATTTCGCCTTTCCCGGGAAGTGGGGTTGCTTCGCCGCGAGTGGATGCGGTTCCGCCGTCCCAGCGAATGCGTTCTGCTGATGCAGCAGCGAGGCGAGCCCAAGCATGCCAAAGCCGGCTCCGCAGCGATGCAGCATCTCGCGGCGGGTCATCATGGAAGCTGGAGGGGGCGTGCTCATTTTGAAGGGAAGGGTGTATCAATCCACGAAAACGAACTCATTCGAGAGCAGCAGCCCTTGCGCGAAGCTCTCCCACTTCCGGCGGCCTGCAGGTTCGCTGAGCCGTGCGCCATTGAGGAACTGCATCGAAGCCTCCAGCTCCACGTTGTCGGGGTTCCTGCTCAGGATGATCTTGAAGACGGTGCGGATACGATCTGTATCCGTGGCTGCAGCCAATACATCTTTGCGTTTCACCAGTGCCACCGTGCGCTCACGTACAAAGGGGTTGTTCATCATGTACAGCGCCTGCAGCGGCACGAGTGTTTCGCTGCGTCGTGAGATGGAAGTGTCAGGATTGGCGACGTCGAAGTTTCTCAGCAACGCGGGAATGCGGAAGCGATCCGTGTATCCGTACAATGCACGGCGGAGGTTTCCGTTGTTGAGTGCCTGACTGCGCCCGCCGTGGCGTGTGTCGAGCTGGCCGGAAGCCTGTAGCAAGGCATCGCGCATGGGCTCGAATTCCAGCCTGCGCGGAGACACGCGCCACAGGAGACGGTTGGAGGGATCCTTGGCGAGTCCATCTGTATTTGCGATACTGCTCTGCTGCCAGGTTGCCGATGTGAGGATGTAGCGATGCAACGCCTTCATCGACCAGCCATGGGTGATGAACCATGAAGCGAGATGATCGAGAAGCTCCGGATGCACGGGCTTTTCACCCATGACGCCGAAGTCATCCGTGGATGC
>NZ_QNRR01000005.1:300000-465514 GCF_003315205.1 Roseimicrobium gellanilyticum | reverse complement strand
TGCTGGCTCACATTCCCCACCGCATCATGCTGCCACTGGAAGGTGGCAATCAAGGTCTGGTTGGGATTGAACAGATGCCTTGCGGTGAGCTTGCCCACGGCATCATAGTGGTTGTCCTGCTGCTGCCCATTGCCCAGGGTCAAGGCGATGGCACGCCCTGCGAGGTCATAATGCCACGTCGTGGTGCGTCCACCCTCCACCAGCGTGGCGATGCGGTTGAGCGCATCATAGGTCCGTGTCTCGCTTCGGCCTGTGCTGTAGGTGGTGCCAGTCCGATTACCCGCGGCATCATAAGTATAGGTGTGTGTCTTGCCCCGCGAGGTTTCGCTGAGCACCTTGCCAGCGAGGTCATAGGTGTAACTCACATCGGCCGCCGCATGCCCCGTCTCCGTGACGCTCAGCAACTGCCCGGCATCATCATACGCATACGCGCGATCCGGCCCGGTGACGAAGTCCACCGTGAGCAGGCGGTTGAGGTTGTCATACGTGTAGCTGGTGGTGCCTGCGGCATCCGTACGCGTGAGCTTCTGCAACGCGTTGTACGTGTAGGTGGTCTCGTCTCCATTGGCATAGTGCTCCTCCGTCACCCGGTTCTGCAGGTCATAGTCGAACGTGGTCACGTTGCCCTTGCCGTCCTTGACCATGGTGCGGTTGCCGGACAGGTCGTAGTCAAACTCCGTGAGGACGCCTTCGGCATCTGTGGTCAGGGAGAGTCGGCCAAGGCTGTCGTACTCATTGGTGGTCACCTTGCCATTGGCATCGGTGACGGTGAGCACATTCCCGCTCGCATCGTACGTGGTGAGCGTTTCCTGGTGGAGGGCGTTCTTCACCTTCACCACGCGGCTCGCCTGGTCATAGGTGTTGAGGGTCACATGCCCCAGGGGATCCGTCACCGAGAGCGGCTTGCCCGCGGCATCGTACGTGGTGGTGGTGATGGGCCGTTCACTCTGTCCGGTCTCACCATTCACCACCGCTGGCGCCTTCACCTCGATGGGCCGGTTGCGCGAGTCGTAGCTGCTCTCCGTGATATGACCACGGGCGTCCGTGACCTTGATGGCGTTCCCTGCGGCATCGTATTCCGAGTGCACCGTCTGCCCCAGAGGATTGGTCACGGAGATGGCACGGCCTGCGGAGTCATACTCCGTCTCGGTGATGCGCCCCAGTCCGTCCTTCACCCACCAGGGTTTGCCAAGCTGCGTGTACTTCGTCTCCACCTCCGTGCCATCCGGAAGATCCACCCGGATGGCCTGGCCGAGGGCGTCATACGTGGTCGTGGTACTGCGCCCGAGGGCGTCTGTCACTTCGACGGGACGACCCACCGCGTCGTACTCCGTGGTGGTGGTGCCACCATCGCTCACGGTCGTGCTCACGGCACGGTACATGTCGTCATACTGCACCGTGGTCACCACCCCGCGCGGGCCGGTGCTCTTGGTGGGCTTGAACCCGCTGACGTCAAACACCGAGCTGCCGCTGTTGCTCCCGTACTCAAACGTGGTGTGCAGCGGTCCTGTCTGGGTGGACGTGCGCCGGCCCAGCGCATCGTATCCGTGCGTGGTATTGGGCCGATTGGGTGTCGTTTCCACCACGGGCAGATTCATCCCGTTGTAGGAGGTGGTCAGCACGATATCGTCCGCATCCGTCATCTCGACGGTGCTCTTCACCCGCCGGTTCAGCGCGTCGTATTGATGCGTGGTGCGAGCCCCCAGTTCATTGATCTCCTGGGTGAGATTGCCGTGCAGGTCATAGACCAGATGCTTGCGCGAAGCGTCTGGATGGGTCACCCGGCGCAGACGGTACCGCGCGTCATAGGTGAACTCGGTGCAGTTCCCGCGCGGGTCGACCACGAACCGTTTGTTCCCCGCGTAGTCGTGGTAGTACTTTGTGGTGCCTCCGCCGATGACCTTTTCCTCATGCACGCGGCCGACGCTGTCCGGGGTGTATTGGACGGTGTAGCTGGGCATGTTCCCACTGGACTGCACGATCTTGCGCGTCAGGAAGCCCCTGAACTTGGAGTCCTCGTACTTGAACTCCGTACGCCGCACCGTGCCTCCACTGCCAATGATGCGCTCTTCCGTACGCAACCCTGTGCCTGCCTGGATGGTGTATTCCGTGCGGGTGCCGGCTTCATCCGTGACCGAAGCCATGACACGCGTGAGAGGATCGTAGGTGAAGGTCTTCACCCCGTTCATGGCATTGGTCTCACTCGCCGGATCGTCGAACCAATCGTAAGAAAAGTCCGTCGAGTTTCCATTGCGATCCGTGGCCTGCACCAGGGACATGGCATGCTCCACATCGAACTCGTACGTCTCCGTGCCACCTCCACGGCTCACCTCCATCTTCTGGAAGCTCACCGTCAGATGGCGGCTGAAGGGATCATCAATGTTGTCGATGTCTGGCACCAGCGGCACGAACACATCCAGATCGCTGAATGTGTAAGACGTGCTCCCTCCTGGACCATTCACGTTGGTGCTGGCCTCGGCTACCACGCCTTCCAAGGACGGGCTTTCCACATGCAGGGTGCGAATGCCATCCACCTGGGTGTTGCTCCCATCAGGAAGTTGCACATTGGTCACATAACGGGGAAGGCCGATCTGATGGCAGAGTTGTGGTCCATCATCTTGAAATTTTGTGTAGGTGACACCGGTATTGAACTGCAGGTTGAAGGTGTATGAACCCCCGTTTTCATCCGTGATCTTGTTCACGGCGATGTGTCTTACAGGCGTGGGGTCTTCATCAGGAGGCGGTTCATTCGGATCCAGCTCCGTCTCCGCGCTGTAGGCGTATTTCACTGTTGCCCCACCCCGTTTGACCTCCGTAAGTACGGGGGCGCCATCCACCATCTCGTAGTTGTAGCTGGCAGTATCACCGCCAGGGCCACGGACCTGCGTCACCACACCACCCTCCTGTCGGATGGAGATATAGTGCCCCTGACGCTGTGGATCCGCGATGGTGTACGGTATCAACGTCTTTGTGGATGGATAGGTGTACACCAGGGAATTGCCCAGTCGGTCTTCCACCTTCCACAACCGGAAGTATTGGTTGGTGATCAGATCGCCCTCTCCCTTCACACGATTCGCGGGGAAGGTTTGAATGAGAGCGCACTTCCGATAGTGACATGTCGTGCCGAATTTCTTGCGATAGGTGAATCCCACGAGCTTGTTGTCAACCATCACAGAGTGCAGGGTGTTCATCCCTGCTTTCGTATCCACACGCTCCTCCTTGGTGTGTATCCAGCCGCCGTCGTTCGCCGGATCTCGCAAGAAGACTTGAGAGGCACCCTGTTCGTCCGTCACGTAAATTTTGAGGCCGTCCTCCAGGCGAACATGCGAAGTGATGTTCGAAGTCCAGCCTGAGCCAAAGGGACGATCTGCGCGCTCGTCCGCCCTGAGACCTGACTTGGCATTCCAGGTGTCCTCAACCACATCGCGTCTGACCATCAGGGGCAACAACGAGCTCTCCATGGAGGCATACACCTCCGTCACGGAATGGCGCAGCTCGCGTGTCAGCGCGTCGATGTACGTTTCCTCCGGCAGCTCCCCGGACTCATCCTGTACCTGCGGCTTGGAGTCCGGCAGCGGCGCACCATTCAAGCCTATCTTTCGATAGCGCGGGCCAGCACCATCAGATGCCGTCAATGTGAAGGGTGGAGAGGAAGAAGGTGGGTCCGGCTCTTCTTCCACTACTCCGGAATACGTGATGACGTACAACTCGTTCTCACTAGGGTCATATTGTCGGGTCTCCCCTTGCGTCCCCCCTTTTGGGATGTGGACCTCCACCGTGCTGGGATATGCGTTGCCGCCAGTGACGGACCTGATCTCCTGAAACTCGAACCTCATCCCCCGGGTGATGGGATTAGAGAACCTCACCCTCACCTTACCCTTTGAGCGAGAAAAATTATTCGGTGGGGTGTATTCCAGGCACTCACAATCGGAGACCCACTCTGACATCTTCACAAATGTACCATCAGGCAGGGGCTGCGTGTAATCGTCTACCTCGGCCCAGTGACCTCCGCAGATACACTGCGAGCTGAAGGAATTTCCTCCACAGCCGCAGCCGGGTTCAGGCTCCTCGGGAGCAGGGTAATGCCAAAATGATGCTGACTCCGACCGCACCGTGTGTACGGGACTGGCCTGCCCTTCTTCATCGATGGTTTGAATGTCGTATTCAACTATCGGTGGGTTGGGAGGTGGCGCCCCATCCTCAGTGGAGAACCCACCTAGCGACTTGTCCAGGGGTGTGCCAGCGGGTAGCATTTGCGCCATCTTGGCCGCAGATGGGCTGGGGCCCGCTCCTCCGGGATTGGGTGGCAAAACCTCGCCTGGGTCCGGTTGCTCCACTGGGTACGAGTTGGAATCCAGGGGATCCGTGCCAGCCAGGACCTCCTCCCTATCAGTGTATTCATCCGAATCCGAGTCGGCTGCCCGCGGATCGGTGCCGACAAGATACTCTTCCAGATTGGTGAGTTGGTCCTCATCGGCGTCCCAGTCGGTTGGCTCATAGCGTGCGCCGAATATCGAGCTGGGCGTCGGTGGCGTCATCCCGGGCTGCCAATCCGCCGGGGGCTGGGCATTCCAGCGATCCCGCAGGCCCAAGTGGTGCTTGTACTCCCACACATCCGACAGGCCATCACCATCGAAGTCATCTGCGGCCACTCTTGTCGGGATGTTATTGGCAAGGTCCGATGTATCCAAGAGGAAGGCGTCCAGTCCGTCCGGAATACCGTTGCCATGTTCTTGGGACAGTGGGTCGCTTGGATCCGCTGGCGTGCCGCGTTCATCATAACTCGACTTCCAATTTGAAACATTGAGCGTACCCGCAATACGCCAGCCCCCGCGGCGACTGCCAGGGTTTGGCAACAGACCGATCTCATCAACGACGACCGTACGCCAGAAGAGGTAAGCCAGATTGGTATCCGAGATGCCTGGATTCGTGCCGAGTTCGATCTCTTCAAAGTTCATCACCCCGTCGTTGTCGGGATCCTGCACGGCATCGGCGAATACGGCCTTGTTGAGGATGCCGGGATGAATCAGGCTCCAATAGTCCTCGCGAACATCCGTGATGCCGTCTCCGTCAAGATCGTAGGTCACCAGGTTGGCTACCAGACTCCAACCGACGTTGTAAGCCTGGGCATTGGTGATGCCGTCCCCATCCAGGTCGCCTTGGGCGTCTCCGGGAGTGGTCTTGTCCAAGCCATACCCAAGGATGGTGTACCAGTCCTCCACGTTATCAGGCAGGGTATCCCCATCCGTATCGGCACTCGGCACATGATAGAAGTCCGGGTACAACTGATTGGGATCAGTCTTCTCCAACAGCGGATTGGTGGAGTAGACGTAGACCTCCTCATAGTCCGAGAGGTAGTCGTTGTCGGTATCGACGTCGTACGGATCCGTGCCAAAGCCCGAAGCGCTGCCGAAGCCCACCTCTTGCAGATCCGTCAGGCCGTCCGCGTCGGAGTCACTGTTATTCCATGGATCATTGGGATAGGGATCGATGGAATCTGTCATGCCATCCATGTCGGTATCCGGGTCGGACCAGGTGCCGTTGTACGGATCTGTCGGCCAGGCATCATACCAGTTCTGCGTGCCGTCGTTATCAGCATCCCAGAGGGCTTCCGCGTACCATGGCTGGTTGTTGTAATAGCTGTAGTTCGAAGAGTCGTTTGGCGCGGGGTCGCTGGCATCATCGAGACCATCTCCATCAGCATCCGTGCTCGATGGCGGCTCAGGATAGGGAGTGCTGTCCGCCCAATTCAACGTGAAGTCGCCATCAGCATCCCCGTTCACATCTGCGTACCAGCTGACGCCATTCGTGGCACTGTAGTTGGTGCTGTCGTAGGGATAGGGATCGTATGAGTCGGCAAACCCGTCACTGTCTGCATCCGGAGTTCCGAATGGTTCGTTGTCCTGCCAGTTGGGAGTTCCATCACCATCAGCATCGCCCAGCACGTTTTCATACCATGTCGTACCATTGACACTGCTGTAGTTGGTGCTGTCGTTGGGGAAGGGATCCACGCTGTCTACAAATCCGTCACTATCCGCATCCTGCGTTTGGGGACCGTAGGGCTCGGGATCTACGTGGTTGAGAATACCATCACTGTCAGCATCCCCGCTGAAGTCTACATGCCAGGCAATGCCGTTAACACTGCTGTAGTTCGTGCTGTCATTCGGGTAGGGATCCTGGCCATCCTGAATACCGTCCCCATCCGAGTCTCCGGTGGTAGTTGGCATATTGGTGGAATAGGGATCGCTATCCTGCCAGTTGGGAGTTCCATCTCCGTCAGCATCTCCAAAAACATCGCCATACCAGTAGTAACTGTTGACGCTGCTATAGTTGGACGAGTCTGACGGAAATGGATCGGACGAGTTCATGATCCCGTCTCCATCAGAATCGGTGGTGGACGGATTTGAGGGATCCGTGGGATCAGCATCGACGGGATTCTTGATTCCGTCTCCGTCGTAGTCGGAATAGCTTGCGTAGGGAAGTTCAGGAAGCTGACCGCCAGGATAGGTCACCCCGCTGAAGTTGTACCACTCGTCGTAGTCACTGACGAAGTCACTGTCACTGTCCCAATTGGTGAGGGACACCCCCAAGCTCGGCTTTACCAAATGCAGCTCGTCACCGTCGTTGAGACCATCGCGATCCGTGTCGTAGCTATAGGGATCTGAACCTTCGGCAGCTTCCTCGTCATTGGTGGCGCCGTCGCCATCCACATCGGTGTTCTGCGAATTCATATCCGCCAGCGCGGTCATCTGGTTGCTGGTGGGATCCGTCCATGTGTCGTTCTGGCTGTCTGAATCCGTGTCCGACCAACTTGCGCGGGAAGGCAGCGGCCCCAGAAGCATCAGTCCGGCCGTAAATACCTGTAGCCAGCCGATCCAAGGGCGGCGGTAGCGGGCCAGAAGGGGTTGAGAACGAAGGCGGGCGGGAGCTTGCGTCGAGGCCATGATTTTCTCCGGGCAAATACAGAGCAGAGAAAATCAGAAGGTCCTTAGCAGATCGAGGTTTTTCTAAGAAATTCACCCGGTGACGGTAAAGAAATAAGCGACCGCACCAAGCGAGTCTCTTATAGAGACCCGTCCTCCATCTTAAAATACCCAATGCGAAATCCGCCTAACTCGGTCGCGCCGAGGTCGTTGGCGTTTGAGGACTCGTCACCGGTGCCTTGGGTACGGGTGCCACTGGAAGTGGGGCTGCCGCCGGTCCTGCGGGAGAGGGTGTGGGCGGCGAGGCCGATGGACCTGTCGGAGGCACTTGGGCAGGCCCGGGTACTGGGCCGACCGCTGGGTTGACGCCTGGACCAACCGGTTGGGGTCCAGGCGGTTGCAGGCTTGGTGTCCCCCCTGGTGCCATGGTGCCGGGCTGAGCAGGAGTACGAGCTTGTGCACCCGGCAGGCCGGGGACTGGGCGGGTGGGATAAGCGGCATTCGGCGGCCCTTGTGAGGGGCGATTTACCGCGTTGTTAAAGTTCCGGGGAGGCGTGGTGGGAGGCCTCGTCACGGGGGGAGTGGACCTTGTCGCCACATTTGCCCCGGCACTGCCCCCGCCGCCGCAACCGCATCCGGAGCCTTCACCCTTCGCCCCTGCGACACGGCTGTCTCCTCCGCCGCAGCCACACGCCGCACTTGCAAGCTCGCTCTTCCCGTGTGCCGGACCATGGGGGTTCAACTCATGAACCACCCCACCTGTCACCACCGCGCCGAGGAGCAAGCCATGGAACACCAGGACCGAAGGCGCCACCAAGGCTCCCAACGTGGCCGGGACGTCACGAACCCCCAACTCGCGAGCCGAGACCACCGCCACGGCCGCCTTGCCGGAGCCGCTGGATTTTCCGTCACCGCTCTTCTCCAAGAGCCCATCCCAAGCAGCCTGATATTGCCGCTGACGAACCAGGAGGCAGGCATTCCAAATCGCAAGCAGAACCAGAGGCACCAGGGCCAGGAACCACGGAATGCTCGCCACATGGCCAATCAGCATCAGCGAGCCCAGCGCCAGAATCGCACTCCAAAGCATGACGCGGCGGCGATCCTCTGAAACACTCACGAGCTGGTGGCGGAGCAACTCGACCCATTGGGGTGCACCGGGGGAGGAATACGGGGAATTAGCGTCGGGCATAAGAGAGATTGATCAAGTCCGTGTCATGATGCAATCCTATTTTCTCCATGTGCAAGATGTGCCCGTCGTGCCATCATGCTCATGAGCTGACCCCGGCATGCACTTCCCCCGGCATCGCGCATCATCCCCACTGGCAGCAGCACGTGGCTCTGCCCTGTTGATTGTACTTTGGGTGGTGGCGCTGCTTTCCTTCATGGTGGTGACCGCACTGATGGTGGTACGGCAGGATGTGGAGACGGCGTGGTCGCGGGAATCCGTCCAGCGGGCGCGGCAACTCGCGGAGATGGGGATTGCCGTGGCGGCACACCCTGGGGTGAAACCCTCTGACCCCCTGTTGCGGGCACGGGTCTCCGCTCAGGAGAGCTACGAGACTCACATCTCCACGGAGGAGTCACGATTGCACATCAATTCCCTGCTGACGGAGGAACGCCGGGCGCTGCTGGAGCGGGTCTTTGTGGGCTGGGGCCTTCCGGAGTCCGATGCGGAGACGCTGGTGGATCGCATGATGGATTGGGCGGACGAGGATGATTTCCAGCGTTTGAAGGGTGCAGAGGGAAGCCACTACCGGGATATGGGCATCCCGGGCCGCCCCTACAACCGCAAGCTGCGCACGGTGGAGGAGATGGCGCTGGTCTCAGGGATGGAGCAGCTCACGCTCGCTCGACCGGACTGGCAGGATTGGGTGACCTTCCATGGGAGCGGACAGCTTGATCTCAATGAGGCGCCAGCCGAATTGATTGCCGTTTTCACGGGAGCCTCGCTCTCCCGGGCACAAACGCTGGTGGCGCAGCGCTCGGGTTCCGACGGCATCGCCCACACGGTGGATGATTTGCCACTGACCTCCGTGGAGGAGGCGCTCACGATGCTGGGTGTCGGGGCGGAGGCGGAGGCGCTCACTCCTCTCCTCACTGTAAAGGGCAGCACGACGCGCATTGAAAGCACCGGGCGCATAGGTGACTATGCGCGCACTGTCGTGGTGGTGCTGCGCAAGAGCGGGGGCCGTCCGCAAATATTGGAGTGGAAAGAAATGGTGACCGACCAGCCATCTGAATGAGGACTTACGCGTGACGAAGTTGACACTTTTAGTGTAGGCTGCTGTAGAGGAATCCGGTAATATAGGAAGTTTTCTTCCGAAGGCATGGTTTCCCCCAAATCGCAATGCATCCGGTTACCCGGTGAGGAAAATCGCGAGCTCTGGCTCGGCGATTCCGCAGGCGCGTGGAAGCGGGCCGAGACAGATGATGGCCGCGCGGGAGGCCTGTGGGCCATCGAGTGTATTGCCCTGGACAGTGCACCTTTCTGGAGTCTTTCATCGAAATCCGCCGGCGTGAGCCTGGAAGAGACGGCTGCGCTGCACTGGGAAGCGCTCGGTCTGACGGAGGAAGCGTGGGGGCGGACGTGGGCCTGCTGGCAGGTGGATGACGAGCAGCATCAGGCGCTCGCAGGGACAGCAGCGCTGGTGCCCGGAGACGACGGCACACCGTGGAGGGCGTGCATGCCTGAGGCGTTTGACGTGAGCGCGCGTCTTTTCGAATTACCGGCATCTGAGATGGCCGTATGGAAGGAACTGGGCCGGTATGTGGTGGCATTCCAGCGGGGCCAGGGAGTAGTGCATTTCTCCGTGTTGCAGAGCCGCGAGTTGAATGCGGACGCGGCCTGGGAGATTCGGGACCTGGCGTTGTCGCTCGAGGTACGTGGGTTCATTCACCAGCTTCACGGTTGCCGCGTATGGACGCAGGCGGGAGATGCCTTCACCAGCACACTGAAGGAAGCACTCGGAGTGCGTGTGCGCACCGAGGCGAAGCCCGCCCCCCAACTCCCCAAAGTACATGCGGATCTGCTGCCTCCGGAAGCAGGCAGGCTCCGCGAAGAGCGCACGCGTCGCAAACGCATGGCGGGTTGGATTGCTCTGGCATGCCTAGCCTATGTGTTGTTCTTCGGTGGATGGACGGGGCTACTCTTTTTCCGTGAACACCGGCTGCAAAAGGCGGGCGATCTCCAGGCGAAGCTCACCCCCGAAGTGGATGCCGTGAGAGAGGCGCAGAATCGCTGGTACGCATTGGAACCAGCGACGAATCGTGATCGGTACCCGGTGGAAATCTTTTATCAGATTGTATCCATGATTCCGGATGAAGGCATCCGGCTCACAGATTTCACCATGGACGAGGAGAAGGTGGCCATGACCGGACAAGCGCGCTCGGTGGGTCTCGCCATCAAGTTCAAGGATGACCTGCTGGCCAATCCGGCGCTGAAGCACTATGCGTGGAGCTTTCCCCAGCCGAGCGCGGGTGAAGATGGCCGCGCCAACTTCAACACGCAGGGTCTGCTGCAGGGAGGTAGCACGCCATGAAGGCCAGCGAACGCCGTCTCCTGATAGTCTTTCTGGTGCTGGCCGCCATCATGGGCGGGGCAGTTCTGAGCCAGCGCCTCCTGAAGTGGGATCATCAACTCGACCGCATGGCGCGTGATCTGGAACTGGCCAAGATGGAGTCGGATGTCTTGATTGCCCAGGCCCCTTATTGGAAGGCGAGCAATGAGTGGATCCGGCAGGCGCAGCCCGTGGCCGCCAGCGGCTTCGATGCCGACAAGTTTTTATACGACAACATGGAGCACGCGGCCCGTGGCGCGGGCTTTGACATTCAGAAGACCCAGATGGAAGTGGCGGCGCAAACCCCCTACTACCGTCAGCATGGCGTGACGCTCACAGTCAAAGGAGAGTTGAAGCCGATCCTGGAGTGGATCCATGCCACGCTGGTCCCAAAGGAGTTCTACCTGGTGCCTCGCCTCAAGATCACACCGGACAAGGGCGAGTCGCAGGATGTGATTGCGACGGTGACATTCCTGCGGAGGTATTCTCCCGACTTCGCCAGTGCCGCGAATGCCACTTCATCACCCTCGCCGGCATCCGTTCCCCCATCCGTGCCAGCCCCTGAGGTGGGCAATCCATGACCCGGCCTTACCACGCCACACTTACGCTGCTGGGACTCACCGCTCTGATCATTTTCAGCGGCAGTGCTTCCGCCCAGGAGACATTCATTGCCCCGGAGCAGCACACGGCGGATCGCTATGAGGGCGTCTGGAGGAAAAACCCCTTCATCCTGAAAACGGCTCCCGTAGTGGAGGAGAAGAAATCCTTCGCCAGGGATCTGGTGCTTGAGAATGCCTTCCAGGTGCAGGGCGTGACGACGGTGGTCATTGCCAATGCCAAGACGAAGGAAAGCTTCCGCATCAAGACTTCCGAAGCAGCGTCCAATGGCATGAAGATCCGGAGTGTGATGCTCAAGGATGCTAAAAAAGACAGCTATGTGGAGATCGAGCTGCACGGTGAGTCTGCCGTGCTGCGCTACGATGAGAACCACCGGAAGCACTTGATCGCCAGCAAAACCGCACGCGGAAATCGCGGTGTCGGAGAAGCAGGCGGCCCCTTGAACCCCAACGGCCAGCCAGTGCCGAATGCCAATGGCGAACCCATGCTCGATGCTGGTCCGGGGGCCGTATCCAAGCCAGCGCAAAGGGCAGGCGGAGCCGCACCCACCATTCGCCCACCTCTGCCACAGCGTGTGGGTCCAGACGCCGCGCCCGGAAGTTCCGAGCCAGCCAGTATCCGCCCCCCAGGACCGCCCGGACCACGCATGTTGCCCATGCCATCCCGAGGTACTCCGACCAAGACCTCTCGAAGATTCTTCACTGCACCGGTGCCCGCTCCACCACCGGACGCCGCTCCGGCGCCTGCGCCCTAGCCTCCAATCCGGCGCCATCATCCCGACAGCATCCACATCTCGTCTCATGCGTCTTCGTTTTTGCCTTTCCATCCCTGTGCTGTTGCTCGCTCTGGGTGCTGTCCTTCAAGCCCAGCAGCCCGCACCTCCCGCGCCCACACCACGCAATATTGTGAGGCCCCCAGTGCCCGGCCCCGGTCAGGCGGGGTCCGCGGCAGCGACTCCCGCAGCGGGAGCCGAAGACGGCATCCGTCTGCAGATGCCCGCGGCGCAGATGACGGACGTGATCGAGCTCTACCAGCAGCTCACGAAGAAGCGCGTCATCCGTGACCCCAAGCTCGAAGACGTGACGGTCACCATCGAGACCAGCGGTACTCTCACCCGTGAAGAAGCCATCGAGTTCGTGGAGAAGTCCCTGCTGCTCGCCGGCTACTCCTTTGTGCCCAGCGGCGGGAATATGGTGAAGCTCCTTGCTGCTGAGTCCGGCAAGATGCCCTCCTCGGAAGGTGTGCCCATCTTCCTGCGTGCGGACGAGCTCCCCAAGACCGATCAGGTGGTGAGCTTTGTCCTGCAGCTCAAACATCTGGATGCGGAAGAGGCCTCACAGGCGTTTTCACAAATCATCCCGCTGCACCCGTATGGCAGCATCGGTGTCGTGCCGAACAGCCGCAGCCTCGTCATCACGGAGAACTCGAATACCATTCTCGCATACGTCGAACTCGCCAAGCAGGTCGACCTTCCTCCCAGCGAGACGAAACACAAGACCATCCTCCTCGAACGCGCTGATGTGTTTGAAGTCGCAGATCAGCTCATCCTTCTGATGGGATTGGATCAAAGCAACGCCGGAAGCGGCGGTTCCAGATATGGCAAGGGTGGTACAAGCCGGCCACCAACAACCAGACCAGGAACCCCGCCGATCAATCCAGCAGCACCGGGAGGAACGCCGCAGCAGAACGCCGCAAGAAATGCCGCCCAAGCGAGCGTGGTGGCAAACGTGGGTTCCAACGGCGCCGAGAGTGAGGCGTCGCAGCCAAAGATTACCCCCATCGCACGGACAAACAGCCTGCTGGTAATCGCACGCCCCGTAGACATCGAGTACATGGAAAGCCTTATCAAGGAGCTGGATGCCGAATCTCCCACCAGCCGCATGGTGTCCCGTCGGTTGAACTACATCGATCTCACCACCTTCGTGGATATCGCAAGCAAGGCCCTGTTGCGGAATTCCCCCGACGCTGCCGGCGCGTCTTCCCTGGACGGTACCGGTGGCAACTCACGCGCCAACACCAACACAGGCAACAACGGATTTGACTCCTCCAACTCCATGGGCGGCTTCGGATCACGCGGCATGGGCGGCGGGCTGGGGGGCACTGGCGGCGGCCTCTACGGCGGCGGCGGCGGTGGTGGTAGCAGCTTCGGTGGGAGCTTAAGCGGCGGCGGTGGCGGCGGATTTGGCGGCGGCTCCACGCTGCAAGTCACGGAAAAGGCGGAGAGCATCCTGATTGGGCGCACGCTGGTGATTGTGGATCCGGCCAGCTCGAAGTTCTACGCCAGCGGCCCTCCTGATGAACTCCGCACACTCATGGAACTGGCGGACCAACTCGACGTGCGCCCCAAGCAAATCCTGCTGTCAGTCATTATCGGCGAGTTCTCTCTGGGAAATGAATTCAACTTTGGCCTCGACTGGATTCAGACCCTGCAATCCGTGGGGGAAGACAGCCTGGTGGGTGGCGTGCTGAAGACCCAGGGCACCGCCTTCGCTGACCTCGGTGAACTTGGAAACGCCACCGACTTCCTTCCCGCCCTCGATGGCCTCACGGTCTACGGACAAATCGGGAAGCACCTCAATGTCTTCCTCCACACGCTGGAATCGACCAATCGCTTCCACGTGATGCAAAAGCCCACCGTCACCACCTTGAACCACAAGCCGGCGAAAATCTACATCGGGCAGCAGGTCGCCATCCCCGGCCAGACTTATGCCACGGGAGACAATACCGCGGATAACGTAGGCATCTACTCCACCACACAGTACATCCCCGTGCGTCTGGAGCTCGATATCGTGCCGCACATTTTCAACGACAAGGAGATTATGCTCGAATTCAAGCAGACGAACAACGACATTTCCGGCTTCACCACCATCAGTGGCAACCAGGTGCCGAACATTTCCGAGCAGGGCATGATGAACACACTCATCGTCCCGGACCGCACCACCGTCATGCTGGGCGGCCTCATTACGGAACGCGACCGCAATGACAAGAAGGGCCTGCCCTTCCTCATCAAGGTACCGGTGCTGAAGCATCTCTTCGGCAACACCAGCAAAACGAAGGACCGCCGTGAGCTCATGATCTTCGTGCAGCCCCGCATCATGGCGGACGGTCAGAGCCACATCCAGGAACAGGCTGACTGGAACAAGAACAACGAAAGCTGGGACCGCAACAAGCGTTTCGCCGACCCGCAGGATGACACGCCTCTGAACGCCATCCCCCTTCGCGACGCCGACCCCAACAGCCCCCTGCTGCCGATGCCGGAGTGGAAGAACAACGATGTGCCTCCCGCCGAACCGGGACCGAAAGTGATTCTCAAGCAAAAGGGCACCTCATCTTCCAAGGCCACACTGGTCGAGGACAAGCCCACCGCGGCAGCTCCCTCTGCCAAGACCAAGCACGAAAAGAACAAGGCCGCGCTGAAGAGCAAGTAAACAGATATCGGGCAAGTTCGTCATCGTCCGCTTCCCCCACATCCGAATTGCTGCCTATGGCGATTCCTCCGGGATGAGGCCACTCACCGGCGTTATAACTGCCGGAGAGTTGCGCCCCAATCAAAATAACCCCATGAGACCGCACGTGACCATCGCGACCGTCCTGGCATGCAACGTGGCAGCCGTTGTGTTGCTCCTCGGTTCGAGCTCGTCAGGCGCGGAACCCAACAGCAAGAGTCCATACCTTCCCCTCGAAGGCGAAAGGCCGGCACGCCCCCAGTATAAAGATCAAATTGATCGTTTCAGAGGCCAGCTCCGGGAAGACTTCTTTGCCGCGATGACTGCGGAGAACCTCAACATCGCAAAGCTCCGGTGGCAGGTATTCCTGGCAGTCCACAAGCCGGGCGATGACCCTGCCGAAGGCTATGAAGATGCACCACACATTCGTCTGGTGCGTGCAGCGCTGTACGAGGCAGTGAGGATCGACTACCACCTCGGTGACGAAACCGCAGGCGATGCTCTGTTGAGAAACATCAAACGGGAGGATGGATTTTTCGACGCTCTCTACACTGGAGGAGCCGAAAAGGAGGTCAGCCCTCCTGCTCGTGAGTCTACCGAACCTACGACTTCTGACTCCGGACGTGCCCAAAAGGAATACCAGCCCCTTGATGGCCTCGTTCATCTGGCCAGAAACTACAACGGACCCCATGCGGTGGAGTTTGTAGCCGCCACTGAGTCAAAGAATCTGGAACAAGCGCGCGCACGGTGGGAGGCTTTCCTGAAAGCACGACCAAGGTCACAGGCCGCATCAGATCCGTCACAGGCCATCTATGTCAGGCAGGCCCAATATGAACTGGTGCGCACCTACTACCTGCTGAACCTCCTGGAAAAAGGCGATGCCCTGCTCAAGAAGCTCAAGCACGAGGATGAGTTGTTTCATGATCTCTATCCACAAGGCGCACCTGAGTCTGAATGACACCTCATACCACGATGAGTTAAAAGCGGGTCTTTGAGCGCGAACTTACCCAACGCGTTGCGGCAGGCCCAAGGAACGGGAACGAGGCGTTCCCGTCACCGGTCACCATGCTTGGTGATGTTGCGTGCCGAGCAGTCCCTGTATGCCAAAAGATTACTTCGGCAGATACACGTCATGGACCCTTTCACCCACGGGAACGAGGCGTTCCCACTCCTTGAGCCTGTGCCATGTCCACGTTCCAAAGATACTCCTACCGCATGAACCGTTTCAAGTAATCCGACGCCTTCTATCTATGGACGCGGTTTTACCTTTCTTTGGTATGAGAGCTCGGGAGATGAGCCTTACACTCGGCTACTTCCCCTCCCCTTGCCCCGTCGTCATGACCGAAGACGGCTTCGCCTCACCGCCATGCAGCCTCAACAACCGCTGGCACTCGCCCAGAAGGTAGCCGGCCTGTGAGTATGGGTCATGGCTGATATCACTCCATAATACACCGCCATCTCCATCCAGCAGGAAGGTGCCATGCAGTGGCTTCTGCAGAAACTCATCATAGCACTTCCATGCCTTGAAGGCAGCCATCGGTTCGTCTGAGAGAATGAGATAGGGCAGGTCCGGGTTCAGCTCCGGTCCGGGACCGAGACTCTCCTCCAGCTTCGCCACACTATCCGTGCCGATGGCCACGATGGGAATCCCGGCCTGCTCATACGCACCCACCAGCGGTCGGAACTTCTGCAACTGCTCAATGCAATGGGCGCAGCCCTGGCCCAGGAAGAAGATGACCAGCACGGGACGACCTTTGAATTCCTTGAGCGCATGCGTCACACCGCTCTTATCCGGCAGGGAGAACTCTGGCTGCGCGGGCCGGAAGTTCCTGTAGGACCAGACACTTCTGCTGTACACCGTCGCCGGTGCAAGCGCCGGAGAGAATGTCACGAGCGCATCCACGGCAGCCGGGCCACTTCTCAACGACGTAGCGATGCGCGATAGAGGTTGCGACGCTGGATGCTCCTTCAACGCCTCGTCCACCAGGGCCTGTGCAGCGGAGGACGCACCTGCCTTGCTCATCCACGGAGCCAGTATGAATCCGGGCACATGGGCGATATCCTTCATGAACGGTGAGATGCGACCCTGCACGAGACCGTAGAAGGCCTCTGCACCGCGCACGTAACCGGATGCCAGGTTGGAATGGCGGGTGAGGTATGGAGTGCGGGCAATCTCATCTGCCGCCTTGCCGAGTTCCACTTTGGCATGCTGCGCTTCCTTCCCACGACCGAGCGCAGCGTTCGCGAGTACGGCCCAGTAGTACTGATGTACCCGCACCAGCAGGCCATCCTCCTTGCGTGTGCCAGTTATGGCAGCATGTGTTTCATCTGCCAGAGATTCCCATCCGCCCGTGGCCATCCACAGTTGGGCACGCAGTTGAAGCGCGCCCAAGTAGCCACTCTCGGGCTCATCGTCCACGGCCTCCAGTCCCGTGAAGCCCGGCTTGCGGGGCGCGCCGACGAGAGTCAACGCATTATCCATGGCACGCGAGGACTGACCACCATGAAAAAAACACCACGCCAGCGCCTTGGCATACTGTAGCGCGGCATGCTCCCTCTCGGACGATGGGACCGACGATGATGCCTGCGTGGGGTTCTGCACCTTCGCGAGCGCGACCTCCAGGCACGCTGCCGCTTCGTGGTAGTTCCCCAACGCAAGCGCAGGCTCCGCCGCGAGACGCCAGGCGGATGCTGCGCCATCCATTTCCTGAAGGGCCTTCGTGTGCAGCGCTGCCTTGGCCGGGTCAAACTTCAACCACAGCAGTACGGGATAGAACAGCAGAGCTTCCCCACCCTCTTCGTCGGTCCATTTCGCATAGGTCCCGGCAACCTCTGCTGCGTCAGCAAGCTGTATCCTGGCGATATTCGCACGAACGATACGATAACGTAACGCAAAGGTCTCCGCGCAGCGGTTGTCTCCCTGCTTCTGCAGGGCGCCGCTCAAGGTCGCCAGCCGTTCCAGCAGGTCTGCGGAACGCGCCGTCTGGAAGAAGATGTCATAGGCCGCAATCCACCCATCCTCTCGCGACGTGCGAGCTTGTGCGGCCTTTGCCTTGTCCAGGAAATACAGCGCACGCGAAGGCAGCTTCTCATTCGCCATGGCGAGGCCCAGCCATGCGCTCGCACACTGGGGATCCAGCCGGGTCGCGTCACGGAACCAGCACTCCGCCTCTCCATCGGCAAACGCATGAAGGGCACGCACCCCTGCTGCAATCCTAAGCTCCACCTCCGCCTTCTCTACGGATGAAGACACCGTGACAGGCAGGTTCAGCGCAGCAGGCAACGGCTTTGCATCCTCACGTTGTGGATAGGCAAATGGCCCGCGCCGGAAGGCCGCCTCGTCATTCGGCGGCTTTTGAAACTCCTGCTCACGCTGCCACGCCAGCGCGGAGAGACACTGCACCGCCTCCGGCTTTGCCTCCGCCATGACTGCCCCCAAGGAGAGCAGCCATGCCAGCGAGCAAGACGCGAGCACGCGAAAATCCATGCCGCAGTCTACTCGAGTGTAAGGTCGTCCGGGGTAAAAAGTTCACGATCCGGGCCTGCAGAGCGCACTTCCATCTGCTTTGAGCTGATGGCATGAAACCAGTAGGGCGTGCCCCAGTCATCCACGAGCTGGCCATCACGAATAGCGGCGCAGGTCTTGGGCAGCAGGGCGGTGTGCTTTTCATTCACGCCCAAGAGCGCGGTGACAACATCCTCATTCAGCCCCGGTGGATTGCCTCCAAATCCCTGCCGGTAAGTGTACAGCAACTGGCCGACTCCCTGGATGCGCTCCTCCGGAGTGAGACCTGCTTTGGCGACCAGGTCGGAAAGTTCATTCGCTGCCCCGTGCAACTCAATCGGCACCGAGGGGGCCGGGGGCGGCGGCAGCTGGGTACCTTTGCTGTCGGCGGTGGCATCGCCTCGATTTTTACCACCCGCATCCTTCGCGGGATCCGGAAAAAATATCCAGATGGCTCCCAACACTGCCACGAGCGCCACGACAACGATAACAACCTTTGACCTTGAAGAGTTCGCTCCCGCCATAACCACACTTGTATGAAGATAAAGTTATTCCCGACGTGCTGTCACCGCCAAATACGGTGACAGCACATCGGCGCATCCATTCTACTCATCAGGCATTCATGAAGTCCATGTTACCCGAAATGATATTGGGAATCGTAACAAAACGCGGAAGGTTCGGGAAGATGTCATCCAGAGCCGAATCGCTCACGCCAAGCCAGCGGGCCAGGACAGCGGCATACTGGTCCACCGAAGTGCTGGGAATCCAGAGACCGCGGTTGGCCGTGGTGGCATCGATGGTATTCGGGTCGCCGCTGTTGCCCAGCTTCAGTACAGGGAACTTGCCGTAGACACGAGCACCCTTGACGGAACCGCCCATGATCAGGGTGTGGCCACCCCAAGCGTGGTCGGAGCCCGCCGTGGCATCCGTCTTGTTCGCGGTGAAGGTACGCGTGAAGTCGGACGCAGTGAAGGATGTCACATTGTCCCACTGGTTGCCCACTTCCGGTCCCTTGATCGCATCCGCAAATCCCTTCAATGTGCAGTTGAGGTAGTTCATCAATCCGGTGTGACCCGCCGTATTGCTGCCTGCCGGGATCTGGGCGATGTGGGTGTCGTAGCCGCCGTGCTGGACGAAGAAGATCTGGCGGGTATTCCCCAGAGCTGCCCGTCCCGCAATCAACCGCGCCACCAGCTTCATCTGGTTGGTGAAGTCATTGTTCACGTTCAACCCTGTGCCGGTAAAGGCGTTATTGAAGTAGGTGTCGAGGGTCGTGGTGCCGGCGGTGGTGCCCACGGTGCCCTGGAGCGCCGTGCCCACCATGCCTTCTGTCAGGCGGGCATTCATGGCGACGCCGTTGTAGGCATTCTCCATGAGGCTCGCATGGGACATGTTGAGAATGTTCTCGAATGCCTGCAGACGGCGCCCGGCTTCCGCCGTTTTGTAGTTGGCCGCCTGGAACAGGATGTTCGGGTCATTCACCGCGCTGGTGTAGTTCGTCCCGTAACCGGCGAGGCTGACAAGGCCGCCGCTGGTCATCACATAGGGAGCGACCACCCCCGTGGGGCTCACCTGGAAGCTGTTCACCCCGGAGATCGAGATGGACATGGAGGCATTCCCACTGCTGGGATTGTGCAAGGGATCGAGCAGGTCCGCGATGCGACCACCCCATCCACTGGTGAAGGGACGATCAGGAATCGAGCTCTGCCACTGCACCTGCTGGTCTGAGTGCGAATAGAGCTGCGGCGGCTTCGGTGCGGTGGGGTAGTTCGCACGGGTCACGCCGGGATAAGTCAGCGTGCCCACATTTGCCACGAACGCCGCATCACCTTCGTCGAAGATGGTCTTGATGTGGTTGAACTTGGGATGCACCCCGAGCGTGCCCAGATAACCGCCGAGTGGATCACACTCGGCAATATTCGTGGCATTGAGCTGAAGCGCGTTCAGCGAGGCAGTGGCATTGTTTACGGGAATGGTCAACATACCACGTCCGGCTTCATAGTCCGTACGGGCCGTCCCGCTGAAGGGAAGGAGCATGTTGTTGGAGTCATTGCCCCCGTTCAGGAATACGCAGACCAGCGCCCGGTATCCCGAGGGCGGAGCCTGCGCATTGAGCGCACCCTGCATGAGCTTCAGGTGCGCGATGGTATTCACCATGCTGGTGATGCCCATGGCGGCACAGCCGGTCTGTACCATGAACTGGCGGCGGCTGGGCTCGTTCTTGCGACGAAAGATTAGGTTCATACAATGAAGAGGTAAGAGGTGCGGAACGTTACTTATTTAAGGATGAGGGCCTGCGGAGTAATCGTCACGAGGTAGAGGGCGTTCCGGCACCGGGTTCGCGCGTCATTGGTGAAGTTTGTCGCATCCGTTGTGTGACGGTTGTTGGCGGCGATGAGGTTCAACCCATCGATGATGGACTGCCTCGGATTCGCCGTGGCCGAAGCACCGAACTTCGCCTTCAGATATCCCGCGGACATCAGCAGGTCGCACTGATCCACGATGGCCTTCACCGCTTCCGCGTGAGCCGTCTGTTTCTGGGTGGTGCCAGGGGTGGCCGGCACGGGACTCGGCGCGTACTGGGCCGTCAGCACTGTGGTATACGTATTCGTGTACAACGCAATCAGCTCATCCCACTTGGGCACCAGGTTGTCGAGCTGGTTGTTGTGGTTGTTCGGCTGGTCCGTAGCTGGGGCAGGCGAAGCGTCAAACGTCGTGGAATCGAAGTACCCCTTGTCCACACCGTACTGCGGGATCGAGAGCTGTGCTCCCGCACCTGTCTGGTAGTTCGCGAGGTTGAAGTAGTCATCCAATCCGCGACCTGCTTTCACCGTCGGTGGATACGAAGTGAAGATGGTGTTGTAGTGGGCATTGATCACGTTCACGACATTCGACTCCGTCGCCACTTGCAGCTCCGGCGCCTTCAAACCGGCTGTGGCCAGCGGACCCGGCACGACATAGTCTGGCAGGAACCAGTTGAACACGCTCGGTGGACGCTGCGGCGACTGGGTGATGGCACCCTGCGTATCTGCCCAGCGGAAGCGGACGGAGTTGGCGGGGAACTTGTTGTATTCCGTCGTCTCGTAGGCCGTCGTCGTGGGCGCCTGCATGGTGGTGAAGGTGATGGGCATCGTCGTGAGATTCACCAGTGGTGAACCCGTATAGCACTTCAGCGCACGGTGCATGGCAGCGAAGTGAAGGATGGGCTCCTTCGGCTTGCCTGCGGCGACGGTGTTGTCCGCAATGGAGAGACTGCGGGCTTCATAGTCGAGCAGGATGGTCTTGATGACCTCACCCAGATTGCCCTTGGTGGACTGGTACTTCTCAGCCACGCGATAGAGGTACGCGGAGCTGGGGTTCGACGTGGTGAAACGCTGAATCAGCAGGCGCGCGATGAACACCGGCGTATTCGGATGCCCGTTGTACGTGCCCGAGGCGGGATTACCCGCGATGGCGTTCAGCGCATCGATCACATCCGCATTGCCTTCCGATTCAGGAGTGGCGTTGTTCGTGCGGGCCGGGATGCTTGTCTGGCCTGCCTTGCCGTTGAACAGCACCTTCGCATTGAAGTCATGGTAGGTGTCGAACATCTTCATGCGGTTCATCCACTGTCCCTGCCAGAAGCGGACACCATTGCCTTCGAAGAAGTTGGTGTTGTCCTCCAGCGTGGTGCCGATGCGTTGCGTGGATGCCGTGGGATAAGTCGGAGCATTCGCCACGCTTTGATGACGCTTGCCGAAGCTCATGCCGGTGAACACGCGGGCCAGCTCGGTGATGTCACCCTGGTCGTAGGTGGGAACCGGGAGACCATTGTTGCCCAGCTTCAGCGCGCCGTTCAGGTGCCGCTGCACCAGGCCGATGGAGAAGAGCTGCATGATTTCACGCGCATAGTTCTCATCCGGGCTGATGGTGCCGGTGGCCTTCTGATTCTTCAGGTGGCTCAGGTAGATCCCCATGACGGGGCTGTAGGTGACTTCCTCCAGAATCGTGCGGTAGTTGCCGAAGGCATTTGCCGCCAGCATATCCCAGTAGTTGGCCAGACCATAGTGATAGGCCTGCACCGTGCCATCGTTTTCGGACACCACCACGATTTCACTCAGGGCAAGAGCCATGCGCTGGCGGAGCTGGTCCTTGCTCTGCATCACGAGCGTCCACCACTCACGGCGGCGGTTGTTCTGGAACGGGTAGTTGTTCTGGTGGATGGTGCTCGAGGTCCAGGTACGGGAGGTGGTGTTCCATCCGAACGAGGCGCCACCGAACTGCGGGTCATTGCCGGCATTGATGGGCTTGTTGTTGCGGAGAATGAACTCCTCCATGTCCGCGGCCTGCACCAGCTTTTGCAGCGAAGGCGAGGGGGTCTGCGCGAGGTCCATCTGCTTGTTGATCCAGGCGGTGTAGCCAGCGATGGCATTGTTGCCATTGGCCGTGATAAGGGCCTTTACTTCCTGGATGCTCTCTGGAGTGGCTCCGTAGGTGGCCTGCGTGAGGAAGCGCACGATATCACGATCCAAGTCACTTCCTGCAAGTGTAGGCCACTCGGCGCTGCCGTAAGCTGGAGGAGCCGGAGGAGCCGGAGGCGGATTGATGGAACCATCACTCAGGGTGTAGTTGCCGCGAATTTCTCCGCTGCCGTAGTTGGCACTATGCACGTTGATATATACAAAACCTCCAAAGAGAGCGTTGAGGGCAGCCTGATCCGTCGCCCAGGAAGCGATCGTCTCCGCCTGCACGTCATAGAGATGTCCGGTCACCTGCCCGAGGGGAAGGCTTTCCACAATAGGTCCACTGGCTTGAGGGTCCGTCGCAGGAGCGGCATGCAAGTGTGAGGCGCTCTGGGCAGAGGTCAGGTTGCTGAAGGTGGAATTCACTTCGCCCACCGTATTGTCCCCATTCAGGAGCAGCGTAGCCAGGCCGGTTGCCGTGGTGATGGCGCCACCTTCACGTCCGAGATAGGCAACGAAGAGCTTGCGATTCGCATCCACGTTCGTGGCATCACGAATATTCACGCCCTGGGTGGATCCCACAGGGACCGTCACGCTGCCATTGACGCGGCGGAGGGTGAGACGGAGCATTTCCGGCACTTCAGGCACATTGGGCGTTTCCACCACCGGTGCGATCTGCACATCGAAGGTGGTTGCGCCGCTCGGCACCGTGAATGAGCTCGCGGAAAGGGCCGCGCCGGCGCCATCCTTTAGGGTGTAGTCGGTGGATGCGGCGGAGCCCTTCGTGGCCACTGTGTTTCCTGAAGTCGTGAGGCTCAACGTCAGCGGCATGGTGCCAAAGGTGCGTGTAATGCGAATGCGACCATTGGTGTTTTCCTTCTCATAGGCGCTCGAGGTGATCACCGCGGTGGTGAAGGACATCAAGCTGCGAAGGACATCCGCATCGCTGGCTGCACCACCGGAGGCATTGGCCGGAGAATTGGCGAGCGCCGGATTTGTTCCCATCAGGCCTTCTGCCCAATCGGAAACCCCGTCACCATCCGTGTCCTTGTCCGAGACACTGAAGCGATAGTGCTTGGTGCCCGTTCCAGACGCCACCGTCACCGTCTGGACAGCGCCGTTGCCAGTGATGGCCGTGCCCTCATTGGTCCATGTAGGGCCATTGGGCGCCGCGCTGCTCTGCAGTTGGTACGATTTTCCGGTCTGCGTTTTGATCGACACCTGGACGTTCGTGCCCGAGATCACCGTGTTGGTGATTTCCGGACAATCGAGTGAATTGCGCAGGTCTGTACCAGCAACGGATTCCGCCTGGTTGGTGTATCCATCGCCATCATAATCGCTGGCCAGAGGGAAACTTGACACGGTGACGGAATGACGATGCTGCCATACATCATCGTATCCATCGTTGTTGTAATCCGTGCTTGCTTGCACAGAGGAAACGGCCAGTCCGAAGGCCGATGTAACACCCAGTAGAGTGAGGAGTGAGGAGCGAGTCATGACGCTTTTTGTTTTTGCTTTAATGCTTCAACAGGCGGCGGAGCCAATTCCCGCCGAGGCTGCCAATTTCGCAAAAAAAGGTCAATCCTATTTTGCTAAATCCTTATTAAATGATAATCAAATTTTTTAGTCTCGACATAGGTTCGCATAATCCGGTAGTGTTTCCGGCAGCTTATTCTAACCTTATGAATAAACTGCACCTCCTCGCCGCTGCTGCCCTGATCTGCGCAACCACCACCGCTACTGGGCAAGTACCTGCCAACACCAATTCCAAGCTGGCAGGCTTTCATACCGTCACCGCACGCGCATGGTCCACTTCTCTTGTAGGGGTGAATTTTGTACGCCCGATGTTAGCATCAGGGAAGATCGATGCGGAGGCCGTGAGATCATTGACGGATAACAATGTCGATTTTCTCGTGGCCCTCGCCGGACAGAGCAACCTTTGGGTGGAAATCACCAGTGGAACCAACAGAGGCGTGGCAAGTCCCGTCACTGCGGTTGCGCAACGTGTGCTCACCACTGAAGAAGATCTCTCTGCACTCTCTGCAGTAGGAGATACCTACGTGGTGCGTGCTGCGCATACGCCTGCAACACTCTTCGGCACCACCAACCAGGCAGGCCTCCGCCCCAGTCCTACTGAGAGTTGGACCGGCAATGCAGACCTTGTCTACATCCCTGATGGCGCTGGCGGTTACAAGTATGTGTACTACTCCACCAGCGTGGCAGGATGGCGCGAAGTGAACAGCGGCACCACCAGCGCGGCCAGCCTTCCTGTATACCATGTCGATGGCATCTGGATTCAGCGGAATCACTTCACCAATCTGGACGTGAAGTTCTCCGGCAGCATCAGGTCTGCTCCGACCTTCTTCTTCGCAGCGACTGGGGTGAACGCCGATGTGAATACCAATTATGCAGCCGGGTCCACCCTCACCAATAGCGGCCTGCATAGCTATGTGCTGCATGGCTCAGAGACCACGGGCGACATCCTCTGGTTCCCCAACAGCACCGGCGGATGGGATCAATACTACTACACAGATACCGTAGGTTCCTTCACTGCAGGCTGGAAGAAAGTCGGCTCCGGCAACACCGACATGGGAGCTACTGTCTTCCCCACGGCCTTCTCTTTGGAGAGGAAGGGTGCCGCAGGCACATTGAAAATCACTCCTTCAACGATCTACAACGGTCTGTAATCTGATAAGATTTTTCGAGCCCTTCCTCACTCCACCTGTATATCTTGCTCGAAATTGCGGGACATGGATCGATCCATGTCCCGCTTCTTTTATTGTAACTGCCATACTCTGGCAACCCATCTGATGGTTGCGTGTCGATAAGCCATACACCACCAAGCGTGCGCTATGCATGCTTGTCTAATATCGATATCGACAGCATGCATCGATATGATGCCCCATTTATTTCGATGGGAATATTTTTGCACAAAAGGATATTATCGAACCCGATCACCTATCTGGGGATCAAATCCCAGTAGACCATAAGGCGCTTGATTCAGAAGACGCAGCACCAACCATTCGAACGCCAATCTCAAACCCAGTCCACCGCCAAACCACTGGACCCGTCCGCACAGGCGACAAAGAGCCTTCGCAATATCTCCTCCTTTTGAGGAGCGATCCAGTCGTCGGATCCGAATGATGACCTGCCGATCAGAAATCCTGTCATCGTTTGCCGCCAGTGTGTCCTAGATCGCGTGAAACCTCACAGCACTTCCTCTTGCTTATCCGCTTTGCTCCCGTCATCGATTGGCTAAGCTCCTAACTGCGGGTTTTCAGACGCGCCAAAGCCCCCCACGCCTTTCCATCTCCCCCATGAATGCGGAATCCACTTCCCCCGACACAGCCGTCACCTCCACACCGGACACGGTGCCAGTCACAACCTTGCAGCCCCTGACTTACCAGGAGGTGCGCGTGCTCGGCTGCCTGGTGGAAAAGGAGATGACCACTCCTGAGTACTATCCGCTCACGCTGAATGCGCTCGTCGCAGCATGCAACCAGACCACCAATCGCGAGCCCGTGCTGAAGCTCGACGAAGATACGGTGCGGGAGGCGCTGGAGGGTTTGAAGTCACGCGGCTATGCCCTGCAGGTGACGCTGGCTGGAGCCCGTGTGCAGAAGTACAAGCACAACCTGGAGCACAAGCTGCCCCGGCTGGAGAAGCCCACCCTGGCCCTGCTCTGCGTGCTGCTGCTGCGCGGCCCGCAGACCGCAGGCGAGCTGCGCCAGCGCACGGAGCGCATGTTTGCCTTCGCCGACATTCCCGCAGCCGAGTCGGCCATACGCGAACTGATGACCTATCCCGAGACGCCCCTCGTGGAGAGCATCCCTGCTGGCGGCGGGCGCAAGACCATCACCTATGTGCATCTCCTCGGCGGTCCGGTGGAGATGTCCGGCGTCGCCAGCAGCAGCGCCGGCGAGGCTGCCGTGCAGGCGAATACCGACATCGCGTGGCGCGAGCGGCTGGAAAGTGAAATCGCCATGCTGCGGGATGAAGTGGCCGAGCTGAGGCGACGCCTCGGTTCCCTGGAACTGCGCGAGGCCGGTGGTTCGTTCAGCGACATCGGCAGTGGTGGAAGTACTCCGAGAAGCGCGACGCTCGGCGGCGAGGAAGTCACGGGTGGCGGGTTCATTCCGTGAAGGTGAGAATGAAGTGAGAAGCTTGCCTCGCACTCACCACTCGCACGGCATGTGCAGAGCGCTTCGCTCGCAGGGAGTATCTGTGTCAGGTGGGCAAGTGTGGGTGCGGAGCCTCTTCTTCTCCCGCTCTTGCTCGCACACTTGGAAAGCCACGCGAACGCATCCTCGCGTCATCACTTCGATGACCCTGCATGACGGCACCAGGCTAGTGCCGCTCCTTGGTCCATAGCGCCGTTCACACGCGGCACTTTGCGAATTGCCCCCCCTACTCCGCCGCCAGGTCCTCCACCTTCACGGAGAACGTTCCCACTTCCATCGCGTCGTACATCTTCTCCAGTCGACGCGTGATAAGCTCCCGTTTCACCGAGCCCACTTCATTGAAGCCTGACTGGAACTCCAGTTGCACCGTGGGTGGCAGGGAGGCCTTCTGCTGGTAGTTCCCCTGGCATGCCACCAGCACGGTGTACTTCCCGGGGAGAGGGCGGCGAATGGTGAAGACCTCGGGTCCGTAACCACGGGACATCCGGGCGCTCATGCAGCCGCCCGTGTTCGTGCGGGTCACACCAACAAAACACACTTCTCCTGCCGGGTCGATGACCCAGAAGTTCACATCCACATTGTCCGTGTCCCACGAGAGCACCACTCGCAGGGCCACGGGTACAGGAGTGAGCAAGGTCTCATCCACTCCCAACGCCTTGAGGTCAGGCATCTGTTCCTTGGGAATGTGCTGGACCAAATCATTGAGCTCATGCAGTGCGGTGAGCTGGATGCCATAGAAACGCTGATCCCAGGGCCGCGTGACCACCTCCCAGAGAAGACGCACCGCACGCGAGAAATCCGGCTTCTGCAACTGTGCGAGGCACAGCGCCAGATCGCGGCGGCTCTGCGGCTCCTCGCCACGGATGCGCAGCACCTCCTCATACACCAACGCTGCCAGGTCGTGGCGACCATGCTGCTTCAGATGAAAGGCGAGCGTACGCAGCAGGGTGGCATTCTCCAGATCCAGCTCGGCGAGGTTGGAAAGGACGCGCAGGGCCAGTGTCGCGTCCTTCTTCTCCGTGAAGAAATACCCGGCGCAGTCGGTGAAGAAAGCGGGGCTGGTGGCATATTCGTTCCGCAGGGAGAGATACTCCTGCACCGGCTCGTCCGACTTCCGCAGTCTGGTAAGATAGGGTGTATCAGGCTCCCATGGCTTCACCTCCAGTCCTTCCGCCTCGACGTTCTTGTCACGGGCTCCTGTCGCTGCACGCGAGGCCGGTGCTTCAACCGGCATGGACGAATCCATGGCGAGTGAGCCATTCACCGTCATAGTTCCGGTGAACACGCCATTCATGTCGCCGAGGGAACCGGCAAAACCATTGCTCCCACCGATGCCTACTCCACGGCCAAAGCCGCCACCGCCGCCAAATCCAAAGCCGCCACCCGCCGCAGACACGCCACCGGGACCCGCCAGATTCATCCGCTGCTGACGCAGCGCACGCACCGCCCGCAGCACCTTTGCCGCGTCCTGGAGCCAGGCAGCACGAGAGTCATCTTCCTTGCTGGCTTCCTGCCACTGCTCTGCGAGCACGCCCGCACGATGCGCCAGGGCCGCTGCCGCCACAGCATCCTCCGCTTTCAACATCGGTCCGGGAAGTCCCTGCGCACTCCCCGCGGCCAGTGCCTCATACAGCGCAGCCTCGTGCTCGGCAGCCCCTTTGATCACGGACTCCAGCCAGGGATGCCGCTTCTCGTGCCATGTCTTGAACTCCTGCCACTGGTGCACCACATAGCCGGTCGATACCGTCATATCCCTCTCCCGGCCGTAGTAAGGATGGCTCTTCAGAAAGGCAAGGTACTTCGCGCGCAGGTCCGGCTCCACGGGCTCCAAACGATGGCGTGCATAGTCCTCGATACGCTCCAGCACGATGAGCGAGGTACCCGGAGTCACGATGCGATGTTCCTTCCCCAGCGCCGTGATCCCAGACTCGTGACGCTTCGCATCGACAGAGAGCTCCGCGAGCCTGCACTGCGCCCACGCCCGACGCACAAAGGCCCCGCTTGCAGGGTCCAAAGCCTCCTCGGGTTCCAGCGTGAGCCGATGTTTCACCGCAGCGTCGCTGGTCCGCCCCAAGCTGAGCTCCACGACGCTCCTGCCCTGCACCTTTCCCGCAATCACCAGAGCCCCATCCTCCAGCTCCTGTCGGGGAATGGCGACTTCATCCACCTTGCCCGAAATCACCTGCCACTGGAGAAGTCTGACAGGTGGGATACGCATGGATGCCACAGCGGCGTCCACCTCCAGGCGCATGAGGTTCAACACCTGTCCGCCCGTCTTGCGCGCCAGACGTTGGAGATTCGCCGCGTCTGCCTGCTTCGCAGCGTGAATGGCAAAGAGTGGTGGCGCGCTGCCATCGGGTCGCGTCACCACCGGCTCGTCCGCGCTGAAAGTGGAGAAGCCATCGGACATCAACACGACGGCATCCGCCTCCGGCACCACACGAATGTCCACGGCTCCGAGTGATGTGCCTCCATCCAAAGCCGCAGACTCCATCGCTTCGCGCACCGCCGCCGTCTCACCATCCTTGATGTCATAGGCGATTGGCTTCTCCGCCTCATTGCGGAAGATCACCAGATCCACCTTCACCGTACCCAGACGTTTCAGCCAGGCATCCAGCATCTCCAACTCGCGGGCACGCAGGCGCCTTGCGGCACTACCCGAGGCATCATAGAAAATGGCCACACGCTTTGGCGTGAAGACTGGCGGAGGCGCATCGAGCGGGATGGGAGGCTCCACACGCGCGTGGAAATATTGCTGGGAGGGTTTCGCCTTGTCCTCCACCAGGAAGATTTGCGTGCGGTCATCCCGCTTCGGTACATGGAACTCCAGCGGCCGCCACATTTCCACGCCCACCTTCGTGAACTCCGCCACCTGGCTCTGGTTGTTCCGCTGTCTCTTGAACTCCAGCGGCTCGCACGCATTGCCCCTGGTGAAGGGAACACCGGGAGCGCGCACCACCTCCACATGTGTACGATACGTTTTCAGCTTCCCCGGGATGAACATGGGCAGGGCATAGCGAAACGTATCACCGTCGGCCTTGAGTTCCTGCTCAAAGGTCACGGACACCCGCTTGGTCTTCTCTGCAAAGATGGGATACACGCGTGTGCGAAAGACATTCCCACGTGTGAGCTCCGCCAGTCCCGGGTCGATGCCGCGCCGCACAATCTCCTCGAAAATCGCCCGCCCTCGTTGCTTCTCCACAATCACCGCCTGGCGCATCTTGCCCTCCACCTCCAAGGCATAGCCGGACACGGTCTGTCCTTCATCGAGTGGAAAAACAAACTCACCCTCCATCACGCGTGAGTTTGGGTTGTAGAAGGTGAGCTCCACCGTGGTGGTGGCCAGATGGCCGCGCACTTTGATGTCCACCGCGGCAGCCTGCAGCTCCATCGGCTGGTATTGGTTCACCTCGCGATTGATCCAGAGGCCCGGCGCCCGGCTCGCAGCAAAGCTGCCGGGTGCGGGTGTCTGGGCAGTGCCGCTGGCTGCCAGCAGGAGGAGAGAGGTGGTGGCAAAAAGGAGCGCTTTCATCGGTACGAAAGGGGCAGGCGGGTGACAGACCACAGGAATGGACCTTCTCCCGGCAACACGTCCGGCTGGCGAAAACATTGGAAAATCGCCACAAAGCCCCCAGCGCGCTCAGTTCATGAGGCTCAGCCTCTTGCCGGGACTGCGTCGCCACCGCGCAACGGTCGCGGGCTTGACCACACCCCCCGGCTGTGGTTGGCTTGTACCATGAAGACCGTGCTCATGCTCACGCTGGCACTTTCCGCGATGCTGCTCTCCAGCGCACAGGCCGCTCCGGAAGAGGAGACGGGCAAACCTTTCCAGCTCACCACCCTCTCTGGGGACAAGTACAAGAACTGCCGCATCCTGAAAGTCACGCCTGAGGCCATGACCGTGATGCACGACGCGGGCGTCTCGAAAATCAGCTTCGAGAATCTCAGCGACGAATGGCGCACCAGGTTCCGCTATGACGCCTCGAAGGCAGAAGAATTTGCCAAGGCCGAGGAACAACGCGTGAAGGAAGCTGCTGAGAAGCGCGAGCTCGCCCTGAAAAAACAGCAGCTCCGTGAAGAGGAGAAAATGGATATCCTCATGGCGCGTGAGCGTCAGCGCCTCGCTGCGGAGAAGGCTGCGGCAGAACTCGGCCCACCTCTCGCACCAGCACCACTCCCCGGTGATGCCACGCCACAACTCGGCACGGCTTCTTCCGAGCCCATGGAGGAGATTGTGCCGTCTCTGTCTCCCATCACCCAGGTATACACACCCGGCGCCGGGACCTACCGGCAGTATGGGCGTGATCGTTACAGCTACCTGTATTCCGGATTCTACGGTTATGGCTATCCCTACATCCCCATCTATGGTGGCGGAGGTTCGGGATACTGCCCCCCACATCACCACCATCACTCCGGCTCCTCCTATGTGCAGCCGATCATCCGTGGTTCATTCTCGGTGGGTGGGAATACGGTGATTCGGGTGAACCGGTAAAAGCGGAGTGCGGATAGCGAAGTCGGTGAAGTTTTGAGGCGAGACCTCATTGCCTGGAAGTTTTTCCTCATCGAGACGTTCTCACGCAGTATGTCCGCGGAACGTTTCCTCCTCGCGTTTTTCATTTTTGCTGCAGCCTTCGCTCCCGCGTCTGCCGCTCAGGACAAACCCAACTTCGTCATCATCCTCGCGGATGACCTGGGCTATGGCGATGTCGGCTTCCAGGGAGGCAAGGCGAAGACACCGCACCTGGACAAGCTCGCCGCCGAAGGCATCCGCCTCGCTGCGCACTACGTGCATCCCATGTGCAGTCCCACGCGCGCGGCGCTGCTCACGGGACAATATGCCAGCCGCTTCGGCGTGACGGGCGCGCAGAATGAACAGGCCTTCCCCTTCGGCACGCCCACGATGGCGAGTCTGCTTTCCAACGGGGGATACGACACCGCGCTCATCGGCAAGTGGCACCTCGGCTCCGGCCTCGATACACCGCCGGACAAGTTTGGCTTCGGCTACAGTTACGGCCTGCTCGCCGGCGGCGCCACGCCGGACACGCATGAATACAAGATGGGACCGCATCAACGCACGTGGCATCGCAACGGCACTCTGCTGGATGAAGAGGGCCACATCACCGACCTCATCACGAAGGATGCCGTGAAATGGATTGGTGAGCGCGCGGATAAACCTTTCTTCCTCTACGTCCCCTATACCGCCGTGCATGTTCCCATCAATGAACCCGAGCGGTGGCTGAAGATGAATGAGCACATTGAGGGCCCGGCACAGCGTCTCCATGCCGCGGATGTCTCCCACCTAGATGATGGCGTGGCCCAAATCCTCGCGGCGCTGGAGAAGAAGGATCTGCGCAAGAACACCGTCGTGCTCTTCCTCAGCGACAACGGCGCACACGATGATGTGGACAACAAGCAGGACAAGTATCCCGGCATCGACACCCGCCCGCACCTCACCATCCGTGGCAGCAACACTCCCTTCCGCGGGTGGAAAGGCGGCCTCTATGACGGCGGCATCCGCACTCCGGCCATTGCTCACTGGCCGGGACATTGGGAAGCGGGAGTGCAGGACGCACCGGTCAGCGTCACCTGCTGGTTCACCACGCTCTGCTCCCTCGGTGGAGTCGAGCTGCCCCGCGCCGCCACGGGCGATGGCGCGCACCTCAATCCCATGCTGGCGAATCACGCCAAGAACGGCCCTCTTGAACCGATGCCCATCTACTCCGCCAGTCCAGGCTACCGCGCACGCATGGTACGGCTTGGAGATTGGAAGCTGATTGTCACCAAGGGGGGCGGTGCCAAGGACAAGAAAGGCGACAGGAAGGAACTCTACAATCTCAAAGCTGACCCTGGCGAGTCACGCAACGTGATCGCCGAACATCCGGAGCAAACAGCGATGTTGGAAGAGATGCTGGCAAAGTTCGCAGCACACGACATGGTGGTGGAGCGTGACAAGGGTGGGAAGGCGGGAGACTAGAGACAATGCTCGTAGCGCAGAGGACGTTTGGTTATTTCCCCTGACGAAACTTCCAATCCCTAACGATAGCGACAGCATTTTCTCTGTACTTCTGCACACCGCTTGCATAATCATGCCGGGAATATGGAAGACGAGAGCGTCAAACTGACGGAGCGATCAGCGCTGGAGATTGCAGAGCGCTCGCTGGTATTGGTGGCGATAGTGGCCCATACCCAGCAACAGACATGGGTCGCAGACTGGACACGTCGGTTCGGCATTCACGACTCCTTTTCGGATGCCGAGCGAGGTTTCTTCAGCGACTCCACGCCAGACCAGCAAGCCATCGTGAACTTCAGCTGGAGAGCCGAAGCACTGGTGTCGTTGATTTGGTCACTGGGTGGGCTGGAGCAGATGCCACTTCTGTCTGAGCAATGTTGGATTCTCGACACCGACTTCATCGCTGCGGCAATGAAGGATCCGAACGAATTCCGTCTGTGCGCCGAGAAGCGGCCCTCAGAGGAGATTCAGGCGATGGAGGGATTTCTGTACCACCAGCACTGGAGGGTACGAGACAGGCAGCTTGGACTCAATGTTGGGGCCGGCAGGCCACTTGATCCGGGTGAACTTCCGGTCGACGCTTTGAATCCATCGGTCGTCTACGAACGGCGATATGGGCTCAGTTGGGTGGCAGGCTGGGGAGATGATTGGGATGACGTTCCCACTGACACCTGAGTGCACGGCAAGTCGTTAAACATCATCATGCACACACACCATGTTCAACCTGTTCAAGGCCGCGACTTTTGAGGACAACCATCTTGGCTTGCTGACGCGGTCACGCGGCCATTGGAAAGGGAGCGTCACGCTAGATCAGCATGGCAAGATTGAGTTGAGCCTTGCTGGCGGGCGTCAATCACCGGATTCACTGTGCCTGGCCCAGGCCCATGAATTAGCTGCGCAATATGATTCTCTGCTTCCCCAGATTCAGGCGAGTTTGTTTGAGCACTACGAACCCTACCGGGATGCTGATTCGGCGGGAGAACTACCTGAAGATTCTGAACCCTTTCCAAAAATTGATCGTGCTGAGGACGTCTGGCCTCACGTGTTTGCCGAGCGGGTCTGCATTGAGCTGATTCAAGGCTCGCCGCAAGCTGGCCCCTCCATCGAGATAGCCTATCGTGTGACTTGGGATGAGGAGCACACCGTCGGAGCCCGAATTCAAAACGGTAAGCTCTGGGAACTGTGCGGCAGCGTTGTGTAACGCCCGGCTACGATCTGCAACGAACAGCACCAGACCAGCACCCGTCACCCATCCCCCATGAGCAAAGACAATCCATCTGTCCACGACAAAGCCATCGCGATCTTTCGCGAGTTGGTGGGCAATCGAGCCGAACAGTTTTCGGTCCCTATCCCCGATGCCCAGCAAGCAGCGCAGGCAGCTCTTGCTGGCGACTTCAACGACAAGACCGCGCTCGACATCGCATTCCACATGACGGACTGGAACTCCGATGCCGCGTTTGTCACGGCGCTCTTGCTCTATCCAGAACGCTTCACTCCAGAAGAGATTCGCGAAGGCATCGGAGACTTTCTCGTTCATGCTCCCAACCACCTTGCCGCTGCTGCCAGGCAATACGGCTACCCGGTTCAAGACACGTTTGGAGTCGGAGCCCTCGACGGGTGGCGTGAAGACGATGAGTCCGAGGATACTTAACTAGACCACCCCACATCACTGAGCATGCAAGGCCTTCAGATTCACGACACACGAGAGGACTGTCACGTCCTTGCCGTGGACCTTCGTGACCTTCTCGACCTGTTCGGAGAGCGGGCGATCCAGTCCCAGTGGCTTGCGTCCGAGGTTTGGGCGACCGGGGAGGAAGGAATCGGGTTGGAAGGATTGGCGGATGGCCAGACGTTGATCCCTGGCGAACATCTCAGCCATTTGGCGCACCGTCTTGTTCAAGTCATTGACGGCGAGTTTTCGGCTTTCGAACAAAGCGTTGACTCACCTTGGATTATTATCCGAGCCGTCGACAGCTCATTTTATGAGGTGTTCTCGACCGAACCCCAAGTCTTGGCTCGGGTACGTTCATCGTTCCAGAGAGTCTCAGATTGTGACTTCGTGAGCGAGTGAATCAGAGAGGGCGTTCGAATTAGGAATCCGAACCTCCTCCGTGCCTTCGCGTCTCTGCGTCTCCGTGTTGAATCCCTCGACTCACCATCCACCACACGACCCTACTTCGTCAGCGCGCACGCCTTGTAGATTTCCTCCAGCGTGGTCTGGAGATTGTACTTGTATTCCCAGTCGGGGTAGTGGCTCTGGAACTTGGACACGTCGCTCACGTACCAGATGTGGTCGCCGATGCGGTTGTCATCCAGAAGGTTCCAATCGAGCTTTTTGCCGCTGATGTCCTCGCACATCTTGATGGCCTCCAGCATGGAACAGTTCGAGTGGCGGGAGCCGCCCATGTTGTACACCTCGCCGGGACGGGGGTTGTTCATGAACTTCACAAAGGCATCCACAAGGTCATGGCTGTGGATGTTGTCCCGCACCTGCTTGCCCTTGTAGCCGTAGATGTTGTAGGGGCGGCCGGTGACGGTGCACTTCATGAGGTAGGCCAGGAAGCCGTGGAGCTCGGCACCCGCATGCGCCGGTCCTGTGAGGCAGCCGCCGCGGAAGACACCGGTCTTCATGCCGAAGTACTTCCCGTACTCCTGCACCATGATGTCCGCCGCCACCTTGTTCGCGCCGAAGATGGAGTGCTTGCTGCCGTCGATGCTCATCGACTCATCGATGCCCTTCGCAAAATAGGGGTGGGACTCATCCACCTCCCACCGGGTCTCTTTTTCCACCAGTGGCAGGCGGTTCGGCGTGTCGCCGTACACCTTGTTCGTGCTGGTGAAGATGAAGACCGCCTCGGGGCAGTACTTCCGGGTGGCCTCCAGCAGGTACATGGTACCCTGGGCATTCACCGCGAAGTCCGTGAGTGGCTCCTTCGCCGCCCAATCGTGTGAGGGCTGGGCCGCCGTATGGACTACAGCGCCTATGGCGAATCCGAACTTTTTGAAAAGGAACTCCACCGCATCCCAATCGCGAATGTCCGCAGGCTCGTCGTGATACACCTGCAGTTGTTTGCGCAGAAGCTGGCGGGTCCCCTTGGTAGAGGCTTCCTCCCCAAAGAAATAGGCGCGCATGTCATTGTCGACCCCGACGATGGCATAGCCTTCCGCGTGCAGCCGTCTGCACGTTTCCGAGCCGATTAGGCCCCCTGAACCGGTTACCAGGGCAATCTTCATGAGCCGCGAAGCTACGATTTGAGATTGACGCCGCAAAGAAAATTCTACATGGCTGAACTTCTTTTCTGATGCCCGAATCCCTCAACCCAAAGCCGGTGCAACTGCTCAGCGTGGTCATTCCGGCTCGTGATGAGGAGGGAAGTGTGGCCCACACGGTGGAGGAGCTTCACCAGACCCTGTCCGCCCGTCAGATTTCCCACGAAATTGTCGTGGTGAATGACGGCAGTCAGGACGGCACTTGGGGGCTGCTACAGGAACTCAGCCAGCGCATCCCCACCCTCCGGCCGGTGAACAACACCGGCCCCAATGGCTTCGGACGCGCCATCATTTGCGGGCTAAATCACATGCTGGGCGATGCCGTGGTGATCATGATGGCCGACTGCTCGGACAGCCCTGCGGAGGTGGTGCAGTACTGGGACCTGCTAAATCAGGGCCACGAGTGCGTCTTCGGCAGCCGTTTCATCAAGGGCGGCGGCGTCCATGACTACCCCACGCACAAGCTCATCCTGAATCGTATCGCCAATTGGGGCATCAAGGTGCTCTTCCGCATCCCCCTGAACGATACTACCAATGCCTTCAAGGCCTACCGCGCCGAGGTCATCGAGGGTTGCCGTCCCTTCATTGCTCCGCATTTCAATCTCACGGTGGAGATTCCGCTGAAGGCCATCGTCCGCGGCTATACCTGGACCACCATGCCCATCACGTGGCGAAATCGTCGCGCGGGCGTCCCAAAACTGAAAATCAAGGAGATGGGCAGCCGCTATCTCTTCATTATTCTCTATGTCTGGCTGGAGAAGTTCTTCAGCCGGGGAGACTATCGGCGGCAGATTCAGCCCACATCGAAAGAAAAGAGCCCCTAGCCGCCTGCGTTTTTTCCAGCCCTCGTGTCCCCGCGCATGAAATCCGCCCTCCTACGCCTCTCCTTTGCCCTCGTCTTGTTTGGAACGACCGCAACCGCAACCTCGCAAACCACTCCGCCCACCCGCGCCTTTGAGTTCAAGGACGGGGACCGTGTCGTGATCCTCGGCGGCACCATCGTGGAACGCGAGCAGCACTACGGCTTTCTGGAGACGGCCCTGACCCTCGCCGTGGGGCAAAAGCAAATCTCCGTGCGGAACCTGGGCTGGAGCGGGGACACTGTCTTCGGCCACGCCCGCTCCTATTTCGGCCCTCCCACGGAAGGTCTGGAGCGCCTCGGCAAGCATCTGGAAACGCTGAAGCCCACGGTCCTCATCGCCTGCTACGGTGCGGATCTGCCGTTTGAGGGACTCATCAAGATGCCGGAATTCATCTCGGGCTACCGCAACCTGCTGGAACTTGTGCGCTCGAAGAACCCGCATGTGCGCGTCATCGTGGTCGCACCTCCTCCGCTTGAAAATCTGGGCTCTCCCCTCCCCGACCAGACCGAGGCCAACGCCAAGCTGGAAGACGTGCGCAACGCACTGAAGGAATTCGCCGGCAAGCAGGGTGCCTTTTTTGTGGATGGATTCGAGCTGATGGGCGGCGCGAAGAAGGAACGCCCGGAGCACCCCATCACGGAGAACGGCATCCACTACGCCGAGGCTGGCTACCAGCAGTGGGCCGCGAAGATGATCGAGGGTCTCGGCCTGCCGAAGCAGGACCCCGCCGGCCCCGCCGCAACCCAGCTCCGGAGGGACGTGATCAAGAAGGACTCGCTATTCTTCAACCGCTGGCGTCCCGCGAACGAGACCTACCTCTATGGATTCCGCAAGCACGAGCAAGGTCAGAACGCCGCCGAAGTGGAGCAGTTCGACGCGCTCGTGGCAGCGGAGGACAAGAAAATTCAGGAACAGAAGCTCAAGATCCTCCAGGCCCTGCCGCAGCTCCCGTGAGCCTAGCCGTGTAGGAAGGTTCAAAAGCCTCAGCTTCAGCGCACTCCATGGGACTTCCCATATTCACTTCGACTTCGCCCGGATGGCGGCGTCTGGTGCGCCATCCCATCTTCCCCCTCATGGTGCTGGTGCTCATCACCCAGCTCACGCGGGACCAGTTCCCCTTTTCCCACTATCCCATGTACTCCATGCCCACTTCGCGCCCGCTGAAGTGGCAGTACCTGGCAGACGGCGAGGGCCAGCCTCTGGCTCATGTGTACCACACTGGCATCAGCCCCTCCCAGGTGGGGAAGATGTTCGGCGCGTACAAGCATGACTTCGCCACGGAAGAAGAGGCCGGGCTGGAGGTGCTGAAGTACCTCCGCCAGAAGAACGCGCAGCGTCCCAAGCGGCCCCTGCCTGAGCGCATCCGGTTGATTGAAACCAAGATTGGTTTCGGCGATGGCCACTTCATCGAAACGAACACAGTGGTCGCAGAGCATGTGCAACCACCACGGAAGGAAAAGCGCTGAGGCATGGACATCGACGTGACCAAACCCAGCACCCAAGCGCCCACCCGCCTCCAGCGGTGGAAGGCGGGCTTTGTGTCCTGGGCGAAGGCTGGCTTCCTGCCGGAGCCCATCAGCCGCTGGGAATGGTTCATCATGCGTCTGCTCTTCGGGGCCATGCTCGTGTGGATATTCACGGACTGGCACCCCTTCCGCCACGTGGCGCAGGACAAGCCGAAAGGCATCGCCAATTTCGTGGACCTCACCTGGCTGCATCACGGAGTCATGGAACCGGGCGAGGAACTCGGCGCCAAAGGCGCGGGCCCGCTCACGTGGATCCCGCGTGCCGGGCTGTTTGAGGAGTTCTTCGTCATCGCCTGTGTGCTCATCGCCGTGTACATCCTTGGCTACGGCATCCGCTTCGTGCTGCCCGTGCTCGCGATCATGCACATGCTCGTGTGGACGTATCACGATTCACAGGGCTACACCTACCACGGGCACCAGATGATCAGCATCATGCTCTTCGGCCAGGCCGCGGTGGCGTGGTGGAAGAGGAAGCTGCCCGATGCCGGGATGCGCGCCCAGCTCTGGTACTACAGCCGCGGCATCATCCTCGCGGGCTACATCACCTCCGTGGTGACGAAGATCATCAACTCCAAGGGCATGTGGCTGTGGAACTCACAGTACCTCAGCGTGGAGATCATCAAGACCCACCGCCTCTCCTATTACAAGGACCTGGAAGTGGAGTTCGCCGGTGATCCCGCCTCCGCCACGCTCCTGCTGCACCATCCCTATCTGGCGATGCTGCTCTTTGACGTGGGCTTCTTCATTGAACTCTTCGCCTGGGTGGGACTGCGCGATCGGAAGTGGTCCTGCTTCATGGGCATCTCCATCATCATCCTGCACCTCTCCATCGCCTGGCTGATGAGATTGTCTTTTACGAACCATCAGATCCTCTGTTTGATATTCCTGGTGAATGTCCCGTGGCTCATCGCGCTGGCGATGTCACGCGCACGCGGTCCGCGTCTCTCCCTGCAAAAGACGCTGCCCTGATCCCAGCTTCCGTTTCTCCCTTTCCTATGCGACCTGCTCACTCCTTCACAACCCTCTCCGCGGCCCTCACGCTCCTGATGGGTACGGTGACCTCTGCGACCGCTTCCCAGCCGAAGGGCCTGGCAGACCTGCCGGATCCTTCCGTGGATGCTGAACAGAAAGCCTTCGTGGTGCCAGAGGGTTATGAAATCAACTTGTGGGCCGCCGAGCCCCTGCTGCGCAAGCCGGTGCAGATGAACTGGGACTCGAAGGGCCGCCTTTGGGTGGTGTGCAGTACGACCTATCCCCAAATCAAACCGGGTGAGGAAGCCATCGACCAGGTGGTCATCCTTGAAGACACGGACAACGACGGCAAGGCGGACAAGAGCACGCTCTTCGCCGATGACCTGCACATCCCCACCGCCGTGCTTCCTGCAAACGGTGGCTGCTATGTGGCGAACTCGACGGAGATTCTTTTCCTCAGGGACACGGATGGCGATGGCAAGGCAGATCAGCGCCAGGTGGTGCTGAGCGGTTTCGGCACGGAGGATACCCACCACCTCGTACACACCTTGCGCCATGGTCCGGATGGGCAAATTCATTTCAACCAGAGCATTTACATCCACAGCCACATCGAAACGCCATGGGGCGTACGCCGGCTCATGGGTGGCGGCATCTGGGAATACCAGCCCGAGACACAGCGCCTGGAGATCATCGCGAAGGGTCTCATCAACCCTTGGGGCCATGAGTTCGACCGCTGGGGTCAGAGCTTTGCCACGGACGGTGCCGGCAGCGAAGGCATCAACTTCATCTACCCTGGTGCCGTCTTCAAGACTTCGCCCGGTGCGAAGCGTGTGCTGGATGGTCTGAATCCCGGCCAGCCGAAGCAATGCGGCTTGGAAATCGTCGAGGACCCGCACTTCCCGGACGACTGGCAGGACACCCTCATCACTTGCGACTTCCGCGGCAATCGCATCAACCGCTTCAAGCTTTCCGAAAGCGGCAGCAGCTACGTGAGCAAGCAATTGCCCGACGTGCTGGCGAGCACGCATCGTGGCTTCCGCCCCATCGATGCACGCACGGGCTCCGATGGCGCACTCTACATCGCGGACTGGTTCAATCCCATCATCCAGCACGGTGAAGTGGACTTCCGCGACCCCCGTCGCGACCGCGTGAATGGCCGCATCTGGCGTCTCACCGCCAAGGGCCGTCCGCTTACGGAGAAGGTGGACTTTTCGAAGATGACGCTCGAAGAGCTGGTGAAGCAACTCGAAAGCCCGCGCCGCTGGAACCGTCAGTTCGCCACGCTGGAAATGCGTGAGCGCATGCCCCAAGAAGCCATCGCCCTGCTGAACAAAATCAGGGAAGAAGCCCTGCCTGCCGACCTCGCGACGGTGCCTCCGCAGCAAGGCGAGACGCTCCTGCACCTGGCTTGGGCACGGGAAGCACTCAACGTGCACTCGGCGAAGTGGACCCGCCTCCTGCTCACCTCTCCCGACCCTCGTGTCCGTGCCGCAGGCCTGCGCATTCTCTCTCATCACCTCGATAAAGTGCCGGATGCCCTGAAGCTGCTGGAAAATGCTGTGGCGGATGAAAGCGCGCAGGTGCGCCTGTGGGCCGTCGCCTGCCTGCGCCTCATGTCCAAGCCCGAAGCCTTCGCCGTGGCCCTTCGCGCACTCGACAAGCAGACACCGGTGGACAACAACATCGACTTCCTCCTGGAACTCACCGCACGCGAGCAGGCGGATATCTGGTTGCCCGTCTTTCTCGCTGGGAAACTGAAGCTCGACGAAAATCCCAAGCACCTCGTCTATGCGCTGAAGTCCACCGGCAAACCAGAGGCTCTGGAACCGCTGCTCACCGCCTACCTCGCGAACAAGCTTGCTCCGGAAGATGCGGAAACCGTGCTGGCCATGGTGGGTGACTTCGGCTCACCAAAACAGCTCGGGGCCATCCTCACCGTGGCTCTGGAACGTTTGGGCCAGAATGCGCCAGTGTCTCCCCTCCTCGCCTCCCTGCAGCGAGCGGCCCAACGGGGCGGCATTCCCGAGGGAGCCGCGTTTGAGCAGACGAAGAAGCTGCTCGACTCCGCGAATCCCGGCTTCCGCGCGCAAGGCGCCCAGCTCGCCGGCCTGTGGAAGCAGGAACCTGCGCGCGAACTGCTCACGCAATGGGCCCAGAGCGCCGAGGCGGACATGGCTGTCCGCGTGGCTTCCGTACGCGGTCTGGTGTCCCTGGGTGGCGAAGCCTCCCGTACCCTGCTCGACAAGCTTTCCCAGGATCCCTCCGGTGAAGTGCGAGCCCAGCTCGGCATCATCCCACTCTCGGATCTCACGCCCTCCCTCGCAGCCAAGCGTGCCGTGGAGTTCCTCGGTACGGTGAAGTCCCCCGAGGATGCGAAGCCTGTACTGGAAGCCTTCCTCCGGAACAAGAAGCTCCCCGCGGTGCTGGCGAAGGAACTCGAAGGCAAGACCATTCCTGAAGCCGCTGCCATCGAAGGCATCCGCCTCGCAAGCAGCAAGGGCCTGGCCTCACTCATCGAAGACTCCCTGCGCAAAGCGGGCCAGATCAAGCAGATGGACAAACCGCTCACTCCTGAGGAGATGACTGCCATGGTGGCCAAGGTGCAGAAGCTCGGCGATGCCGCGCGTGGTGAGAAAGTGTACCGCCGTCAGCAGCTTCTGTGCATCTCCTGCCACGCCATCGGCGGCAGCGGTGGTGTGATTGGACCTGATATGGTGAGCATCGGCGCCAGCGCGCAGGTGGATTACCTCATCGAATCCATCCTCAACCCCACGGCAAAAATCAAGGAAGGCTACCACATGACCATGGTCACCACCAAAGACGGCCGCGTGGTGGCGGGTGGTGTGGCTCAGGACGGCAGCGATGAACTGGTCATCCGCGACGCCGCAAACCAGATGCACAAAGTCGCCAAGGCGGACATCGCGCAGAAGACCATCAGCCCCGTGTCCATGATGCCCCCCGGTCTCACCGCGAGCCTGCGCGAAGATGAGTTCCTGGATCTCGTGCGCTTCCTCAGTGAGCTGGGCCGGGAAGGTCCCTACAAGACTCCCGCCAACCCCTACATCCGCACCTGGCGCACCATGGGCGTGATGGAGCAGGCGGACGTGGACCACGTGCGTCACGTGGGCCTCTTCGCCCTCAACGACCGCGCCTACAAGTACCCGTGGGAGTTCAAGACCAGCCTCGTGAGCGGCGACCTGCCCCTGGCCGAGATGCCCGTGCCCGTGAAGATGTATCCCTGGTTCCCCCGCATCGCCCAGGCGGATCTGGAAATGCCCGCCGCCGGTCAGGTAAAGCTGAAGCTCACCGCCACCAAGGGCATCGTAGTGACCGTCGGTGAGAAGGTGATTCAAGAAGTGACGGAAGAGCTCCCGCTCGAACTGCCTGCGGGCAAGAGCACCGTGACCTTCATTCTCACTCGAGAGGCCGGCGAACTCCCCGGCTTCAAGGTGGAAATTGTGGATGGCCCGGCGAAGGTGGTGACGACTCCCTGAGCCACCTCACAAGCAATAAAAAAGATCACGCGGGCATCCGCGTGATCTTTGGAGTGGCTGCGCTTGCTGCGCGGACCAACGCATGGTTTACCGCGGAATCGGCGGTGGCGCGGAAGATGGAACTGGTGGCGGCGTCCCGTAGCGCTCATGCGAGGGTGCCTGCAGAACGGCCAGCACCTCGTTGGTCACGTCCTGGCCTCCACTGAGATTGGTCCAAAGGCTGCCAATAGAGTAGATGGGCCCCCATGGGAGGCCCCACCAACCGCAGAACAAGGTCAGAAGAGTGTACCTCGCCCCTTTCCCCATCCTGCCTTCACTTCCCTTGATGAAGTAGATATCGCTGCCCTTGTTGAAGGTCATGACGATGACCGAGAAGGTGTACTTGAACATCACAAACCGGCCTCCCCGGTCCAGCTCGTGCGCCAGCTCCTGGCCCGTCATGTTTTCTATACCGATGATTTGCATGGGTTATTTTCGAAAGCGCTCATTGCAGCGGGATTGATCCCTTATTGCAAGTCCAAAGCGCTCCCTATTTCAGCATCACCTCACGGATCGCTGCCTTCATCGCGTCTTCCGAACCCGTTGGCACCCAAGCCCAATCGCGCAAATTGCCATCCCTCTCCTGCCAGGCGCGTTCGATGGGAATGTATCCCGGTCCGCACTCGCCGTAACCCATGACCATGACGAAGCTGTCCGGACGCAGTTCTTGCGCATAGAGCTGGAACTCCACATACGACTCGGCTGGCAGCAACAGCAATTGTGCCGCTCCGCCGAAGTCCAGCATCGGCAAATCAATCTGATGCCCGGCCTTCACGCGTTCATACCACGCGAGCCCCATCGCCGCCTCCGCACGAGCGAAAGGTCCCGGGTCATTCGAAATGCGGTGCCGCAACGCCTCCTCCGTGAAGCCAATGCTGTTCCGCGCACCAAGGGCGATTTTCGCCGCTTTGAAACCCACTTGCTCAAGGGGTAGTTTCTTTGTCTGCTTCCACGCCTCCTGCATCGCAGCATGGATCTTACCTGCCAGCACATCACGATTTGCTGGCGCACCATCGTTCCATTTCCCCGCGGTGACATTGCCCGAGCAACCTGAGGCATACATCTGGTGCACCGTGGGATGCTCCTGCTGCATGCGCTCCCGCGCGAGGCCCACGAAGTCGATGGAGATCTCGCCCCCCCCATAGTAGCTCATGGGATGCACGGCATAGCTGTGCAAGGCGCACACGGGTGTCTCCCCATCCCAAAAACTCAAGGTGCGCAGCCACGGATCAATCGTGCCTGCGTCCGCATCGCGTGCCACTGGATTCGTATTGCGGCTCATGCGGTTGTAGAGCACCTGCCCTTCCGGCGTGATGTAGCGTCGATTACTCGCCACCTCCTTCACCTCCGCGCGTCCAATGCCGAAGTGGGTGACACGCTTCTTCCCGGCGAGCGCCTCCTTCACCGCGACACGCACCCGCTGGATGCAAATGCGATTGAAGTCCGGCCAGCACACGCTGGCGAGCTGGATACGAGCCTTCGGGTCCGGCGCTGCAAGGTTCTTCCACGCGCCTGTCTTTTGTGCTTCATGCAATAGATGCTCAGCCTCCGGATCCATGACTGGCGCATCATGCACATGCGTGCTGGTGATGAGCACTCGCTCTGGAACTGTGCCGCACTCCTCTGCCAATCCCTTGCGCCAATCTTCGAACGCGGAGCCGCGAATCTCACACCAGTCAAAGCATACCACCACAAAGGGTCTCCCGGCACCGGTAAGCACGAACCCTTTCGCGAGGAGTGGTTGGATGACCTTGCCCGCTGGTGCAATGCCACCACCCATGCAGGGATGTCCCACAGGGATGGTCACATCCACCGTGAAGGTGGCGAGCTCGAAAGGGGCTGCGTGCGTGAACCGCGAAGGCAGCAGCATGAGAAGCAAGAGGGCGAAGGCAAGAAAGCAGCGCGGCAGCATGCCTCCTTATACGGAGTGAGATGGAGGAGTTTGCTCGGAGGCGGCGCACGGATCGGAGGTTGGGCTTTCCAGCCCGACAGTGAGCGTTAGGGCTTCTGCCCTGACAGCTACCGAAACCAACCACACATCACCTCTACAGCCTTGTTCCGCATATCCATCCGTCGGACTAGAAAGTCCAACGTCCGCTGTCGGGCTGGAAAGCCCAACCTCCATTCCCAAAAAGAAACGAGGGCAACCGCCTGCCCTCGTTTTTTGCTTTGCTCGAAGCTGCGCACCCGCTCACACACTACATCTTCGTCTTGCAGTGATGACTGTTGTGGAAGCAGTGCCTGTTGAAGTACCAGGGATCCGAGAAGGTGCTGCTGCTGGTGTTCGAGACATAGCGTCTTCCGGTGCTCGGCTGGTTTGCACAACTGATGAGGGTGGCCGCAGAGGCCAGGAGGATGAGACGTGCAATAGGACGCACGAGATGTGTTTTCATAGCGACGAGTCTGACGCGAACGCACCAGGGACGTTCAAGAGGAGGTGAGTGCTCCACACTTCGCAGACCCAGCAACAACGGCTCTGTGATTCACTCACAAGCACTTCCAAACAATCGACAAAATTTCATCCTCGTGCCGTCACATTCCAGCGCCATTTACAAAGCGAGGATGACATGCAAGCGGAGCCCAACAACCATGCTATGGGCATCGCAATGATATCAGATCAACCCCGTCACACACGGGATGCAACGCAACATGAATCACTGGCCCAACGCATGCCCATAGCGATTGCGCGTTCATGATTTGGACTGCTGGAGCTTGCTCCAGCAATCCAAATCGCATCCGCACCCAGTCCCACATAAATAAAAAAACGGAGGCAACCGCCTGCCTCCGCTCTTTGTGCACACTGTCGCAGGCAACACGCTACGACATCAGATCTTCACCGATGGCTGATGCCTGTGCTTGTGCAGACGCCACGGATCCACGACATCTTGAGCCGCACGACGACTGCCGGGGGTGGGTTGATTCATACAACTCATCAACCCCGCAGTGGAGACGACCAGCAGGAGGAGACGCGCGACCGGGCGGACGAATGTTGTTTTCATAGCACCCGGTCTGACCCGGATGCTTTCTCCATGTTCATGCTGCCACCAGCAGGCAACTTTTCCTGCGCGGTCACTCCAGCCCAGCTTCCGCCAGGCGATCATTCACCTCGGCAGTCTGCAGCTTGCCTACCATCTCATCGAGCCGGCCTTCCACGAACTGGTCCAGATTGTACAAGGTGAACTCAATCCGATGGTCCGTGATGCGGTTCTGCGGGTAGTTGTAAGTGCGGATCTTCTCCTCACGACCGCCGCTGCCAATGAGGGCGCGGCGATGGGCGGAGTATTTCGCGGCCTCCTCCTGCTGCTTCTTCTCCAAGAGACGGGAGCGCAAGATGGTGAGGGCCTTTTCCTTGTTCTTGAGCTGGCTGCGACCGTCCTGGCAGCGCACAATCACCCCCGTGGGGATGTGCAGGACCTGCACGGCGGAGTCGGTGGTATTCACGCCCTGGCCACCGTTGCCGCTCGCACGACAGACTTCGATGCGGACTTCGTCCGGTTTGAGCTGCACATCAACGTCCTCAGCCTCAGGCAGCACTGCGACCGTGGCGGCGGAGGTGTGGATGCGGCCCTGGGCCTCCGTGGCGGGCACGCGCTGCACGCGGTGGACGCCGCTCTCGTACTTCAGCGAGCTGAAGACATCGTCCCCGCTGACCTTGAACACGACTTCCTTGTACCCGCCCACACCGGCGGGGCTGGCTTCGAGGGGCTCGGTCTTCCAGCCGCGCTCTTCCGCGTAGCGGGAGTACATGCGGAAGAGGTCGCCCGCGAAAAGCGCCGCCTCGTCCCCACCGGTACCGGCGCGGATTTCCATGATGACATCGCGACCCTCCAGCGGGTCCGGGGGCAGGATGAAACGCTGCACGGCCGCCTCCAGCTCTAGGATGCGGGCCTGCAGGCCGGGCAGTTCCTCCTCGGCCATGGCGGCCAGCTCGGCATCGCCGGACTTCATGAGGTCGGTGTTGTCCGCTATCTGCTGGAGCACCCGCTGGTACTCGTCCCAAGACTTGGTGAGCGTCTCCAGGCCACGGTGTTCACGGAGGAGTTCGCCCGCCTTGCGATTGTCGTCATAAAAGTCCAACTGGCCCATGAGAGCTTCAATCTCAGCGAGTCGTGCTTTTTTCTTATCGATGATGGAGGAGTAGTCCATGGAGCAGGGAGGACAGGAAAATCAGGCGTGGGAACACTTACAGTATGGCACAAAGAAAGAACGGTGTCGCGCCGGAGGCACGAGCACCGTTCTGCTGGAAATCAAAGATGAAGGAGCTAGGCCGTGACTTCGGCGGGAGCGGCAGCGGCTCCGACCTTGGGCTTGGTACGGCGGGTAGCGCTGGTGGAACCGTAGCGCTGGGCGAACTTGTCCACGCGACCAGCGGTGTCGACGAAGCGCTGTTCACCCGTGAAATAGGGGTGGCAGGCGGCGCAAATACCAATCTTCAGGTTCTTGACCGTGGAAAGGGTGTTGTAGACCTTCCCGCAAGTGCAGGTGATGGTCGTTTCAAACGTAGTGGGATGAGCTTCCTTCTTCATAACGGCAACTGAGGGGTCGAATGTTATTGGGCATTCGGGTGCCCACCCCCGGAGGGAGGCAAGCAAAGGGCAGAGACGGTAAGCGACCCCGCCCGGGGATCAAGGTAAATTTCGAGTGTGGAGGGCCGGTGGATGCAGGGGGGACGGTTCCAATGCAACTTGCACTCACTCTGCTTTGAGGAAAAAAGTGGAACCGTATGCAGCCAAACAGCAAGCTTCTAAGAGCGGCAAGGTGGGTCTTTGGCTTTTCGATCGCGCTTGGCGTTGGATTCCTCGCACGCTCGGCGCCTTTCACTCCCCTGGCGTTGCTGGCACATTTGGTAGTGGCGTGCCTGCTCGTCCCTACTTCGCTGGCCGCGGCGTGTGTCGTTGCCATTTCTCTCTTCCGGCTCTTCAAACCAGGCGCGAAAGGGCCAGTCGTGGCGGCAGTTCTCCTGTGCCTTCCCTTGCCCTCCCTGTGGATCAAAAGCTGGAGAGGTGAGGCAGGGTTGGCGAAGTGGGACCAGTGGTTTTTGCTCGTCTATGAGGTCAGTCCTCTTCTGCTGGACTACCACAAACAGCACCCCGTAAAGTTCAAATATGTCACGGATTCGGGAAGTGAAGAAGTGCTGGTGGAGGGATTTGTCGGATACGCGAAGGCACGCATCCCAACGCTTCCGGTGAAAAACATCAGTGGTGTAGACCGGATCGTGGATTCTTGGGGAAAACCGATCCGCTATGTGATGTCCCGGGGAGACGACGAAATGATAACCGTGGGAGACTACAGTGAACGGATCACGTTTGGGGGCGGAGGAGATGCGTCGATTTGGGAGAATCCACACGGACTTGGCATCGCCCAGCAAGAGCCCCAAGAGCGCATCTATGCAGGTGAAAAGCGCTCCACCATTGTGGTCAGAATGAGCTCCAGGTTCTCGCAGCGATACCAAGAAGACCATCCCAACGAACGTCCCTAGAACTGCGTCATCGTCGGAGAAGATCATCGCGCTGATTGAGGCGACGACGATTGTGCATCAGCGCGCTGAATCGGAACCAATCACTCATGACCAGCCCACCTGAGGGATTCCAAATCATCGAGTACAAGCCCCGGGAGCTCCTTGTGCTGGAATACCGTTCCACGGGAATGGGCTGCATGCTTGTGTTCCTTTCCGTGCTCATTCTGGGCTTGGGTGGCGGCTTCCTGATTGCGTTTGTCGCTGCTCCCGACCAGCTGACGCAAATGTTTACAAGTACGTGGTGGGCCGCGTTGGCCGGAGTCGGCGGCGCGCTCTCCCTCATACACTTTTCCTTCTTCGTCATCTCGCACCTGTTTGGGTCCACCCGCATGACGGCAACCCGAGACGCTCTCGTGATCACCAAATCGCTCTGCTCTATTACCCGGTCCAAGCAGGTGTCCCGACTATCAATGGAATCGCTGGAGCAGGTCAAGGATGGCGGTGAAGGAGAAGATTCGTTCCCCTCCTGGGGCCTTGTATTGAAGACCCGATCCAATCATGTACTTCTGGAGAGGCAGCCCATTGCGCAGAGTGATTGGCTGGGGCTAATTCTTGCAGATTGGTTCGGGATTCCCTACAGGGCGGCCACGATACGGAAATAGGCCCTGCGCGACGGGGTTCTTTTGTGCGATTCATCACAACATTGTCCGTGCGAAGAGTGTCAAATTCATGAACCCATCGAGGCGCGGAAGCCCCGTGCCATGAGATCTTTACACGCACCGGAGGAAGGAACCATGTCACACCCAGGCATCGAAGGCTGGTTCCCGGAGTGCATCATCTGCGGCATGGGAAATCTCCATGGTGTCGTGTGCCTGGATCCCACGTGTCATGAGTTCATCTACGAGTCCGCGCATGATGCGCCGGCGTCTTCCTCGACCCAGGCGCATCATTCCCACGGGCACTTCTGGAAGACCTGTGCTGCCTGCCAGAAGGACATCCGTGCAGACGCCGGATCGTGGGGCACGTATGCCATCTGCACAGAGTGTTTCGCCAGCTATTTCGCTGCACGACGACTACCGCCAGCTTCCCCATCCGAAGTGACCCAGCATCTGAGCCATGGGTGGCTCCGCTTGTCCGAGTCGCACGAGCCGATCGTGAAGGCGTCGGATGACCGGTGAACTTGCTTACGCGCATGGATTCACCGGAAGAAACGAGGGAGTGAATGCAGAACAACGATTGCACTCCCCATGCTTCCAACTCACGCTGAACTCATGCCCGTGAAACCTTTCCCTTTCTCCGTGATAGCTGCGGCCTGCCTCTGCCTCATGCTGGCAGGATGCTCGCGCACCCCATCCGGCTATGACGGTATGGTGAAGCGCCACGGCGGCAGCCATCCAGACACCATCGCGGATCCCCGGGTCGATGCCGAACACGCCGTGAAATGGGTCCAGGACTGGCAGAAGTCCCTCACATTCTTCACCTCCGAGCTCGACTCCACCGACCCTGCGCACGTGAAGACCGGCATCTGGAGTCTTGGGATCCTGGCGGGAGCCGTGGAGCTGTCTGCCAAGGCGGACAAGGCGCAGTTCGAGAAGACATTCCCTCGCGAGAAACTGAAACAGATCCACGCTGCTCATCCCGAATACGACGAGTGGTACACAGGGCTGCGCCACAGCAGGTTTGCCGCGGAGTTTCCTTCCCCGAAGGTCACGCCTGCGCCCTGAGAAACCCCATCCGAAATCATATCCCTGGTTTCTCCGTTGCTCCGCCTGCGTCTCGGTCCGAAGGAGGGACTGAGGTACTGGTGTATCTGCCCACGTTTCCTGCACGAAAGTGATGTGCAGTGGTGGGTTTATCACCGGGGCGCAATACCCTATCATGGCCATGCGTTAAGTCGGCTGGAGTCCGAGTCACCACTGCCGCCGCCATGTCCCGTCTCCTTTCCCTCCGTCTGGCCGCCCTGTCCTCAGGGATGACCTGGGTCGCTGCCGCCAATGCTGCCGCGCCTGTACCGGACTTTGACAAAGATGTGCGTCCCATCCTCGCGGAGAGCTGCCTGGAGTGCCACAGTCTGGACAAGGCGAAGGGGGGACTGTCGCTGGTGTCGCTGCAGGATGCCGTGAAGGTCTTGAAGAGCGGCGTGCCTGCGTTGGTCCCCGGCAAGCCAGAAGAAAGCGAACTCATCAAGCGCGTGGCCTCCACGCATGAGGATGAGATCATGCCGCCCAAAGAAAAGAAACACCTGACGGCGAAGCAGATTGAGACGCTGAGGCAGTGGATTGCGAGTGGCGCGGAGTGGCCGGCGCATTGGGCGTATCGGCCGGTGGCGGGAAGTGAAAAGTCAGAAGTGAAAAGTCAAAAGGGTGGGGAGAGCCCGATTGATGGTTTTGTGTGGGAGAAGCTGGCGGAAGTGAAGATTGCGCCATCGCCTGAGGCTGACAGGACCACGCTGATTCGGCGCGTGTGGTATGATCTACTGGGCCTGCCACCCACGCCCGAGGAGGTGGATGCGTTTGTGAAGGACTCGGCGCCGAATGCTTATGAGAAGATGGTGGATGCGGCGCTGGCATCACAGCATTTCGGTGAGCGGTGGGGCCGTCACTGGCTGGACATGGCGCGGTATGCGGACAGCGATGGCTATGAGAAAGACCGTCCGCGTCCCGATGCGTGGCGCTATCGTGATTGGGTGATTCGCGCGGTGAATGAGGACATGCCGTTTGATGAGTTCACCATTGAGCAACTCGCGGGTGATTTGCTGCCAGATGCAACACAGGAGCAGATGGTGGCCACCGCGTTCCATCGCCAGACGCTGACGAATACGGAAGGCGGCACGGACCAGGAGCAATTCCGCGTGGAGGCCACCTTCGATCGCACCGAGACCACCGGCACCGTATGGATGGGCCTCTCCGTGGGCTGCGCTCGATGCCACACGCACAAGTACGATCAGATCACGCAGAAGGAGTATTTCCAGATCTACGCCTTCTACAACAATGGCGACGAAGTAAGCCGCCAGGTACCCACGTCACCTACGGAATGGGCCGCCTACGTGCAAAAGAATGGCGGCGAGGTGAAGAAGCTCGTGCCGCTGCAGAAGGATTTGGACGAGGCCAAGGCCGCGCTACCGGTGAAGCTTCCCGAATGGGAAAAGGATGTGCAGGCGCGGCTGACGAAAGCGCGCGAGGCCAAGCCCACGCAGAACTTCACCCCGCTCGAAGTCGCCAAGATCTCCAGCAAGTCCGGCAGTACCTTCAAGACGCTTCCGGATGGCTCACAACTCGCGAGTGGCAAGCAGGCGAAGGTAGATGCGTACACGATTGAACTCGCGCCTTCCGCAAAGCCCATCACCGCACTGCAAATTGAAGTGCTGCCCGATGAATCGCTTCCCAAGAATGGTCCGGGACGCGCCACAGGTGGCAACTTCGTACTCAGCGAAGTGAAAGCGACTACCGGACAACTTCCCGTGCTGCTGCACTCCGCGAAGGCGGACGTCGAACAGAAGGGGTTCAAGGCGGTGGATGCCATCGATGACAAACCGGACACGGGCTGGGCCATCTCCGGATTTGTGGGCAAGCGTCATGTGCTCACCCTGCAACTCGCCACGCCGCTTCCCGCTGGCAGCCCGCTCCGTCTGCAGTTCGACCAGAACTATGGCAAGAGTGAGCACAACCTCGGCCGCTTCCGCATTCTCGCAGCAGCGGAAGAGACCGAAGCCTCCATCGCTCCGCCGGAGGTGGTGAAGATTCTCAACGAAGAACCCAAGCGCCGCAATCCCGTCGTCATCAAGGCTCTCTATGAATGGATGGCAAAACTCGATGTGGATGTGATGGTGGCGTCCACCGCACTGGATACGGCGCAATCAAAGCTTCCCAAGGCTCCGCTCATGGACGTGCGTGTGATCGCGCAACGCAATCGCGACGTGCGCACCACGAAGGTCCTGCACCGCGGTGACTTCCTGAGCCCAGCGGAAGAAGTGAAGCCAGCCGCCCTGGCGGTACTGCCGCCCATCAAGACGCGCAGTGCAGAAGCCGACCGCCTCGACTTCGCGCGCTGGCTGGTGAGCAGGGAGAATCCGCTCACCGCACGCGTGACGGTGAATCACGTCTGGGCGCGCCTCTTTGGGGAAGGCATCGTGCGCACGGTGAATGACTTCGGAGTTCGTGGCGAGCAACCCACGCATCCCGCGATGCTGGACTGGCTTGCCGCCACCTTCATGGACGAGGATGGCTGGAGCCGGAAGAAATTCATCAAGCGCATCATGATGTCTGCCACCTACAAGCAAAGCAGCGCGCACCGCACGGACCTGCTTGAGGTCGATCCACAAAACAAACTCCTCGCCCGGCAGAATCGCATGCGGGTGGAAGGTGAAGTCGTGCGTGACCTCTATCTCGCCTCCTCCGGGTTGCTGAGCCGGAAGGTCGGCGGACCGAGTGTCTATCCGCCCATGCCGCCGGACATCGCAGCACTCAGCTACGCGAACAACTTCAAGTGGGCCACCAGCACCGGTGAAGATCGCAACCGGCGTGGCATGTACACCTTCTTCAAACGTACCGCGCCGCATCCGGACCTGATGACCTTCGATTGCCCCGACGCGAACACCACCAATGTGAAGCGAACGGTGAGCAACACGCCCCTGCAAGCGCTCACCACGCTCAACGCCGAATCTTACGCCGAAGCCGCCAAGGCCCTCGGAAAACGTGTACTCGAAGACAAGACTCTCGCCAACGACGACGAACGCCTCACCCGTTCCTTCCGCCTCTGCGTATCACGCGCACCGACGGAGAAGGAAATCAAGTCCCTGCGCGCACTGCTCTATGACTCCCGCACCTGGTACGCCGGTCACGCAGATGAAGCCAAAGCGCTCACCAAAGGCTATGAGAGCAAGGGCATCGCTACCGACGAGCTTGCCGCCTGGACTGCCACCGCGCGCATCGTGCTGAACCTGGATGAGTTTGTAACGAGGGAGTAGCACGCAACCCATTTTGCCCCACCATCATGCACCCCATCTCCGCACTTGAGCAGTTCACGCGTCGTGACTTTCTCACGACCACGGCGAATGGCATTGGCATGATGGCGCTGGGTTCCATCCTGACGCAGGAAGGACTCATGACACCAGCCTCGGCAGCGGCGATGCCGATGGATCCGCTGGCACCGCGGAAGCCGCACTTCCCGGCCAAGGCGAAGAACTGCATCTGCATCTTCATGGAGGGCGCGCCCTCGCAGATGGACCTCTTCGATCCGAAGCCGAAGCTCAATGAACTGAACGGCCAGGCCCTGCCGGAGAGCATGACGAAGAATGTGCGCTTCGCCTTCATCAAGAAGGAAACCGCGCGCATCATGGGCAGCCCGCGCACTTTTACGAAGCACGGACAGTGCGGCATGGACTTCAGCGATCTGCTGCCGCATCTCGCCACCTGCGCGGACGACCTGCTGATGGTGCGGTCCATGCACACGGACCAGTTCAACCACCATCCGGGACAGCTTCTCTTGCATACGGGCCGCGCCACCTTCGGACTGCCGACGATGGGTTCGTGGCTGAACTATGGGCTTGGCAGCGAATCGCGAAACCTTCCGGGCTACGTGGTTCTCAGCGCGGGTCGCGGCACGAGCGGCGGCGCGTCTTTGTGGCAGAGTGGATTCCTGCCCAGCTCGTATGCGGGCGTGCTTTTCCGAAATCAGGGTGAGCCAGTGCTGAATCTGAAAAACCCCGAGGGCCTGCCCACCGCGCTGCAACGTCGTGGACTGGACACGCTCGCTGAGCTCAACCAGCAGCGCTTCGACCAGATGCGCGACCCGGAAATCTCCAGCCGCATCAGTGCCTATGAGCTCGCGTTCCGCATGCAAAGCGCGGCTCCGGAGTTGATCGATCTCAGCACGGAGTCCGACAAGACGCTGGAGATGTATGGTGTGAATCGCGAAGACCTGAAGGTCAAAGCGGATCGCGCCGGCGGTCCGGGGCAATACAAGTCCTATGCGACCAACTGCCTCCTCGCCCGCCGTCTCGTGGAGCGCGGCGTGCGCTTCGTGAGCATCATGCACGCGAGTTGGGATCACCACAGCAACCTGAACAACGAACTCGCCTTCAACGCGGGCATGGCAGATCAACCCATTGCCGCGCTCATCAAGGATCTGAAGGATCGCGGCATGCTGGAGGACACCATGGTCATCTGGTGCAGTGAATTCGGCCGCACGCCATTGGGTGAGAACCGTGGTGGCAATCCGAATGTCACGGGACGTGACCACCATCCCTTTGCATTCACCATCCTCATGGCCGGTGGCGGCATCAAGGGTGGCCAGGTGTACGGTGAGACGGATGAAATTGGCTGGGGCATCACCAAGGACCCGGTGCACATGAATGACTTCCATGCGACCATGCTGCATCTCTTCGGCCTGGACCACTTGAAGCTCACACACCGGTTCCAGGGTCGGGACTTCCGCCTCACGGATGTGGGTGGAAAGGTTATTCCTGCGTGGATCGCGTAGCCGATGCGGCGGTGGGAGGATGCGTGTGTTCGGCTGCGAGGTGCCCGACACAGGGACGTGAATACCACTACGACGCTTTGGTCAGATCCACGCCCACGATCTTGTCCAGCGCCGTGTAGTCAATAGCGCGGAGGCGGCTTTGTTTCACGCCGAGTCTTGGAACACAGTCCAGCAGTGCCTGGGTATAGCGATGCTGCGGATTCCCCAGCACCTCCTCCGTAGGACCACTCTCCACGATCTGGCCGCGGAACATCACGGCGACCTTGTCCGCGATGCCGCGGATGATGGCGAAGTTGTGCGTGATGAGGATGATGCTCATGCCCAAGCTGGCCTTGAGGCTCACCAGCAGGTCGATGATCTGTTTCTGAATGGTGACGTCGAGCGCGGTCGTGGGCTCGTCGGCGATGAGAAGCTTGGGCTGGCAGCAAAGCGCCATGGCAATCATCACACGCTGCTGCATGCCACCGCTGAGTTCGTGCGGATAGGCCCGCAGGCGCTTCTCCGGTTCCACGATGCCCACTTGATAAAGCCACTTCACGATTTCCTCGTCGCGGTTCTTCACCTCAGGACGATGCAACTCCAGAGCTTCCGCCATCTGCGTACGCACGGTGAGCACGGGATTGAGCGAGGTGCTGGGCTCCTGGAAGACATAGGCCACATCCTTGCCGCGCATCTTGCGCAGCTCCTTGCCGCCGAGTTTCAAGACATCACGGCCCGCGACCGAGAACTCCGCCGCCTCAATCTTCGCAGGAGGTTCCGGCAGCAATCGCGCAAAGGAAAGCGCGGTCACGCTCTTACCGCTGCCGCTCTCGCCCACTATGGCCATGCTCTCACCGGGCTGGAGATCGAGGTCGATGCCCTTCACTGCTTCAAATGGCTCCGCGCCATGACGGCGGAAGGAGATCCTCAGATCGCGGATGTGAATCAGGGACTGGGATGCAGCGGTCGGGTTCATCGCGGATCAGCAGGTTGGATGTCCTTCGGAGGCAGATCAGCCCGGAAGGCGCGGCTGAGCAGTTGGAGACTGAGGCACCACAGCGCCACCATGAGGGCGGGCACCATGACACCTCTTGGATCATCGAAAACCTCCTCCGAGGCAAGGCGCATCTGAGCGCCCCACCAGAGATTCGTCCCCTCCCCGGCGCCGGCGACGAACCAGTGGATGATGGACATCCAGAGCAGAAGTGCGGACATCATGCGGAACGCCCAATTCCCCAGCGATGGGAGCAGGAAGCGGAGCAGGTGATGCTTCAATATCCCGGGAATATTCTCCCCGAGCATGCGCGAAGCCTCCACCATGCGGCGTGTGGAGAGTTCGCGAGCCTGTTCACGCAACAGAGCCATGCCTCCCAGGGAGAGCGCCATGCCAGCACCGATGGCAGCCATGGGCACATCCAGCCACGCCAGGGCGCCAAAAAGCAAAGCCGGAAGCAGTACCGCCTCGTTCACGCCTGGCGAAACCAGGCCGAAATTCCACTTCGGCCTGATGCGGTCCCATCCCTGCCAGAGCGGCATGCTGACAAGCACCACTACGACGGCGACCCCCATGACCTGGGCCACAAACAGAATCTCCCGCCACCACACGCGCTGTGCGTTCCCGATCGCCTCCCCCTGCATCCAATAAGGCAGGACAAGAAGCGCGAGCAGCAGCACCGCTCCACCAATGGCGCAAATCAGCGCACGACCTTCCCCTTCCGGATAGGCTGGCAGCACACGCGCAGCCGGAGAGCGACGCTCGACCATGCCGAGGAGCGAGAACCACAGCAGCAACATCCAGCCACCCAGATACAGTGCGGCAGGGAGGGCCTTCGTGTACTCGTGCGTCAGGAGCATTTGGCCGGAGAATCCGCCGAGGCCATCGAAGCCAAAGATGTGCTCCACCGGCACGCTGAAGCCGACCAGGAGCGGCAGAGTGGCGCGACCCTGACGCGCCATATCCAGAATGAGCGAGGGAAGAAAATGGCGGTGCAGGATGGTTCCCATGCCAAGTCCGCGTGCCCGGAGATGACAATATTCTTCACCTGCCATCAGCATTTCCAGCCGATGTGCCAGCGCGGAGAGCATCATGGCGCAGGCTGGCAAAGCGAGCACGACCACCGGGAGCATCCATGCCCACACCTCGCGCCCGACACGGAGCATCGCGGAGTCCATTCCCTCAGGTGGCACATACGGGAAAAGGGTCTCCACCGGAATACCCCAGCGCTGGATGAGCACGACAAGAATTCCCAACGCCCACGCCATGGGAGGTACACTTCCGAGGAAGCGACCGGCCCATACCATCACTTTCAGTCCTCCCTTGCCTGTGAAAGCGGTCAGCAAAGTAAGCGCCAGCGCGGTGCTCCAGCCAAAGAGGACCGCGACGGAGATGCAGCAGAAGGTGGCCGTGGCCCGTCCCAGCAGAATGTGCAGATACCCCGGCCCGCCCGACTCGAGCGGCATGAATCCCAGCAGGAGAGGGAACACATCGCCAAAGGAGCCATTCTGCAGCAGGAGAAGAAACAAGGCCGCGACCGCCGTGAGCAGCCACGCGCGCAGGGGGAGAGAGGGAGGATGGAGCCCGGGACGTCGCATGTGATTATTTCTCCCCCGCGCCTCCCGTAGCCGTCCCTGCACCGTGCACCGCCGGTGTCCCCAGCAGACGACGAAGTCCCGCTGACTTATCACCACCCGTGGCCACACTGCGCCGGATGGCCATGACATTCGCCCCCGAGAAGAGCGGCAGGAAGGGGTGCAGGGCCAGCAAACGATCCTCCACCTGCTTCGCCAGCACGGGCACGCGCTCCAGATCGGTCTCGAGGCGCAGCGCATCCAGCAGATTATCGAGCGGCGCATCGGCAATGCCGGAATAGTTCAGCCCGTGAGGTGCCTGTGAGCTGTGCCAGAAGGGCGACTGGTCCCACGTGACCTCATAGTCCAGGCCGAGCAGCACGGCATCGAACCGGTGCTGCGGAAGTCGATCGCGCAGCATCTCATCCCAGGACACCGCGGTGATCACCACCTCAATGCCGTATTCACCCCACGCCTGCGCCAGGCGACGCGCCAATGCCATACGCTCGGCGTTGCCGGAGACAGTCATCAACTCAATGCGGAAGACCTCGCCACCCTTCACGAGGCGCCCCTGCAAATCCTGCGACCACCCCAATCCCGCCAGTGTCTGGCTGGCGCGGTACGGATCCGCAGGCTTCACCGGACGCTCGGAGGAGAACCAGAGATCAGGGCGGAAGATGCCTTCATGAATGCTGCCTTCACCACGCAGCAGATCCTTCAGGAGCAACTCGCGGTCGACAATTTCTCCCAATGCCTGCCGGACCTCCCATTGATCGAGCGGGGCACGGCGGCAGTTCCACAACACCAGGAGCCGGTTGCGCGGAGGGGTGGTCTGGATGCGCAATTGGGAATCTCCTGCGAGCGTGGCAGCACTGGCCGAGGCGGGCCAGAAGACATCCACGGCATTCATGGCAAAGCCGGTACGGATGTTTCCCGGGGATCGGCCAAAGACGAACTGCAGGCGGCTGCGGGAATCCTCCGGCACGGCTTGCAGGCGGCTGAGCTGAATACTGCCCTTCCCCTGCGCCGCGAGCTTGTACAAACCGGTGCCGGGGGGGGGATCGGTTTCGAACGGATGTCCTGTTTCAAACTCCCGTGCGTACTTCCGTATCCAGCCCCCAGGGAGCACCGGCAGATCCACCAGCGCCACGGGGAACGGGCCATAGGTTTCGCGGAACCCGAGACGCAACGCATCGGGCTGCGTGGAGTCCAGGGTGTGAATACGCTGGAAGACATCGCGACCCGCCACCGGCCAGGGTTGCTCGGCGATCAAGCGCAGGGTACGCGCGACATCGCTCGACGTGACCGGCGTGCCATCATGAAACGTCGCACCCTCGCGCATCTGGAGTTCCAGGACGGGACGGGCCAGATAAGGTTGCTTGCCCACCAGTCGCACTTTGGCTCCGAGCGCCGGGCGGTTCTGGTAATAATTGCTGAGTTCCTCAAACAGCCGCAACGCCTCACCGCTGACCTTCACTTCATATGCGTTGGTTCCATCAAACCACACGTCCTTGACTTGATCGCGCTCGACCGCGCTCTGCATGAAAAAGTTGTGGTGCGACTCCGCAGGCTCCTGCAGTTCCACCCGCACCGTCTCCACCGGCAGCGGGCCAAATCCCGCAACCGCATCCATGACGCGCGCACCGGCACGTGGATCCGGCTCAGCGAAAATCAGGCGCAATTCATTGCCCACGGCATCCACTACTCCCAGACGCAGGCGGGAGCCCTGGGCAGCGTCCGCCTTGCGCAATGCCTCCGCCGCCTGCTGCGCGAACTTTTCCTGGGCGAACCAGAAGGACACGGTCTGGGACCACGACCAGCTCTCGATCAGTCCGCTCGTGATACGCCCCTGTTCATCCATCTTGAGCAGCGGCTCATGCAGCAGCGCATGCATCTCACGCCCCGCCTCACCGGATGGAAGATAGGGATTCAAGGAAGGCTGCTCTGCATCGCTGGAGGCCACGACAATCTCCGCCTTGCCCTTGATGGCACGGGAGGCCCTCGCCTGCACCGCCGACCATACGGTCAGCAGCACGAGCGCCAGCGGGAGGGCATAAATGATCCACCGGTTCCAGGGCATGAGGGGTTCCTTGTTTGTCAGAACCTTAGAGAGCGTGACTGCCTGTGACAAGTCTCTCCACGGAATGATGGCAGTCCGTGATTGATTCGTCGCAAATCCACCGACTACTATGGACTACTTCCACCCTGCCTCCTCCCATGCCCTCCCGCCGCACCGCCCTCCGCTGGTTCGCCGCAAGCTCCGGTCTTGCCGCGCTCTCCACCCCCAAGTCCGCTCCGGCAGAGACCATGGTGAAGAATGGGAAAATCAAGCAAAGCATTGTTCACTGGTGCTTCGCCCGGGGCGCCAAGTGGAAAATTGAAGACACCATCAAGGCAGCGAAGGAACTCGGCTGCGTATCGGTGGAGGGTGTGGGGCCCACGGACTGGGACAAGCTGAAGGCTGCTGACCTCAAGTGTGCCTATGTCGGTGCCCACGGGTTTGTGAAAGGCATGAACAATCCCGCTTTCTGGGACGCGAACTTCAAGGCCATCCAGGAACGCATCGACAAGTGTGCGGAATATGGCAATCCGAACGTGCTGAGTTTCACCGGCTTCGCGGACACCACCAATGAAGGTGGCAGTGTCATCAGCCGCGAGCAGGGGAAGAAGAACTGCATCGAAGCCTACAAGAAGATTATCGGCGAGGCGGAGAAGAAGAACGTAGTCCTGCTGCTGGAGCACCTGAACACGCGCGATTCCGCCGAAATGAAGGGCCACCCCGGCTATCAGGGGGATGATGTGGACTATTGCGCGGAAATCGTGCGCGAAGTCGGCTCACCCAACATGAAACTGCTCTTCGACATCTACCACGTGCAAATCATGCACGGCGACGTAACCCGCCGCCTCGAGCAGTGCAAGGACGTCATCGGCCACATCCATACCGCAGGCAATCCTGGGCGCTGTGAGATTGGCAAGGACCAAGAAATCAACTACCCACCGCTCATGAAGAAGATTCTCGAGATTGGCTACACTGGCTACGTGGGCCACGAATTCATCCCGACGATTGACCCGATGGTGGGTCTGCGCGAGGCCGTGGGGCTGTGTGATGTGGCGTGACTTCATTGCCCTGAAAAGCGCCAAAACTTCCTGATTCCTTTTCCCAACCACCTCCGTAGTTTCTGCTCCATGCACACCGTGAAAGCACCGTTCCTGACCCTGGCCGCCTCACTGGCGTTCCTCACTGCCGCCGCCGCTGAAGCGCCCAAAATCCAGCTCACACCCGCCTTTGAAAAGGTGGCGATGACCGTCGAGCGGCCCATCAGCGTGGTGATCCCTCCGGACGGCTCGAACCGCCTTTTCCTGGTGCAGCAGCGCGGCAAAATCCTTGTGCTTCCCAAGGATGAATCCAGCGGGGATGCGAAGGTGTTCCTCGATTTCACCGACCGCAAGATGGAGGCGAATGAACAGGCGAAGTTCGAAGAGGGCCTCCTCGGCCTCGCTTTCGCTCCTGACTTTGCCAAATCCGGCAAATTCTACGTGTGCTACTCCCAGCAGGACCTCAAGCGCAGCGTGTACAGCGAGTTCACGGTGAGCAAGGACGACCCAAACAAGGCGGACATCAAGTCGGAGCGCATCCTCCTGGAGGTGCCGCAGCCCTTCTGGAATCACAACTCGGGCAATCTGCTCTTCGGCCCAGATGGTTACCTTTACCTCGCTCTCGGAGACGGTGGCAAGCGCGATGACGTGACCCGCACCGCCCAGAATCTTTTCATGCTGAATGGCAAGGTCCTGCGCATTGACCCCAGCAAGCCCAGCGGCAGCCGCGGCTACACCGTGCCACAGGACAATCCTTTCGTGGGCAAGGATGGCATGCGCGACGAAATCTGGGCCTACGGTCTGCGCAACCCGTGGGGCATCGCCTTCGACGAAGACGGCACCTTCTGGCTGGCGGACGTGGGCCAGGACGTCTGGGAAGAAATCGACCTCATCGAAAAAGGTGGCAACTATGGCTGGAGCTTCCGTGAAGGCGCTCGCCCCTTCCCGCTGCGCACGGATGCGCCGCCCACCGGCTTCACCTACATTGAGCCCATTCACGAATATCCGCACTCGGATGGCATCAGCATCACTGGCGGCTTTGTGTATCGTGGCGAGAAAGTGCCTGCACTGAAAGGCGCCTACATCTACGGCGACTGGGGCTTTGGGCGCATCTGGGCACTGAAGTATGACAAGAAGGCCAAGAAGGTCATCAGCAATGATCTCATCTATGAAGCCGCCCGTGACACGAAGGGCAAGGGCCTCATGAAGCCCAATGCCTTCTGCGAAGACCAGAACAAGGAGATTCTGGTGCTCGACTGGGGTGGCAAGATCCTGCGCGTGGAAGCGGCGAAGTAAGTTGATCCACATTCCTGGTGGTCCGCACAGTCCCCTGTGCGGTCAGGAGGCTGCCATGCCTCTGACCATCAAGTCGCCGCAAAACGATCAACAGAGCCATCGAACTCAGGGGCATGCCGTGCAACCGCACAGGGGACTGTGCGGACCACCACGTCAGTCGCCCTCTTCATTCTCCTCCCTCACGGCAGCAGCAGAAGCCGCAGGTGGTGGCACACTCGCCAGCGGACGAATGAGATTCGCAGGCAGTGGTCGCACTCGCTCGTAGATGCCATCTGCGAGTTCCGCGCTGGTTTCGTATCCGCGACGGAACATCTCCATCTTGGCATCGAGATTGTCGATGTAGTGCAACGCGATGGCCTCGGGCGTCTTCGGTAGCACGGGAGAGCCAAACTGCATCTCTCCATGATGCGAGCCAATCAGGTGCAGCAGATGCAGACGCACCAGTTCGCTGGGAGGCTCCAGCAAGGTCCACGAAGCAGCCTCGGGAGAATCCATCACCGTGCGCCACAGCTTGTTCACCACTTCCAGCCCCATGGCGATGTGGCCGATCATCTCACCTGTAAGCGTATGCGGCATGGTGAAACCGTCCTCGGCATAGTTGTTCTCCCAGAGCTTGCCGCAATCATGGAAGAGCACACCGGCAACGAGGAGGTCACGATTCAGCGCAGGATACGCCACACAGATTTGCACGGCGGTGCGCATCATCTGCGCCATGTGCTCCACCAGGCCGCCGCGCCGTGCGTGGTGATAGTCACGCGCTGCCGCCGCGCGCTGAAAGCGCACTCCATGCTGTTGCAAGAAGAGGCCACACAGCATGCGCAGGCGCGGATCCGCGAGCTGTGAGGTGAGATTCGTGATGGTCTCGTAGTCCAGCTTCTGCCGGTCGCGCGTCTCCTCATCCCCCGCAAGCAGTGCCTGGATTTCATCATCCTTGAGCGGGCGCAGCGAAGCATTGCGCGGCTCAAGGCCGAACTTTCCATCCGCCCAGTGCGCGGCGAGCTCGATCCACCCGCCGCGTTTGCAGGTGGCCACTTCAAGGTATGCAGGGCTGCTGTCGAACACCCGCCACACCAGCGACTCGGTACCGTCGTTGAGCTTCAGCTCGTAGTAGGGCTTGCCGTTTGAAGCTTCGCGCACGGACAGATTCTCAATCTGAACACGGATGCACCACGGCTCCGGGGTGGCACTGGCCACGCCCTTGAGCTGACGGAGGGTGAGCCATTCAAAATCGTTGGAGGACGCGGGCATGGAATTGGGAGCACTTACAGAGTGCGGACTTTGCCGGGGATGGCAAGGGCGTGTTGCAGCGTCCGGAGACCGCCTCAATGGCTCTCCAACCACGCTTTCACCTGTGCCAGAGCACGGCCGCGGTGGCTGAGGCCATTCTTCACCTCGGACGGCAGGACTCCAAAGCTCTGATCGTGTCCTTCCGGCACAAACAGCGAATCATAGCCGAAGCCGCCCTCGCCTTCCTCCTCCAGCAGAAGCGTGCCTTCTACGGCGCCGTTGAAGATGCCCAACTCCCTGCCTCCTTGGGCCAGCACCATGCAGCACCGGAATCGTCCTTTGTACGGGGGGCCTTCTCCTTCCACGATTTTGTCGCGAAGGGCGAGCTTCAGCTTGGTGCGGTTGTCTGCATCGGTCGCGCCGACGCCGGCATAGCGGGCGGAAATGACACCCGGCGCGCCACCGAGCGCATCCACTTCCAAGCCAGAGTCGTCAGAGAGCACCAGCAGTTCCGGCTGCGCCTCGCTGAGGTGCAGCGCCTTGATCCGGGCATTGGCTTCAAAAGTATCGCCTGTCTCTTCCGCCGGGACGATTTCGGGATAGGAAGTGAGATCTCTAACGGTCCACCCCTCGCCCAGCATGGCGCGGATTTCTTCAGTCTTGTGACGATTGCCGGTGGAGATGAGGAGCTGCTTCACGCCGCACCTTTAGCAGGCGGCCAAAGGAAAGGAAAGCAGCGCATGCATCCGCTCGCGATGTTCCGAAAGCGGCAGTGATGGGATGCGTGTTTCTCGGGCTTGGCGCGCCATTCACGGTGGCCTGCCTGCCACCCCTGGTCTCCAGTCCGCGTCCATGGGTGTGGGCCTACAGCCGGGTGCTCATCTGCATCGGCTTCACGGGCTGCACCCTGCCGTTCTTCATCCCCCTCTTAATTTTCTGGCTGAAACCCGAGGTAAAGGCGTATTACGGGAAAGAGTAACGATCCCTCTGGACAATCCCACACCCCGCACTTCATTTCACCCATGTCCCACTCCGGCCCCTTTCCCCAACTTCCCCAGATGAACCGCACCCCGAGCAACTTCATCATCCCCACGGTGATCGAGAGCGAAGGCCGCATGGAGCGCGCCTACGACATCTATTCCCGCCTTCTGAAGGACCGCATCATTTTCATCGGCACGCCGATCGATGACCAGGTGGCGAACATTGTCATTGCCCAGCTTCTCTTCCTGCAAATGCAGGACCCGAAGAAGGACATCAACCTGTACATCAATTCCCCTGGCGGCTCTGTGACTGCGGGCCTCGCAATCTATGACACGATGCAGTTCGTCACGTGTGACGTGAATACCTACTGCATGGGCATCGCCGCCAGCATGGGCGCGGTGCTCCTCACCGCCGGCACCAAGGGCAAGCGCTACGCCCTGCCGAACTCCCACGTGATGATTCACCAGGTGAGCGGTGGCGCCCAGGGCACCGCCAGCGATGTGGAACGCACGGTCGAGTTCATGTACCGCCTCAAGAAGCGTCTCAATCAGATCCTCTCCAAGCACACTGGCAAACCGGTGGAGCAGGTGGATCGTGATGCTGACCGCGACAACTACATGACCGGCGAGGAAGCTGCCGCCTACGGCCTCGTGGACAAGGTGCTCGACAACAAGAAGGACTTCACCCCCGCCTCCCTGGAGCTGGTGAAGGAAAATCCGCCCACGGCCTGACGCCCGCAGGAATCCCTTCCGAAAAATCTGAAAAGGCAGGATGTGAATGCATCCTGCCTTTTTCGTGAACGGAGGGTCCGCTTCCAGAATCACACAAACGCGGGCTTGCAGGCCCAGACATTGCCACGGAAAGTACCTGCCCCACCGACCTCACCTTTCACCTCCCACTCATGGCAGACACTTCCAACGATCTCTGGCGCGGTCTCAGCAGCATTGCCCGCACCGCCCTGAAAACGCGCGACTATTCCGACGCCTCACTGGGTGCGCGTCTACAGCAAACCGGACGCGTGGAAGCGAAGGAACTCGTGGGTGGCATTCCTCCGGAAGTGGGCATTCCCGGGGTGGAGGTTTTTCATCGCAGGGTCTTCCATCAACGCTACCGCGGCTACTTCAGCGAGTTCGCCCGTGAGGGGCAGGGCCGTGTGGGCGACATCGAGATGTGGCCGAAACAGTGGGCCACGGCCAAGATGTACGCCGGCACGAGCAAGGGCTTCCATATTCACCCTCCTTACATTCCGGAAGGCACCACACCGGAGGCATGGTTTCAAAGGCTCTTCGTGCAGGACCCGCTGAACTACTCCCTGCGCCCCTATGACAAGGAGCAGTGGGACGTGATGTTCTTCATCCAGGGCATCTGCGAGATGTTCCTCATTGATGAACGCGCCGGCATGCCTCGCAAGAAGATGCGCTTCATCATCGAAGGCGACGACCTGCGCGGTGAGAACAACGTGGGCGTGGTCATCCCCGCCGGCGTGGCGCATGCCATCCGCAGTGCCAGTTCCCAGGATCTCATCATGGTGTATGGCACCAGCACGACCTTCGTCGAGGCGAACGAGGGCCGCATCGAACACGGCATCGAGACCCCAGAAACGCCCCCGGATTGGGAGAAGTTCTGGAACCTCGCCTGACCATCAACCCCTGCAAAAAACGGCAAAGGCGGTTCGGCACGACATATGCTGTTTCCGTCACCGCCATGTCCCATCGCTCCCTTTTTCTCATGACCTCCCAGCTCGAAACCCCTGCGAGCAATGCGTTGGAACGAAGCTACGAGCGCGACGTTGTCGAGCGTGTGTGGCAAGGCGCCCAGATCATCCCCGGCAACGATCCCGCCGTGTGGCGAAAGGACGAGCGTGGCGCCTGGATTCACCGCATGGCCTACCGCAACCGGAACACCGAGTTCGGCTGGGAGATTGCCGACAGCGCCTACACCTTGCGCTCCTTCGGCATGGCCGCCCTGCGCCCCATGCAGTGGCAGAATTACATGGACTTCCTCGTCGCCTCCCGCAGCAGTGTGGTGACAGCGGACGGGCTGAGGAATGCACGGAGGCTGATCTAGCCAGGCTCCCCCACCAAGCACTCATCAACAGATCCAAACGCACGTGCTTGGAGCATGCTCGTGCTTGGTTGAGCAAGCATCGTCCAGAAGTCGATTGTGACACATTGAATAACTTGCCCGGTCGCAAAGGAGCTGAAATAGCCTAACGACAAAAGCATGCGTCGACTGATCGCGATGGCAATTGTAGCCTGGGTTGTTCCACTGGGCATGGTCCTGCTCCCGTGGATACTCGGTCCTGATCTATCCAAGCCCAAGTCTGAGTTTCCCTCTACGTCATTCATTCCTGTCGAGGTGAAGGCCATCGGCAAGAATGGTTCGAAGGGGAGCGACCATTTCGAACTCTGGCTGACAAGTCCGGATCACAACACCTACTTTCTGCGGGATCCCGAGCCCGAACCCATCGCAAAACTCCGGGACTTGGTCCCCGAGGGCAAGGAGCTGAACATTGTCTATTGGAACACGGTCGAGGGAAATGTTCTCATGGAAATTGCCGAGGCCAGTTCTCCAGCACACACTCTTTTGTCCTTTGACGAGAGAGTAGCGGAATATGCCTCCCGACACCGCATGGTCTATCTGACGTCAGGAATCTGGTTCATCGTCGGAACTGCGATATTTGTGTTTCTGTGGAAAACCCGCACGACGCGATTGGATACCGCTTCGTAGTGAAGGCACAGCCTGTTGGGCGAGGAAGCTCCCTATGACCGCGATCGACTGCTGCCCACAGCGAAATACGATTGATCAAGGGGAATGCCACCGTCCGGGGACCACAAGGCGCGGCATTGTCCTGTTGTCGGCTGATGTTAACGTCGGAGCATGAGCACCACCCGTATCAGCCGCCGTGTGCACGCTTCCCGCGAGCGCGTGTATCGCGCCTTTCTCGATCCGCGTGATGTCGCTATCTGGAAAGTCCCCACGGGCATGACTTGCGAGGTCCACACCTCCGAGCCGCAGGAAGGCGGAGCCATCCGCATCTCACTCACCTATGAGGAGTCTGCGACTGCCGGCAAGACGAATGCACACACGGACACGTACCATGGCCGGTTTGTGAAGCTGATCCCAAACGAAGAGATTGTTGAAGTGGTCGAGTTCGAGACGCCGGATCCCACCATGCAAGGAGAGATGACTCTCACCACTACCTTCCGTGAGGTGGATGGAGGAACGGAAGTCATCTCCCTGCACGAGGGCGTACCACCCGGCATCTCCCCGAGTGACAACGAGCTTGGCTGGACCGAGGCGTTCGACAAGCTGGCCGCTTTGGTGGAGGCTGGCCAGGACACCACACCTCCCGGCTGAAGTGGATTCTCTTGTTCGAGGGCGGCAGAGCCATGCATAGTCGTGCATGCAGTCTTTGCCCCTGCCACCGCCGCCCTCCTTCCAAACTCAAGGAACACCCGGAGTCGTAGTGGCATTCAGGGTATTCGTGAGCCTCTACGCCGCGTTCTGCCTTCTCATGGCGGCCTACGGCGTCACGCGGGTCACAGGCTTGGAAGTGAAGTGGGGCCTGACTCCTGCAGACGAAGTCGAACCCATAGGTCCCGGTGACTGGATCGTGCTCGGCATCTTCTGTGTGCTGGCCCTCGCCATGTTCGGGTGCGCTTTCCTCCCTGCCGCTCCATGGAGTTGGGGCGTGGGACTGGCGGCGCTTATCGTGGGCCTGTCCTGTTGCGGTGCGCCATCCATTGTCCTGCTGGTCCTCTGGTGCCAGATGCCAACACGCCTCTATTTTGCCACGCATGGGTGGAGGAACCTTCCTCAACCCATGTCACCACCGCCGGTTCCGCCACCGTATTGAGGCGCTCGACTACTTCAGCACCTTCTCAAAGAAGTCCTTCATCTCCTTCCACGACTTCTCATCGGCATCCGCATTGTAGGCGGATCCTTTCGAGTTGTCGTTTCCAGCGCCCTTCTGGGTGAAGCTGTGGACGGCTCCCGGGTAGGAGACGAACCAGTACTTCACGCTGTGTCCCTTCATCTCCTTTTCAAATGCCTCCACTTCAGCCGGGGGCACCACAGGATCATCCGCCCCGTGCAGCACCAGCACCTGTCCCTTGATGTTCTTCGCGTCATCCGGGGTTGGAGTGTTGAGATTGCCGTGGAAGCTCACCACGCCCTTCAGGCTGGCGCCGCTGCGTGCGGCTTCCAGCGCGCCTGTACCGCCGAAGCAGTAGCCCATCGCAGCCACACGCGTATCATCAGTACGGGGATCCTTGAAAAGTACGTCCAGCGCCGCGCTGATGCGCTCGCGGTAGAGGGCACGATCGCCCTTGTACTTGCCCGCCTCCTTCGCGGCGTCAGGCTTCTGGGGACGCACCCCCTTGCCATAGATGTCAGCCACCAGCACATTGTAGCCGAGCTCCGCCACCATGCGGGCGCGCATCTTTTCGTAGTCACTCACGCCGGTCCACTGGTGGATGATGAGCACAGCGGGGCGCTTGCCCTCCTTCTCCGTGTCATAGGCCTGCCAGCCTTCACACACCACGTCACCGGCCTTGTATTCCACCGGTCCCTCCTTGATTTCCGCTTGGGCTTTCATCATACCAGAAACGGACAGGGCGGCAGTAAGGGCGCACCCGAGGAGGAAGTGGCGAGTTTTCATGGTTCAAAGCTTGCTCAATGGCCTTGTCTTTGACAAGAGACAAGAACGCCCCAGAGGATCGACTCGCACCGCTGCTTTGGACGCATCAAATCTCCGGACATCCCTCCGTCCCTTCATGAAACGCATCCTGGTTCTCTTCGCGCACCCGCGCCTGCGTCGCTCGCGTATCCAGCGGGCGCTGGCGGACTCCGTGCGTGGCGTGGAAGGGGTGACCTTTCACGACCTGTATGAGGCGTATCCGGATTTCCATATCGACGTGGCACATGAGCAGAAGCTGCTCACCGAGCATGACATCATTGTGTGCCAGCATCCCTTCTACTGGTACTCCACGCCCGCCATTCTGAAGCAATGGGAGGACCTGGTGCTGGAACACGGCTGGGCCTATGGGAAAGATGGCACCGCACTGCGCGACAAGTGCTGGATGCACGTGATGAGCACCGGTGGGAGTGCGGAGGCGTACTGCTGCTCGGGGCAAAATCGCTACACCATCCGCCAGCTCCTCGCCCCACTGGAACAAACGGCCATGCTGTGTGGCATGACCTTCCTCCCGCCACTCGTCGTACACAGTTCGTTTCGAGTAGGTGATCTGGAATTGCACAATCATGCGCGACAATATCGGACTCTGCTGGAAAGTCTGCGCGATGGGCGCCTCGATCCCGCGGAGCTGGCCGCGGCAGAATGCCTGAACCTGGAGCTCTAGACCCGCATGCATCTCGAGACCTTCCTCGCCCAGGCATTCATCTACCTGCTTGCCGCCGTGGTTTCTGTGCCCGTGGCCAAACGGCTGGGGATGGGTTCGGTGCTGGGTTACTTGATCGCCGGAGCCTTGATTGGCCCCTTTGTCCTGGGATTCATTGGCAAGGAGGGCCAGGACGTGATGCACTTCGCCGAGTTCGGCGTGGTGATGATGCTCTTCCTCGTGGGGCTGGAGCTTCAGCCCAAGCTGCTGTGGCGTCTGCGTGGTCCGGTGATGGGCATGGGCGGCGCCCAGGTGTTGGGCACGGGCGCGGTCATCGCCCTGGTCGGGTGGCTCATGCAGTATCCCGGAAAACAAGCCATCGCGGCGGGCCTCATCCTGGCGATGTCCTCCACGGCCATCGCGCTGCAGACCCTCGCGGAGAAGGGGCTCATGAAGACCAGCGCCGGCCAAGCGAGCTTCGCCATTCTGCTGTTCCAGGATCTCGCGGTCATTCCGTTGCTCGCGGTACTGCCACTGCTCTCCAGCCATGTGGGCGCAGCGGTTCCGCATGCCGAGCACGGGAGTGGCCACAGCCTCGCGGAGGGGCTCCCAGGCTGGCAGCAGGCGTTGCTCACCTTTGGTGCAGTGGCGTTGATCGTAGGTGGTGGCCGCTACCTCATCCGTCCCATCTTCCGTTACATCGCAAGAACGCAGTTGCGGGAAATGTTCACCGCCACCGCGCTTCTGCTGGTGATGGGTACTGCGCTGCTGATGCAGTCGGTGGGTCTGAGTGCTGCGCTGGGGACGTTCCTCGCGGGTGTGGTGCTGGCAGAGAGTGAATTCCGCCATGAGTTGGAATCGGACCTGGAGCCGTTCAAAGGATTGCTGCTCGGCATCTTCTTCATCGCGGTGGGAGCGAGCATCGACTTTGGACTGGTGGGATCACAGCCGATGGATATCGCGCTTTGGATCGCGGGAATGATTCTGCTGAAGGGAATCGTGCTCTTCGCGGTGGCGCGCTTCAGCGGACTGTGTCTGCCAGAAAGTCTGCTCATGGCGTGCGCGCTCTCGCAAGGTGGCGAGTTCTGCTTTGTGCTCTTTTCCGTGGCACAATCGGGCGGGGCGCTTCCGCCGGAACTCAGCAGCAAGCTCACCGCCGTGGTCGCACTCAGCATGGCAGTCACACCCATCCTGCTTTTGATTTACGAGAAGATGCTGCTCCCTCGCCTGCAAAAGCGCGAGAACGAACGTGAGCCGGATGCCATTCCGGAAAGCGACAATCCGGTGCTCATCGCTGGATATGGCAGGTTCGGCCACATCGTGGGCCGCCTGCTTGCGGTGAATCGCATCAATGCCACCGTGCTCGACCTCGACTCCGAACAGGTGGACTTCCTCCGGCGCATGGGCATGAAACTCTTCTATGGCGATGCCAGCCGCCTGGACCTGCTGCACAGCGCAGGCGCTTCAAGAGCCAAGCTCTTCATCCTCGCCATCGACGACGAAGAAAAGAGTCTCAAGATCATCGAGACCGTGAGACACAACTTCCCGCATCTCACGATCCTGGCACGTGCCTCGGGACGCATCCATGCGTATGAGATGGTGCGGCGAGGGGCACACTACATCTATCGCGAGACCCTGGGCAGCTCGCTGGATCTCGGCAAGGAGGCTCTGCGACTGATGGGAATTCCTGCCCACGAAGCCCATCGTGCCGCAAAGAAGTTCCGTGAGTTCGACGAGCGCTCCATTCGCAATATGGCGGACGTGTGGTTCGAGCATAAGGACGGCGATGCTTATGTGAACGCCGCGCGCGATCAGATTGCGGAAATGGAGAAGCTTTTTGCGGTGGATGCTGAGGTGCGTGAAAGCCCAAGCGATGAGGCTTGGGATACGGAGTCGCTCAGGAATGAAGCGCTGGAGGAGGAAGGCAAGCAGTAGCCACGCACCGGGTGTGAAACGAGCGTCAGCCCGCAGGGAGCGGCACTAGCCTAGTGCCGTCATGTAACGTCATCGACGTGGCGTAAGGGACTGAGCGGTTGTGGACGATTGGAAATCACAGGTCGAAGAAAGAGGCTCCGCACCCAGTTTTTCCCACCACCGGCACTAAGGCTAGTGCCGCTCCCTGCGAATGCCCCGCGCTTCACACCATGTGGCACTTACCTTGTCAAAAACACCCTCAGTTCCTCATTCAGCCGCTCCATCGGCAGGCCTTTCACGTTGGACCATGAGCCCTCCACGCGCTCGATGATCATCGCGCTCTCATCCTGCACTGCGTAGGCGCCAGCCTTGTCGAGCGGCTGGATGCGGGAGTGGTAGTCCCGAATGATCTCCTCCGTGAGCAGCTTGAAGGTTACCTCGCTGATGACGGGGAACGTGCGCTCCTCCGCACCGCCACGGGCCACGATGGCCACACCGGTGCACACCTTGTGCGTGCGACCGCTGAGGCGGCGCAGCATGCCTGCGGCATCCTCCAGATCCGCCGGCTTGCCGATGGGCTTATCATCGAGGTAGACCAACGTGTCCGCGGCGACAATCACGGCATTCGGTCGCTGGCTCGCGACGGCCATGGCCTTGAGCCGGGCGTTCTCGATCGTGAGGGACTCGCAGGTGAGGGATTCATCATGGGCCTCCTCCACCTCAGGCACGAGCACCTCGAAGGTATAGCCCGCTTCCTGCATGAGCTCCGTGCGGCGCGGTGAAGCAGAGGCCAGCACCAGTGGCGCCGTTCCGGGCTTGAGATTGTCGCTGCCGTTTCCTTCGTGCGCCATGCTGCTGTTAGAGCTCATTCATCATGAGAATCTCGTCCGAGCGAATGAGCGCATCCTTGTCATTCAGCGCGCGGAACTTGTAGTAGCCTGTCTTTGAGTTGTACTCCGGCTTGCTCGCCGTCATGAACTCACGCCCATCACGCAGCGTGATCTTGTAGTGGGAGGAACTGCAGCCAGCGCAGGCAAGCATGGCCAGCGCAGTCAGGGCAAGACAAAGGCGGATGATCATAGGGTCATTTCCCGAATCGCTCCCATAAAACTGTTCGCGTGCCCCCGCAACCACGGATAGCGTCACGTCAATGTCATGGGTGTTTTTGAAAGAGTTTGTACGCAATTGGGAGACTACGGGGGCCGTGGCGCCTTCCTCTCTGGCTTTGGCTCGCCGCATCGCGGAAGCAGCCAAAATCCATGAGTCCAAAAGAGTCCTGGAGCTGGGTCCGGGCACCGGAGCCCTGACTGAAGCGGTCGCCGAGGCCCTGCCCAAAGGGAGCGAATACCTGGGTCTCGAGCTCAATGAAATCTTCGTGAAGCAGCTTGGTCAGCGATTCCCCAACCTCCGCTTCGAAGCAGTCCCGGCCCAGGAGTTTGACTTCAATCAATGGCCGGGAGAAGGCGAAACCTTTGATGCCGTGGTGAGTGGACTGCCCTGGACGGCCTTTCCTGAGAGCCTGCAGAAGGCCATTCTCGACCACGTGCTACCCCGCCTGCGCCCGGGTGGCATCTTCGTCACCTTTGCCTACACAGGCTTCCACCTTCTTCCCAAGGGAAGGTGCTTCCGGGATTTGCTCGCCAGCCGCTGCTACAAGCTGACCACCACCACCACCGTGTGGGGGAATCTACCGCCGGCATTCGTATATGTAGCCACCGCAGGTGAAGCGGTGGCTCCAGCGAATTCCAATTCAGGCCGGTGATGAAGGGGCGTCTCCGTCATTGCTCACCAGTTTGGGGAGCACGGAGGCGACTTGGGCCTTCATTTCATTGCCCGGCTTGAAGCGCACCACAGAGCGTGGCGGGATCTGCATCTCTGAACCGGGCTTGTTGGGATTGCGCCCAATTTTAGGCTTGGCCACGCGAACTTCGAACGTGCCGAAGCGACGCAGGGTCACTTCGTTCCCTTTCGAGAGTTCCTCGGTGATGAGATCCAGCACATGCTGAAGCATGTCAAATACCTGATTCTGAGTCAGGCCTGTCCGGTTGCTCAATTCGACAACGAGGTCGCGCTTCGTGATCGTAGCCATGAGATGAGAGGGAGGATGAGGTTGCCGCTAGGGGACTAATTCCCAACCGAAAAATGCACGTTAGTGTAGCAAACAACGCGCCTCGTGTACAAAAAGATCGTCTAAAGTTATCTCTATGTGCTTGAGGATGCGGCAGATACCTCTTGCGCCGTTCTGAAGTGCATTTTTGAGAATTTTGCAAGCCCTTCAACTCCAAGCTTTTGCACAATTTTTACGCCTGTGGCTTTTACGGATGCGGAAACACCCTTGCCGAGAGTAAAGCCGATTTTAGGGCTATTTTGGTCGAGCCATTGCACGAATTTTTCCCGTGCGAAGATGGAAGCAGCCGCCACTGCGGGGTCACTTTCGGCTTTTGTCCGCTGTTCCAAAATAATTCCACGCCCCTTTTCTTGAAGCGCCTGCTGAAGCACGCGGGGATTGGCAAACTGGTCAGACAGAGCACGTGGGCAGTCGGGTACACGTGCCAGCATGTTCTCAATGATCCTGGCATGCCCCCAGGCGAGCAGCTTGTTCAGGTTTCCAAATTTGGCATATAGCTCGTTGTAACGCTCCGGACCGATGACGATCGTCTCGTGAATCACCTGCGCCTGGCGCATGTCCCGCGCGAGTTCGTAGATCTTTGCATCGGAGCCGATGCGCTTGCTATCCACCACGCCCATCTCCCGGAGCGTGCGCGCCATGTCCGCATCTACATAAGCGCCAGCGATGACGAGTGGACCGAAGAAATCACCCTTGCCGCTTTCATCCACCCCGATGTGGGGAGCGAACATGGAGGGATTGTGCACCTCCTCATAGCCCAGTTCCGCCGCGCCCAGCACCTCGGGCTCAAACGTGAATTTAATGAAGTCCTCAATCCCCTTCCCCTGCAGCACGACCTTGGGTCCCTTTTCATACACGGCGACATTCACCTTCGGCCCGGCAGCGGCGTAGAGGGTATAAGGCTTTGCTTCGAACTCCCAGCCTTTCTCCTCCAAGATGGATCGGAGTTTCGCAGCCTGAAGTTCCGTGATGACCTTGGTATAGGTGGTGAGTGCAGGTGCGGGCATGAGGAGGATGGCGCTTGCAAGCTGGAGCCGCTCGTCGGACGTTCACTTGTCCGCTGGAAATCGTCATCTGTCACTTCCCGTCATGCCAAAACAATCGCCGCTACAGCACCCGGAGGCATTCGCCCAAGCCCTGGGTGCATGGTTCGCGGCGAACGCGAAAGACTACCCCTGGCGCCGCACCACGGATCCATACGCCATCCTCGTGTCTGAGATGATGCTGCAACAGACACAGATCCCCACGGTACTGGGCAAGGGCTACTACACCCGGTGGATGGAGCGTTTCCCGGATGTGCGGACGCTGGCCAAGGCGGAGGAGGCAGAGGTACTCCGCACGTGGGAAGGCCTGGGCTACTACCGGCGCGCGCGTTTCCTGCAACAAATGGCGCGGACCGTGATGGAACGGCACGGAGGTGTGTTTCCAAAGACACTGGAGGAGATACATGCTCTGCCGGGCGTGGGCCGCTACACGGCAGGCGCAGTGATGAGTTTCGCCCATGACCAGGCAGCGCCCATTGTGGATGGCAACGTGGCGCGTGTCCTGGCACGCCTTTGCAACGACGCTACACCCGTGGACTCCACCGAGGGCCAAACCAAGCTCTGGGAGCGGGCCGAGTTGCTGGTGAAGGCTTCCCCCAGTGCCCGTACCCACAACAGCGCACTCATGGAACTCGGTCAGACGGTGTGCCGCGTCTCCTCCCCCACCTGCGGGCAGTGCCCGGTGCAGAAGTACTGCCTTGCCGAGGAGCCCACCTCTCTCCCGGTCAAGGGCGCCCGTGCTTCAGCCACGGAAGTGACGGAGCGTGTCTTCTTCCACCGCACGGAAGAGGGGGTGCTGCTGCAGCAGGAGACCGGCGCGAGACGCACCGGCCTGTGGAAGCTGCCCGCCCTGCCGGAGTGCGAGAAGCTGCCCGGGGTACTCCACAAGTCCCGCTACACCATCACCCGCTACCGGGTCACGCTATGGGTGCATGAAGCCCCTGTTGAAAAAAAGCGCCCTGCGTTGGAAGAGAGTGCATCCGTCCGTGTCATTTCGCATGATGATCTGCCGGACCTCCCCATGCCCAGCCCCTACCGCCGTGCCCTGAATGCCCTGCTGGGGGACAACGCATTCCAGCTGGAGGCCTGAACGCCTATCAGGGAACGCAGAAGTCCTTTGAGACAGCGGGCCTTTGTGCTTTGCTATCGCCCCCATGAGCGCCCCCGCCCCTTCCGCCCTGCCAGATGCCCACGGCCACTTTGGCCAGTATGGAGGCATGTTTGTCCCGGAAACCCTCATGGCGGCTCTTACGGAGCTTACCCACGAATACGAGCGCGCCCGGAAGGATCCCGCCTTCCAGGCCGAACTCGACCGCCTTTTGGGCGAGTACGTGGGCCGTCCGACGCCGCTCTACTTTGCCGAGCGTTGGTCCAAGGAACTCGGCGGTGCCAAGATCTACCTGAAGCGCGAAGACCTGCTCCACACGGGCGCGCACAAGATCAACAACGCCCTCGGTCAGGCCCTGCTCGCCATCCGGCTGGGCAAGAAGCGCATCATCGCCGAGACCGGTGCTGGTCAGCACGGCGTGGCCACGGCCACGGTGTGTGCGAAGTTCAATCTCGAGTGCGTCATCTACATGGGCAGTGTGGACATGGAGCGCCAGGCGCTCAATGTCGCCCGCATGCGTTTCCTCGGCGCCAAGGTCGTGCCAGTGACGGCCGGTCAGGCGACGCTCAAGGAAGCGGTGAATGAGGCCATGCGTGACTGGGTGACGAATGTGCGCACCACGCATTACATTCTCGGCAGCGCTCTGGGCTCGCATCCCTTCCCCATGATCGTGCGCGACTTCCACCGTGTCATCGGTGTCGAAGCACGTCGGCAAATCCTGGAGCGTGAACAACGCCTGCCGGATCTGCTCGTGGCCTGCGTCGGTGGTGGCAGCAATAGCATCGGGCTTTTCCATCCGTTCCTGGGTGACAAGGATGTGCGCATGGTCGGCGTGGAAGCCGGTGGCGAAGGCATCAAGCCGGAGAAGCATGCTGCGCGTTTCCAAGGGGGGCGCCTCGGCGTGCTGCAAGGCACAAAGACCTGGCTGCTGGCCAATGAAGATGGCCAGATCCAGCTGACCCACTCTGTGAGTGCCGGCTTGGACTATCCTGCCATCGGACCCGAACATGCCTACCTGCATGACCAGGGCCGCGTGGAATATGCGTATGCCACGGATGACGAGACGCTGGATGCCTTCCAGACTCTTTCCAAGTACGAGGGGATCATCCCTGCGCTCGAAAGCGCGCATGCGATGGCCTACGTGAAGAAGATCGCCCCGACGATGCAAAAGGACGAGATCATCCTCGCCAACCTCAGCGGTCGTGGTGACAAGGACGTGGCCTCCGCTGCGCGCCATGTCTTCGGTGAGAGCATGAACTTCTAGCCTGTTCGTTTCATTCCATGTCTGCCAGCCATCCCATTGCCCAGGACATGCGGAAGCTGAACGCGCTATTGCGCGACAAAGTTTCCCCACATCTAAAAGCGGCGGCGGACAAGGATCTGAGGCTGCTCAACATCGCGTGCGGGCAATGTGATGAGGCAGAGACTCTGGTGAACTTTGCCAGGGCGCAGACCAGTGGCGACGTGAAGTTGATTGGTGCAGACATCCGAATCCGCGAGATCCTGCAGGCACGGGAGAATCACGCCCACCTTCCCGCTGAGTTTCTGCTGGAAGACGCCACCAAGCTCTCCAAGCACAAGGAGCTGGGTGAGAACTTCGACATGGTGCTGCTCCGCCATCAAAACTTCTGGCACGGCCCGGAGCTGTGGAAGCGCATCTTCGAAGAAGGCCTCACCAAGGTGGGCGAGGATGGCCTGCTGGTCATCACGAGCTATTTTGACAAGGAACATCAACTCGCACTGGATGCGCTGCAGAACCTCGGAGCCGAGCTCGTGCTCACGCATCACAATGAAGATTCCCGCAAATTACTGACCCCCGGCAAGTTCGTGGACAAGCACCTTGCGGTGCTGCGTCGACGCCGCTAGGAACAGTCCTTCTCTCTCAATGGCACGCCTTGATGATCTCCTTGCACGATGGCTGCTGCGACGCGCCACCAGCCGGAGCGACGGCGCCAATGGAACTCCCGGACACGCTGCGGCTCCATCCATCGATCTGAAGGCCCTCCAAGCCCATTCGGAACAGCAGATGGAAGTGATGCGGCGCATGAAGGAAACCACAGACAAACGCAACGTCCGGCACAAGGAATTGCGCAAGCGCGTGGTGCAGCTGAAGCGCGAGCTCAAGCAGACGAAGGTACAAGCCCGGCACGACAGGCATGAGGCCTGGAACTGGGAAACGCGCTATCGCCTCATGCGCTCAGACCTCCGCTCGTATGAGGAAGCCGTGCACCGCAGTCTCACCCGCCGTGGATGCATCGTGGCTCCCGTGTTGGAAGACCCCAGCCGCGTGAACCGCTTCCTGAAGCTCAAGGACAGGGTTTGGAAGACAGAGATGCGCCTGGGGGTGCTGCGCCAGCATGACCCCAAGCCTCTGAAGCTGGACTCCATACCGAAGGTCCTGCCTCCCGGACCACCGGAGTCATGGCCCCTCATCAGCATGGTGACGCCCTCTTATCAGCAGGCTGATTTCCTGGAGCGCACCTTGCATAGCATTCTGAGCCAGGATTATCCCCGGCTCGACTACCACGTGTGGGACGGTGGCAGCAAGGACGGCTCCGTGGACATCATCGAGAAGCACGCAGACAAGCTGGCGTCTTGGGGAAGTGAAAAGGACACCGGTCCTGCCAATGCGATCAACAAGGGCTTCACCCGCTCCAAAGGCGAGATCATGGCATGGCTGAACTCGGACGACCTCCTCGCTCCGGGCGCCCTCCACTACGTGGCTCATTATTTTGCCACTCACCCCGAAGTGGACGCCATCTACGGTCATCGTCTCATCATCAATGAACGCGACTGGCAGGTCGGCCGCTGGGTACTGCCGCGCCACAATGGCGAGATGTTACTGTGGGCTGACTACATCCCCCAGGAGACATTGTTCTGGCGCCGCAGCCTCTGGGAGAAGTGCGGTGGCCACCTCGATGAGAGCTTCAAGTTCGCCTTCGACTGGGACTTACTGCTGCGCTTCCAGCGGGCCGGAGCGCGCATCAAGCGTCTCCCCTGGTGCCTGGGGTGCTTCCGCGTTCACGACCTTCAAAAGTCCAGCGCGGAGATTACCACCACCGGCTTTGCCGAGATGGCCAAGCTGCGTATGCGTGAGCTGGGATCGTCGTTCTCCGAGGAGCGCCTGGGCCATCACGTCGTACTCTACCAGGCAAACGCCGCATGGTGCGACCGCCTTCTGCGCTGGGGCATCCGCTGGTAGCGCAGCTTACCGGGGCAGACCCCGCGTCCCTATGCGCGGATGGCCAGTTCATCCAGTGTGACGGATGGGCGCGCGATGACGGTCTCTACCATCGACACGAGTGCCGACACAAACTTACGGACCTCTTCAGGTTCGTACCTGCGCGCATCAAAAACGCAACAGGCCCGGAGGAAGTCCGATCTATCTTCACGGCTGAGGAAGTTGATGGAGAATCCCCACGGTATCGATCCACCAAGGATCGTTGATTGGTGGGTTCGAATGCCTTCGAGACGCAGAATGGGCCACTCCACATGCGTGTGCATGAACAGGGCCTCGATGGGTGGCACAGGCTTCCCACACGCATGCAAGGCGGCACACAAGTGCTCAAACGGCATGTCCTGATGAGCCTGTGCGTCCAGGACCACCTCACGCACGCGCAGGAGAATATTGGAGAATGTAGGATTGTCGGAGAGATTCGTGCGCAGCACCACGAGGTTCGATCTTGGCCCCATGACGCACTCCATCTCGGAATGGCTCTGACTCGCGAAGTACGTCCCCACGAGCATGTCCGTCTGGCGGGTACGGCGGTACAGGAGGACCTTCGCACAGGCCAGAAGGAGCATGAACAACGTGGCTCCATGCTCCTTCGCAAAATGCCTCGCCTGACTCGTAGTGGTACGTTTGAAGAGCATCCAGAGCACGGACTCCTCCGCCGTGGCCTCCCCGGGTGACGTCCTTGGAAAGGGAAGTTCGACCGCAGGCAGTTTCTCGCTGTCGAGGACTTGCGTCCAGTGGTTGAGCAACCTTCTGCGAGCGACGGTGTCCTTGCCCAGCCACTTCTGTTGCCAGACGGCAAAGTCCGCATACTGCAACGTGGGCTCTGGAAGCAATGCCTGCCGGTCTTCCTTATGCGCGGCGTACAGCACCTCCAGCTCGCGAAGCAAAATGCGGCGGACACTGGAGTCGTACGTCAGCGGGTGAAAAATGACGAGGAGAAGGTGCCGTGACTCGCTCCACTGTAGCAGGGTAAAGCGGAGCATCGGTCCCGTGCCATCATCAAGCGTAGCATGGGTGATACCGCTGATGAGCTTCGACAGCTCAGGTGAGCGCCTGGGTGCGCGGCTCAGAGCAAGGACTTCCACCGTCACCGGTTCCGCAGGAGCGATGTTCTGGACCATTCTTCCCTGCTGCCCTTCCAGCCGGGTGCGCAAGATGTCATGCCTCCTCACGACTTCCGTCAGGCTCTGCTCGAGGGCCTTTACATCCAGTGCTCCTTTCAGGCGGAAGCACACCAGCAGATTGGCTGCATCGTCGGGCTTGCGGTGTAGGTAGCCAGACCAGATTCGCTCCTGAAAGGACGACGCCTGAGGAGGCCCTTTTAAGGCAACCTTCGTGATGGGTGTCGTCAGCTCATCAGCACTTCCCAATCCAACCTTCTGCAAGGCGATGCAGAAGTCCTCGAGCACCGGATTCTCAAACAGAACACGCACCTGGAAGGATTTGTGCAGTGCCTTGCGCACTTTCGAAACGGTCGTCATGGCGAGCAGAGAATGACCTCCAAGTTCAAAGAAGTGATCCTGCATACCAACCAGGGGTATCTCCAGCACTTCAGACCAGATGGAGGCCACGATGTCCTCCGTCTCTGTCCTGGGCGCCACCCTTGTCACAGCCTCCTGGGCATCGTCACCAGTCTCCGACTCCTTCGTCATCAGGAGAGCGAGTAACGCTCTGCGATCCACCTTCCCATTTGAATTCAAGGGCAGCGATTCCAATGGCACGAAAACGGATGGAATCATGTAAGCCGGCAGCCTGCTCTCCAGGTACCTTCGGATCTCGCGAATGGACAGTTTCCGGAAGAGCGACAAGAAGGCCGTGAGTCGCTTGTTGCCTGGGCATTCTTCACGCACCAGCACCACGGCATCGCGCACGTCCCCATGACTGCAGAGTGCGGACTCAATCTCTCCGAGTTCGATCCGATGACCACGGATCTTTACCTGATGATCGACGCGGCCAATGAAGTCGATCGTGCCGTCCGGCAACCAGCGCACCACATCTCCCGTCCGATAGAGCCGACCCACACTCCCACTGCCCAACGGGTGCGTGATGAAACGCTCCTCCGTCAATTCTGGCCGGTTCAAATAGCCATGCGCCAGGCCATCTCCGCCCGCATACAACTCGCCAGGCACGCCGGGAGGCACGGGCCGAAGTTGGGAGTCAAGTACGTAGACGGAGGTGTTGGCAATGGGACGTCCGATGGGAATGGAACCCGCGTCCTTGTCCACGGACTCAATGGCAAGACACGTCGTGAACGTGGTGTTTTCCGTGGGGCCGTAGCAATGGATGATGCGGGTACCTGGCAGGCTCTGCAACGCCCGACGCATGGTCTCCACCGGCATGGTCTCCCCACCGGTAAGGAGCTGTCTTACTCCTCCCAGCGCATCACTGTGGAGCTCCGTCAACTGCTGGAACAACGCTGTGGTGACGAACATCGTCGTGACTCGCTGCGCCTGGATGAACCTCGCGAGATCCTCAATGGCGAATCTGCCCGCTGGAAGAATCTCAACGCGTGCACCATTAAGCAGGGCACCCCAAATCTCGAATGTGGAGGCATCGAACGACACCGGAGCCGCCTGCAAGAACACGTCGTCAGCGGAGATGCTTGCGTAGTCGGCATTGATCACCAGGCGCGCAATTCCCCGATGGGGCACCACCACCCCTTTGGGCCGGCCCGTGGATCCTGAGGTGTAGATGACATAAGCAACAGACTCCGCGTCGACAAGACTCTGGAAGCCGTCGCTGCTTTGGAGTTTGATCTCGGGCCAATCCGTGTCCAGCAAGACCACTTTCGCCACAGTGGCAGGTAGACGCGACGCAAGGCGGGAAACCGTCAGCACCAGCGGCGCACCCGTGTCCTCAAGCATGAAGGCAAGTCTCTCTGTGGGATATTCAGGATCCAGAGGCACATAGGCGCCTCCCGCCTTCATCACCCCCAGGAGTGCGGCGAGCAGATCCAGTGAGCGTTCCAGGCAGACAGCCACCATCGTACCCGGTCCCACGCCCAGACGGCGCAGATGACGTCCCAGGCGATTGGCCCGGAGGTTCAGCTTGTAATAGGTGATGGACTCCGCATTGACTGTTGCCGCCACGGCATCCGGCATCCGTTTCGCCTGCAGCTCAAAGAGTTCGTGGACACATTTCTTCGGATAGCGACGCGCGGTCTTGTTCCAGGCCGTGACGACTTGGTGCCTCGTGGCTTTGCTCACCATTTCAATGTCCCCAAGTCGGCCTCCACGAGATGACGCCATGCTGGCAAGCACCTCCTCCAGGCATTTCATCAGTTGGCTGATGGAGTCCGCGCTGAGTGCACGGCGATCATACACCAGATTCAACTCCAGCGAGCCACCACCTCCATAGACATCGAGAGTCAGTGGATAAGACGTCTGGCATCGAAGTCCAAAACGGCGGCGACGCCATGCTCCGCCCCGGCTTCCCAGTACCTTGTCCCAACTGGGTTCCTGGTAGTTGAAAATGCACTCAAGGAGACGCTCGCCACGCGGCACCTCGCTCCATCTCTGCACATGGGAGAGTGGCACATTCTCAAAAGCACCCATCGCCCTCCATTGTCTGCGCAATGACCCAAGCCACGGAATCAGCTCGTTCTCCGGGGAGATGTCCACACGGACCGGGAGGGTATTGACGAAAAGCCCCACCGACGTGGGCGCGGAGGTAACATTGGATTTGCGGCAGGCCCGTACAGCGCCAAACACCACATCGCCCTCCCCATTGCATCTGCCCAGGACCAGCGCCCACGCGCCCTGCAGCACGGTATTGAGCGTCACGTCGGCGCGCGCGGCAAGCCCCGCGAGTCCGCGTGTCACTCGCGCCGGGAGTTCCACGAGGTGGTCGCCCCAGCAATCACCTTCACCACACCCCTGCATGTTCTGAAAAGGAGCCGGGGTCGGTTTGATGAATCCGGAAAGCTGCTGGCGCCACCAGGCTTCCGCCGAAGACCAGTCCTGCTGCCTGTGCCACGCCACATAGTCACCGAAATGTGACGCGGGCGGGAGCACCGGCTCGGTCCCTGCCAGCAGGCTCTCATAGACAGGGTAAAGCTCATCCAGCAGCAGGAGCATGCCGCGCGCGTCGAGAAGCAGGTGATGGATGGTGAGACACCATCTCCACAACTTCCTGCCCATGCGGACCAATGTCATGCGCAGGAGCGGAGCCTCAGTGAGTGACATGCCACTGCGGCGATCCTCCCGGAAGAAAGCTTCGAAACGGGCCGACTGCTCCCTTCCTGAAGAGTCCCTCCAATCCAGCTCGACAAAAGGCATCCGGATGCTCGGCAACACTTCCCGCACTGGCTCATCCACCTCCTCCCAAAGAAACCGGCTTCGCAGGAGATCATGCCTGTTCACCACTACATTCCATGCCTGCTCAAAGATCTTTGGGTCCAGTCGCTCGTGGGCTTCACAGAAAATCTGCAGCAGGTCCAACCCGGGTTCGGCATGCCTCAGATGGTCTGCGAGCATCCCCTTCTGCATGGGGGAGAGCGAGGCGTATGTTGGATCTTCCATTTCGAGCAGCTCACAAAAATGCCGTGGCAGGGCCACAACGTTTTCTCCGCCGCTTCCGCGGCGCCGGGTCTACTGTCATATGTTGACGAATAGACCAACCGCTTCTTAGCGCTTCATTCGCAGGTTTTCGTTTTTTTCCTTGAGCAGCGTGACCTTGTCTTTGAGTTCCGCGATCTTGGCATGTTTCGCACCCAGCTCTGTCTGCAAATTCTCAAGGGCATCGGCCAGTTGACGAATGACAGCCTCCTTTTCGTGAAGCTGCCTCGCCTGGTCCTGAATCATATCTTCTTTCTGGAAGAGTTCCAAGTGCTCCCTGAAACAGAGCTTCACGTGATGTTCCTGTCGACATGCACGAATTTTTTCCACATCAATTCGGGCAGAATGCAGTATCGCTGCGGAGGTGAAGATGAGATTGCCCCACTGCCCATCCACAAAATGCACGGGATCGAGTTCCACAACTTCATGCTCATCGAAGCGGCTCACTGCAATGCAGTGCTCATATCCCATGGCTCTGGCTGCGGCCATCAAGGCATCAGGGAAGGAGCACGACCAATCTGGATACAGTTGTGGAGTCACGTACTCGCACATCAGGACCTCCGCGCGCACCACTCCCATCCCCTGCAGCACTCGCAGGTCATTTCCCTCGGTGTCGATCTTCAAAACTCCAACCTCGGGGGCTATCACGCCCTCCTGTGCCAGACTCTCCAGGGAGCGGCAAATGACCGGCACTCCTTCGTCATGATGGAAGAGTGTCGCCGATGGAGCTGCTTGCAAAGAATGGAAGTAGTCCAGCGGCTGCCCGGCCTCGTCCGTGGCAATGTGCAACCGACCTTCGTGATCCGTGGCATCGATCGCGAAGGGAAATACTTTGGAACGGGTGTGGGACACCAACTCCTCCAGCACGGGCAGGTGGGCTGAAAAGGGCTCAAACAACACGCCGTCAAACCCAAGTTCAAGAAGCTCCCTGGCAAAAGAACCTTTTTCTGCACCCACGTCGATGAAGGTCTTCCGTGTCACCTTTCCAGCGAGGCTCTTCAGCAACATCGCCTCCGTCTCCTGCTGGTACACACCATCGCGCGGAGTATCGACAGCGACCGGACCGGGACTGGCAGTGCCAGCGGCCACAGATACGCTTGAAGGACTGGCGATCTGCTCTTGGTGCACGTGCGCGTTGATTCCATCGCGGTGATAACCCAGTACCTTTTCGCACAACAGCGCCGCCTCCCACACGTCTTTCACGCCGAACTCCGCCGCATCCAGCTGCATGTAGGGACCACCGTACCGTTTCAACTGATGCAGCGGTGCAGGGGGACAGGTCACGAGCGATTTGCCTCCGTACTCCGCGTCAAACCACGCCAGCAGCGCAGCGTCGTCCGCCGTACTCTTCCGCACGACTTCGCGTAACATCTGCCACTCGGTCTCGTCTGCCGAGCGATACTCGCTCATGGCCAATCGCACCAATTGCTGTCGATCCACCTGCATCTCTGTGTCGTTCGGGAACAACGCCGCCTTGGCACAATGGAACGACTCCGCGCTGTACGAACTGAAGATCGGAAGATCAGGTATCCATGCTGGCCAGTCGCGACCCGTTTTTCGGGACTGGTTGAGCGTCGAGAAATCCCGCGCAATGTTGGACTGGTTCTTCAGGTAGAGCACTGCCACTCCGTTGCTGGCGCCTGAAAGCGCACTGATGGATAGGGGCGCATCCACCGTCCAATACTTCCTCACCAGATGAGCCAGGGCAAATCCGCTGTACACATCCGGGCAATCGCTATGAAATACCTTTCCGGTCCGTTTCCGCAAGGCATCAAACAGACTGCGATGCACAACGGACACATACACCGTGGGCAGCTCGGCATAGCTGATCTTGCCATTGACCACGTCCAGCATGACCTGCCGTGAGTCGCGTGAGCGGATGGGATGGTAGTAGCCCACCTGCTTCAAGGGAAGCAGCAAGGTGTTGGGCGCCGCATGCTCCTGCACAGGCAGGTTTGGCCAGTTGTAGCACACGGCATCCCAACGCAGCAGTTTCGTATCCAGCTTTCTCAGGAGTCGATCCAATTCCCTGAGCGAATGCAGCATCAGGCCATCGTCACTGCCCAGCACCAGGATGAACTCCCCCTGCGCCTGCTCCACGGCAAACTCCCAGTTCTCCTGCATGGCCAGCGTTCGATCCGGTCGAACGCGGCGAATCCTCGGAGAATTGATGCCCTCAATCCGTTCCTGCGTGGCAGTGGTGTCGCCGTTGTCCGACACGACAATTTCATAATCTTCAAAGTCCTGTTCAATGCAGGTCTTCAGTGTTGCCTCCAGGGTCACTGCTGCATTGCGAGTGGGAATGACAACACTGAAGCGCGGACGAGTCATGAGTGGTGATATCAATATCGTCTGAGATGTCACTTCTGGTCGATACTTGTGGAGAGCATTCGCACAAACGTGAAGCTGCAAACAGCGGTATCAGCAGCGTGTGCGCAGGCGCTCATTCTTTTCTTTCAGGACTGCGTTCTTGACCTTCAACTCTTCGATCTTGGCTCTGCGTTCATCCAGCCGTCTCTGCTGATCCAGGCAGACTGTCGCCTGATCCTGGATGCGGGCCTCCTTTTCCAGAAGGACCTGGTGATCTCGCAGACAGGCTTTCACATGCTCACGATGCACATAACGCTGGATGTCGTCGATCTCCTTCTGAGCGGAGCGCAGGAGCGCATCGGAAATGAAGATAAGATTACCCCACTGACCGTCCACAAAGTGAACTGGATCGTTTTCCACCACCTCATGCTCGTCGAAGCGGCTCACCGCTATGCAATGTTCATACCCCATCGCTTTGGCTGCATCCATCACTCCCTCAGGAAATGAGCATGACCAGTCGGGATACAATCTGGGGGTCACGTATTCGCACATCAAGACCTCCGCACGCACGGGTCCCATGCCCTGCAATACTCGCAAATCGTTGCCCTCGGTATCGATCTTCAAGATCCCAACGTCTCGCGCAATCGTCCCTTCACGCACCAGGCTCTCCAGAGAACGGCAGGTGACTGGCACTGCCGCGCCGTGAAAAAAGTTCGTCGCGGATGGCGCTGGCTGCAGGGAATGAAAATACTCCAGCGGCTGCCCCGCCTGATCCGTTGCAATATGCAATTGACCTTCGTGATCCGTGGCATCGATCGCCAGAGGCAACACCTTGGAGCGCGTGCCGGACACCAATTTTTCCAGCACGGGCAGGTGCGTTGCAAAGGGCTCAAACAATACGCCGTCAAATCCCAGCTTCAGAAATTCCCTGGCAAAGGAGCCCTTCTCCGCACCTACATCGATGAAGGTTTTTCGTGTCACCTTTCCAGCGAGGATCTTCAGAATCGCAACTTCGGTCTCCTGCTGATACAGACCCTCGCGCGGCGCTCCGGGCACGGCACCATTGTTTGTCTTCGATCTCTCCAGCGCTGTAGCACCGTCTGCCTTCAGGTGTGCATTGATGCCCTCCTGGCGATAGCCCAGCAGTTTTTCGCACAGCAGAGCCGCCTCCCACACGTCCTTCACACCAAACTCCGCGGCATCCAGTTGCATGTACGCACCCCCATAGTGCTTCAGCGGGTACCGATCCGCTGGCGGGCAGGCAGCCAGTGATTTATCCGCGTATTCCGAGTCAAACCACGCCAGCAGCGAGGCGTCATCCACCATGCTCTTTCGCACGGCTCCACGCACCATCTGCCACTCGGTCTCACTCGCTGAGCGATACTCGCGCATGACGCGCTGCGCCAGCTCCCTGCGACACATTGAAAGTTCTGCATCCTCGGGAAACAAGCGCTCCTTGGCACACTGAAACGAGTGCGCGCTGCAGGTGGAAAACAGGGAAAGATCAGGAATCCACTCCTGCCATCCACGTCCGGCCTTTCTCGCATGGTTCAATGCGTTAAAGTCCTCTGCGATCGGAGAGCTGTTCTTCAAGAAGATGGTCGCCACGCCGTTGCTCACACCTGAGAGCCCATTGATGGACAGGGGCGCATCCAGGGAGCAATAACGCTTCACAAGGTGTGCCAGGGCAAATCCGCTGTACACATCCGGGCAGTCACCATGGAAGACCTTGCCGGTCTGCTTTCTCAATTCATCCAGAAGGCTGTGGTGCACGGCTGAGGAGTACACCGTGGGAAGTTCGGCGTAGCTCACCCTTCCATGGGCTGCGTCCAACATCACGGCTCGCGAATCCCTCCAGCGAATGGGATGATAGGAATCCATCTGCTTCAATGGCAGCAGAAGCGCATTCGGTGGGAGCTGCGCCTGGACGGGCACGGTCGGCCAGTGGTAGCATACGGAGTCCCAGCGCAGCAGCTTGGTGTCCAGCATTCTCAAGAGACGGTCCAATTCCCTGAGAGAATGCAGCATGAGACCATCATCGCTGCCCAACACCAGGACGAACTCTCCCTGCGCCTGCTCCACGGCAAACTCCCAGTTCTCCTGCATGGACAGTGTCCTGTCCGGTCGCACGCAGCGAATCCTGGAAGAATTGATACCTGCGAGCAGCTCCTGTGTGGCAGTCGTGGCGCTGTTGTCGGAGACGAGTATCTCGTAGTCCTCGAACTCCTGCTCCAGGCAGGTCCTCAACGTGGCTCCCAGAGTCGCTTCCGCATTGCGCGTGGGAATGACAACACTGAAGCGAGGGCGAGTCATGGGCAGCGTTGCTTTCGTAGAGAACTTGGTAAATCCGAAAGTGCAGGCCCCACTCCTTCGAGGGCATCAGCGGCGAAGCTGACAGGAGCCTACTTGAGGTCGTGTCACCGCCGGTGCCGGCAGACACTTCTGGTAGAACCTTTCCAACAGCGGAATCACCGCATCCCTCGAAAACCGGCTCCGTGCAAACTCACGCCCTCGCACCGCCATGGCTGCGGTTTCGGTGGGCGCGTTCAACAACCGGGCAATGGCATCAGCCATCTGACGAGGCGACATGCCCGGAAGAATCAATGCCGCATCCGCCGCAGCAAGCTCACGGCCGATGTTTGTTTCACCCATCACCAACGGCTTGCCCATGGCGAGGTATTCCGGGACCTTGGCCGGAAGCCGGTGGGCATTGAAATAATCACCATCCCCGGGCTGCACGGCTACGTCTGCCAGGCTCATGATTTCAGGGACCATGCCCCGCTCCACGAACCCCAGTTCATGGCAACGGGAGCCGGGACGGAAATGGAGGCCGTCGTAGTTCGCAGGCAGGACGTGCCCCGTGCGCACGAATGCCAGATCCATGCCCTCCTCAATCAGCAGATCCACCGCCTCATAGAGCTGGCGAATATCCAGAGCGGCAGCAGCGTGATCGTTGCCATTAAAAACGACGACCCGCGTTGTCGGGGCGATGCCGAGCTCCCGGCGAAGGGCGTGACTTTCCCCCCCGTTGGTGAAGAAGCGGAAGTCCATCACGGGAACGATTTCCTGCCTCGGAAGTTCCGAAGGCACAAGCGGCTCCAGGCACCGGTGTACCATGGTAACCCCCTGAGCGGACTTCAAAAAGCCGCGGTAGTGAACCGGGTGGATGAGGCCCTTGGGCCAGGGCTCATCAAGCGTACAGGCCTTTTCCAGCGAGCAGCCCGTGAACCTTTCAAAGATCGCCTCCTCATTGTCCTCCAGATGCACCACCAGCGAGGCATGCCCCCACGCCGCAGCATGCGCGCTGGCAAAGAGCCTCATCGTCTCCCGCGGCGTCCAGACGTGAAGGACATCCGCGGAACGACCATCTGCAAAGGTAAAGCCCGTCTTCAGAGCCGTACGATGGGACGCCATGCGGAAACCACCCACCGACTCAAACTGCCCGTCCGGCACGGACTTTGCCACCGCCACGCAGACGTCGTGACCACGGGCAGCCAGACCACTCGCGAAGCCGACGATGTGATATGCGCTGTTATTGTCAGACTGGCCGTAGTTGGCGAAAAGAATGTTCACAGGAGAGCCTCGGGAGATCCATGGCACGGTCCGGACCAAGTACAAAGCACAAACGTGGATGAGTTGTGAAGAGACGTTCAGAATCGCGCCTGTGGAAGCTGTGGCCGCATATGAATGAAAATTATCTCCGGACCGGGATGGCTTGAATTATGAGCCGAAAATGCTTTGTGTGCGCCGCTCTCTCCTGGGCGCTAATTATGGAACGTGTGGCGGAACCATCGAAATTCTTTACCCGAAAGCTGGCTCTTGATCTGGGCATGGTGCTCCTGCTCCTCGTCTGGTTCGCCCTTCCATTGATCTTCCTACGGCACTCCCCGATTCTGATGGGGTGGCCCTGGATGATTGGCTTCCCCGTGGGAACACTCGCACTGCTGGTTCTTTGGAACCGTATGGCTGGTAAGGAAGAATCGCTCACAGTCGCCGCGCCGGAACCCTGGCACGCCTGGCGCTGGGTTCTCACCATCCTGTTGCTGGCCGGCGTCACCGTAGTCACCTTCTTCATCCCTCTCACGATCCATTTCTGGGGTGGTGGTGATGAGATTCAGATGCTTCGCAGCGAGGTCTGGTCATCCGGGTTTGACAAGGGGTTGAGCCGTCCCCTCAACATGATCTACTACTGGCTCGGACGCCAGCTCACCCCTGACCGGATTGAGGGGCAGCTCATCGTGGCCTCGCTGTTGTGCCTTGCGAACGGTGTCTTCCTGATGGGCGTGGTTCGCGAATTGCTTCCCAAGGACCGCATCCTTCCCGTGGCTGCGGGTGTGATGATGGTTCTGAATCGCGGGGACCTTTCCCGCTTCATGATCATGTGGACCACCAGCCTCTACTGGGGTCCGCTGTGCTTCATCCTGCTGGCCACATGGTTGTTTCTGGTGTCCAGCCGACGCCGCAGCCGAGTGCTGCTCTTTGCCGCATGCTTCTCTCTGGGCGTGGCCCTTCTGGGCACGGAAGGACTCTTCCCACTGGCAGGGGTCCTGTCATTCCTGGTCTACCGTTACTGGCAGGACCGCAGGCATGGATTTCTCTGGTTCTTCGCATGGAATGGCACCGTGGCGCTCTTTGCCAGCCGCTTCGTTCAGTTTCTTCTCTCCAAAGGTGGCGACGTCTACCAGCTGCGTCAGACGAAGGGCAGCCATGGCCACATCGATATCGCCACGGCCATCAAGGTCCACCTGACGGCTTTCCTCGAGTACTTCAACTTGCGGGGTGCCTTGTGGGAGTACTGGCCTGCTGCTGCAGGGGTATCTGTCATGGTCTTGCTGGTCTTGTGGCTGGCGCCCCGGTTGGCGACTGCAGAGCCCACTGGCCCGTCACGGAAGGCACTTTTGTTCGCGGCTTTGGCCGCGGGCGGTGCGATGATTTTCGGTTTCCTCCCGTTTCTGCACATCCCTCATTTGTTCCGCACGCACTTCCTGGCCTCTGCCGGAGAGTCGGTCTGTTTTGCGGCGCTGGTGTGCCTCGCCGGTTCCTTCCTGCCGGTACGCTGGAGAGGTGCCGGAACGAGCCTGCTCATCGCAGGCATCGCAGGCGTCACCAGCATCGCCACCTTCACCTCCCAGCAATACGAGAGGCGCATTTCCAGCATCACCTTCGAAAAGGTGACCTCCGTCTTCGAACAGATCCACTCGCTGTCTCCGCGACTGGAACCCGGCAGTGCCGTGCTGTTCGTCCTTGATGACGGTATCTCCAGCCCTCTGGGCGGCCTCTATCACATGAACCGCGTCAGCGAGCTGGTGCTGGGCGCTCCGTCCTACATTGTGAATGGCAGCTCCACGGAAGTCACTGGCAAGATTGGCCCCAAGGGAATCATTCCCACCCATGAATTCATCGTCTCAGGGGAATATGGATACGAGAACCTCGTGGCCTTCCGCCTTTCCTATGACGGCACCACACGGCTGATCACGGAGCTGCCGCCAGCGCTCATCGCCGAAGCCCCCGATGCCGCGCGTCTGTATCGTCCGCTGAATCTTCTGCATCCCGGTGTCATCAACCCGCTTCCCATCTTCCGCTTACCCAAATGGAGCGACGGCACGCCTGACGTCTTTGATTTCACTCCCGGTGTCTTGCTCGGCGAGAGGTGGGGTGAACGCCGGATCTCCAAAAACGAGAGGCTATCTCGCGAGTTCCAGAACGATGCCACCATCTGGGTGAATCCCGCGGGCCGGACGAGCCTCGACCTCTCGCTCAGTATCAAGCCAGACTCGGACTATGAGAAGCTGGCCATGGACTTCTCCATCCACAATGATCAAGGAGCCGAAGTCGCGAAGATCCGCCTGCCCAAGGAGGGAAGAACACAGGTGAAGCTCCCACTCGATCCCCAACGCCTGCAGAGCTTTCGTTTCCACTTCGCCGCAGTCGAGCCTGGTGCGACTGCCCCCCCGGTGCTCAAGGCCTACCGCGCCGGCACCGTGAAACGGGCCTTCCCCGCACGGAAAAGATCAGACGTTACAGAACCGGGAACAGTGCTGGGTGAAAACTGGCATCCTCTGGAGCGATACGATGGCAAAACCTTCCGGTGGGTGACCAACGATGCGGAAATCAAGCCTGGCATCTGGTCGACATCCGTTGAGACTCTCCGGCTTACCGTGGAGTGTGGACCCGGTGCGGGAGAAGACGGAGCCACCCTGGAGGTGCGCGCCAAGGACGGTGAAGTGCTGGCAAGCACTCACATCCACACCTACGCTGAGCTGCAGCTCAAGCTGTCCCGACCACTGCTGCCGAACGAAGTCTGCCAACTCCATGTGGAAGGCGGTGGACTGCCCTCGCCTCGCGGAGAACCGCGCATCCTCAACTTCCGTGTTTTCACCTGCTCTCTCGAGTGAAGTACTCCAAGCCCCACACACCTTCCGTCCACCTCACAATTCTCAACTGACCATGAACGGTGCTCCAGATTCCAATGACGGACCGGTGCTGACAGTAGTCGTGCCTGTGTATAACGAAGAACAGGCCCTGCCGCTCGCGAGGGAAGAACTGAACAAACTTCTGCAAGGCTTTGGCAGGACGTACGAAGTGCTGGTCACCGACAATGGGAGCACGGATGGAACGGAGAAGATCATGCAGGACATCACCCGGCAGGATCCCCAGTGGAAGTACGTGCGCCTGAGCCGCAACTTTGGCTACCAAAACTCCATCACCGCAGGCATGACGCTGGCCCGTGGCCAGGCGATTGTGGTCATCGACGTGGATCTGCAGGATCCACCCGAGATGATTGCCGACTTCCTGAAGCACTGGGACGAGGGCTACGAGATCGTCTACGGCGTGCGCAGCCGACGCACGGGAGAGCCTGCCTGGCGCATCGCGATCACCATGTGGGCCATGCGCGCCATCCGCTGGCTCTCCGATCATCCCATGCCCGCGCACAGCGGGGACTTTCGGCTCATTTCCCGTCGGGTGCGGGACGCCTTCATCCAGTTGCCTGAATCAAACCGCTACGTACGCGGCATGATCCACTGGCTGGGCTTCAAGCAGCTCGGGATCCCGTATGTGCGGCGTGGCAGGCAGTTCGGCCAGGAAGGCCGGCTTGTCGGTGGCACGGGATTCATCGCCGGCCTCGTGAGCGTAATGGCCAATGCCGTCTTTGGGTTCTCACTCAAGCCGCTGCGCCTCTTCTCCGCCTTTGGCGCGCTCGTGTTGTTGTTCACGCTGGCCCTCGTGCCGGTGCAGATTGTTCTGCTGATGTTCGGCAAACACGCGCCTCCCGGCTTCATGACGCTGCTCTTCCTGCTGCTGCTCAACCTGAGCGTCATCTCGCTGTCGGCCGGCCTGCTGGGAGAGTACCTGGGTCGCACCTACGCGGAAGTGAAACGCCGCCCCTTGTGGCTCGTGGACTACACGCTCAACCTTGCCGAAAACCAGAAGCCCACAGTGACTCCACCCGGCCAGGCTCAGCCCCCTGTTTGAGCATTGAATGTTGTGGCACACCTCTGTTGAACCAACCATGCTTCCATCTGCATGGCTGAAGGTCACGTCACACAGCTCACGCTGATCATCTGCACGCACAATCGCGCCCCGTCCCTCGCAGCGACGCTGGAGGCGATCGCGATGCAGCAGGTCCCGGCGATCGTCCGCTGGGACGTACTGGTGGTCACCAATGCCTGCACGGATGAAACCAACTCCGTCGCTGAACGCTACGCGCAGGATTCGCGCATTCCTTTGCTGCGTGTCGTGGACGAGCCACGGCCCGGAGTCGCCTACGCCCGCTGCACCGGTGTACGCCACAGCAGTGCCACCTGGGTGGCCATGGTGGATGACGACTGTCTCCTGGCTCCGGATTGGGTGCATCAGGCGAGTACTTTCGCGGAATCGCAACCCTATGCCGGCGCCTTTGCAGGGCGGAATGAAATCGTGTGGCCTCCTGATACACCGCTCTGGTGCATGGACCATGCGGACAGCCTGGCACATCAAAACTTCGGCGAGGAGCCCCGCCGCCTCCCCGACCGGGGACGGCCGGCTCCCTGTGGCGCGGGTCTTATCCTGAACCGCTCAGCACTCATGGGCAGCGGCTTCCTCGACCGGGGCCGCCTGGTCGGTCGTGGTCCTCGTGATGTGCACGCGGGAGAGGACTCGGAAATGGTATTCTTCATCCGCAATGCCGGATGGGAGGTCTGGTATACTCCGGATCTCCACCTGCGTCACGTGATCACCAGATCGCGGACCACACTGCACTACCAGTGCAGTCTCCACCACGGCTTCGGCCTGGTGGAGGGATATCTCCGCCTGCTATCCCATCATGAACCGCTCACACCGCGAAACCGGAATCGCAGCCTGTGGTGGGCGGTTGAAGAGATGGTCCGCGTGCTTCTGCTCATGCCCCGGCAGTATTTCTTCGGCAAAGGAACCAGTCCCGCGTGGTTGATCCGCTACCACCACGCGCTCGGATTCATGGAAGGAGCGTTGCGTCTGGCGAAAGGCACAAAGTCGGAACGTAGTTCTGACAATGTCAGTCTTCCCACAAAGGGCTGACTTGGGCATCCGTCATCTGGGGCGACGTGGAAGGCGGGCGCACCGTCGGAACTCCACCTTCGAACACATAAGCAAAGAGCCGCTTCACCCGAGGCTCCAGCATCTCCCAGAGCTCCCGATCAAGATTGTGCTCGGGGTTGCCATAGTCATGTGTGAAGCCCTCGCGGAAGTAGGAAATGGTCAGCATGCTCCTGGGTTGCTCACTCTCATTGACGGTGCCGCGATGCATCAAGCCCGGATCCCGGATGAGCAGGTCCCCGGGAAACAGCTCCACTTTTCGGGAAGGGAAGAGCGTGGCGAACCACTCGAACTCCGGATTCCGTCCGTCCTGCACATCATCATTCACCTCCAGACGGCGCAGCAGCTCATTTCGCCAGAGGTGGCTTCCACCGGGCCACACTTCGAGAGGGCCATTGTGCAACCCGCAAACACCCAGCGGCACATTGACGATAAAAGACTGGGCTTCCCAAGTGTTCCCGCCACCCATTTCCCGATGGGGCGACTGGAGCGTGGTCCCCTTCATGCAAGTGTCACTGGAGACAAACTTGCAGTAGATTCCTTCTCCGAGGAGCTGCTCCAAAATCTGCAGGGCGAAGGGGTTCGCGAGGATCCACTCATTGGCGAAAGCCCCTGTCAGCTTGGGAAAAATGCGCCAGCGGTGATTCCTTTCCCAAAAGACTGCCTTCGTCTGGTGCCCCACCTGCCACCAGCCATCCCCTTCACGGCTGGCCATGCAATCAGCGTGGATCTGGCGAAACCGCTCCGCAGCCTCCTCCGCGATCTGCACCGGCATGCCACCACGCAGAATCACATACCCCCGGGTATGGAGCAGCAGTGTCGCCAGGCGCAGGGTCTCAGGAAAAAGAACGTGCTGGTCACGCTCCGCATCCGTGACGGAAATCTCAAAGAGCTGTCCAGGGGTCTCTGCGTCCATGGAACGTTGATCGGTGGTGACGCGAACATGGTCAAGATGGCAATGTGGCTGCGAATTGCTTGAGAGTTGTCATCACGGCGATCCATGCTGTGTTCCGTCACCCCCATGTCTGCGTCCATGCCAGAGCCCCTCGTCTCCGTCGTGTTCACCACGAGTTTTCCGCGCGGACGGATCCTGGAGTGCATCAAGAGCTGGGGCGAGGGGCAAACGCTGCCGCGGGAACAAATCGAAATCATCATCACGGGAAACGGCAAGGACGCGTTGTTGGAACACCGCGTGAAACAAGAGCTCGGTCCTGCAGACCGGTTCCTGCATCTGGACACAACCAACGAGGCCGCGATGTATGCACACTCGGCAAAACACGCACGCGGCGCCTGGCTGTTCTTCACAGAAGCTCATGTCATCGCCGCTCCGGACACCCTGGAGAGGCTGCTGGCCGATGTGAACGCCCGAAATCTGGACGGCTCCTGCGTGCGCACCCTCCCCTGCGAGGAAACGCAATGGGCCCAGCGCATCGAGGCACGCATGTATGAGGACGACTTCAAGATTCTGAGTGACGAGAACGATTGGCGCAAATTCACCAAACGTGGGTTCCTGTTGCGTCGTTCCGCCTATGAAGCCGTGGGAGGGTTGGATGCCCGATACCACCGCTACTCGGTCATTCCCGTGGGTGCCCGGCTTCGAGATCAAGGTTCACGGCTGGGCCACACACCGCATGCGGTCGTAACGCATTACAATGCCGAAGATCTCGACGAGACTTTCGACTACGCGCGGGAGTATCGCCGTTATGAACAACTTCATCTCAGAGACCATCCCGCTGTGAATGTTGGAGGTGCACTGGTCACCCCTCATTCAGACGCCTCCCTTCGCAAGGCAAGCAGGCGCGCCGCGTGGAAGAGCTTGCGCGATCGGCGTGCAGGGAACCGGACACAAGCCCTGGCCCTGATGCAGAGCATGCTGCCCTCGCCTTCTCCCTTGTGGCGTGCGCGGCTGCGCTACTGGAAGTCCCGGGTGGTTCTCGCGCTTGCAGGAAGCGATGCAGAGGCCCAGTACGCTGCCTTCCAGAGATGCTGGCAGTACTGTGGCGACCTGTCTCTGGAAGAGATGCTTCACGAGGAAACCAACGGCACCGCAAGTCCCACCAGCATATCCGTACCATCGGACGGTGTGTTACGCCTTGGCGATGTGCCGCGCAACACACTCGAAGGTTTCTACGATGTGGAAGAGTGGCGGGGGCAGCGCTTCCGATGGTGCACCGTCGCCGCCTCCGTGCGGCTGGACATTCCCCGTGCAGAGTTCGCAATCTCGCTGCACCTCGGGCAGCTGACACATCCCCAGAAAGACGACGTGCGGCTCTATTGGAATGGCCGTCCCCTCAAACGTCTGCCCAGTAGTACCGGTCACGGGCGTCTGGCATACCGCCTCAAGAAAGGATACTTCAGGGATAACGGCGGCCAGATTCTCTCCATCACCTGCACCCCTGCGCAAAAGCAATCCGACAGCAAGGACTCGCGTGTCCTCGGACTTCCCATCTTTCAAATTGGGTTCACCAAGGTGCCGGAACCGTAATGGCGCAGACCACCATCACCTCCAACACGCTCACGCCGAAAGCGGACGTCCAGCGGGCACACTCTCCAGCACGAGAGGCGGCACCACAGCAATCTTCTTGCGGTTGAAGCCATACTTCTCGAACAACTCGTCCGAGCCAATCAGTCTGCGCACGCCGCGATCCACGAGGTAGATCTTGTCCCCGCCCTCCGCGGACACCAGCACCGCACCATCGCTGAGCGGTGGACCGTTGGGGATGCTGTCCAGCTCGGACTGAAGGTCGATGGTCTTCCAATCAGCGAAGAGCCGATTGAAGATCTGCGGAGTGCCAATGAGACGCTTGAAACCCGTGTCTATCAAGAACACCGCTCCCTGTTCGGGATGTTTCACCCTGCGTCCGTTGAGGTCGTTACGCGGCGCTGCGGCGGTTGAAGTGCTTTCCGGTGGCATCAAACAAGAACGTTGGCGTTGCGACTACTTCAGGGCTGCCAGAATTTTCTGGACGGCAGCCTCGGCAGTGAGCCCGTGCTTCTTACGCAGAGCAGGAACGTTGCCATGCTCGATAAACTCATCCGGCCAGCCAATACGCACCACTGGTGTCTTCAATCCGGCGTCGTTCAGATGCTCAATGACTCCGCAGCCGAAGCCGTTGCGCAGCACGTGATCTTCAAAGGTGCAGATGACTTTGCACTGCTTCGCGAAGCGTTCGAGGACCGCACCATCAAGCGGCTTGATCCAGCGCGGATTGATCAGCGCTGCGGTGATGCCCTGTTTGGCAAGAAGGTCTCGCGTCTCCTCGGCCATCTCAAACATGGAGCCGAGTCCGACGAGGGCCACTTCACCATTCGGTTCCACCACCTCGGCCTTGCCGATCTCCATGAGCACAGGCTTGTCCTTCAACTTGGCACCGGTGCCGGAGCCGCGCGGGTAGCGAATTGCGATGGGGCCCTTGTCGTAGTTCGCCATGGTCCACAGCATGTCCACGAACTCGTCTTCGTCCTTGGGCTGCATGTGCACCAGATTGGGCACGGGACGCAGGTAACCGATGTCAAACAGGCCATGGTGCGTGGGGCCGTCATCACCACTCAGGCCACCACGATCCATGCACAGGCGCACGGGGAGATTCTGGATCGCCATGTCATGGATAATCATGTCATAGGCGCGCTGCATGAAGGTGGAGTAGATCGTAAGGAAGGGCTTCAAGCCCTGCGCCGCCAGACCGCACGCAAAGAGTGCCGCATGCTCCTCGGCGATGCCCACGTCGTAGTAGCGCTCGGGGATCTCCCTCTTGAACACGCTCAATCCCGTGCCGCCTGGCATGGCTCCAGTGATCGCCACGATCTTTTCATCCACCTTCGCAAAGTCCGTGACGTTGCGTGCATAAATCGCGGAGTACGTGGGCGTGCCGGTGGAAGGTGTTTCACCGGTTTCAATGTGGTACTTGCCCAACCCGTGGAACTTGCCGGGGTCTTCCAGCGCAGGTTTGTAGCCACGCCCCTTCTCCGTGATGATGTGGAGAATGACAGGCTCGTTCTGCGTCTTCAGAAACTCAAAAGTCTTGATGAGCAGCGGGATGTCATGGCCATCAATGGGGCCGTAGTAACGGAAGCCGAACTCTTCGAAGATCACCGAGGTCGTCGGGCTGGGCTGGGAGGAGGTGGTGAGGAACAGGCCCTTGGCACTCTCCTCCACCTTGCCAGCCAGGCGGCGGATGGTCTTCCCTCCAATCTTCTCCAGCAGGCCGGCAGCGGTCTGATGAAGTGAAGCGTACGCCGGATGGGTGGCAATGTGATTGAAGTATTTCGCAATGGCACCGACGTTGCGGTCGATGCTCCACTCGTTGTCATTGAGCACCAGGATGAACTTCTTGGTCTGGGCTGCCACGTTGTTGAGTGCCTCGAAGGTCACCCCGCAGGTGAAGGCGGCATCGCCCGCCACGCACACCACATGCTCGTCACTGCCCTTGAGGTCACGCCCCACGGCAAATCCCAGTGCAGCAGACACCGCTGTGCCTGCATGACCGGCACCATAGCAGTCGTGCTCGCTCTCCGAGCGGAGGGCAAAACCGTTGAGGCCTTCATACTGGCGGATGGTGTGAATGCGGTCCCAGCGACCAGTCAGCATCTTGTGCACATAGGCCTGGTGCGCCACGTCCCAGACGAACTTGTCCTCCGGCGTGTTGAACACATGATGCAAGGCGATGCTCAACTCCACCACGCCGAGATTCGGGCCCAAGTGGCCGCCTGTCTCCGCCAGTGTCTTGATGAGGGTCTCGCGAATCTTCTCCGCAAGCTCGGGAAGCTGCTCCTGGGGCAGATTTTTGAGATCAGCGGCGGACTTGATGGCGGGAAGGTCGGGCATTGGAAAGCGTGAGGCGTGCGCTGGGAAAGTGCGTTCTGTCGATGACGGGACTAGAAGAGACGAATGTCTTCGTCCGGGCTGCCATTTCCGGCCGGGGGCTCCGGTGCAGCAGGCTTTTTCCGGACGGAGCGCTTCGCAGAGGATTCTTCTGCGGGAGAGGCTGCTTCAGGCACTTCGAGCGCACTGAAGTCGCTCAAGGTGGCCTTGCCTCGACCCTCAAGATCCGCGGTGATGATTTCCACCCGCTGGCGGGCCGTCTCGATGCGGCTGCGGCAGACGCGGAGAAGCTTCACGCCCCGCTCATAGCTCTGCAGCATCTCCTCCAGTGGGAGGCGTTCGCCCTCAAGGGAGGACACGATGGATTCAAGCGATTCCATCGCATCTTCAAAACTGAGTTCATCTGGCTGGCGTTCTTCGTCGGACATCGGATTGGACCGGGGGAGCCGTCTACCATGCCGCGCACGTCCCCGCCCGCAAGCGGAATGAGGGCGGTCCAGGCATGCCATTTTTCCCAGAGCCCTACAAACCCCAGTCCTCCACCTCCCGGAGGCGGGTCTTCAACCGGTCCGCCGTGGGGGTGGCGCGAAGCTTTGCCTCATCGAGCTCCAGCCGGAAGACATACTGACCGCGCTCCAGCCGGGGCCGGGAGCCAAGGGAACGTACCCAGTCCAGCATCGCGTAGTTGTCCGGCAGGACGTGTCCGAAAAACTCCGTGATGCCCGCTCGTTTTGCCCGGGTCCAGAGGACGGCCATGAGCACGGTGCCTACGCCGGTGTGGTGCGCCTCATCCGCCACGGTCAGGGAAATTTCCGCCCGCCAGGGTTCATCCTCATTCCGCCAGAAAGAGGCGCCTCCGTAGCCGGGCTCATCCGGGGCCTCAGGATGCTGCGCCGCCCAAGTCTCGTGCAAGCCCGGCTTGGGATTCAGGAACCGGTTGAGGACCGAATCTGGAATCTCCTGCTGCGTGTCCCAGAAGCGGTGGTACCGCGACTCCGGTGAGAGCCTGCGAAATGCCTCCCGCACCGCATCCCGATCCGCCGGCGTGAACATCCGCAGCAATACGGACTGGCCATTGGCGAGCTGAGCGAGGGGTTGCATGAGGAGAGTATCCAGTAAGTAGTAAGTGGTAGTTAGTCCTGACAGAAGCCCACCAGACAGTGTCGAGCACGACTCGACCTATCGGAGCATTTCTACTTACCACTTACTGATCACTACTTACGCTCGCTCCACCCCCAGAGAGCCAACGACCGGGTCACAGCTTGATCCCAAACTCGTCCTTGTCCTCCACGCTCTCCACAAAGGCCACGAGAGTCTGGATGACCTGCTCCACGTCCTTGAGGTTCGCCATTTCCACCACGGAGTGCATGTAGCGCAGGGGGAGCGAAATGAGACCACTGGGCACGCCATGCTGCACGCGGAAGATTTCATCCGTGTCCGTGCCGCTGTAGCGGGAAGAGGATTCGTGCTGGATCTTCACCTTCACCTTGTCCGCGGCCTTGAGCAGGCGCTCGACGACCATGGGGTGATTGCAGGTGCCATGCGTGACGCTGGGGCCTTCGCCGAGCTTCACTTCGCCATGTTGGGCACGGTCGATGCTCGGCGTGTCCGTGGCGTGGGTGACGTCCAGGCAGATGGCCACATCGGGCATGAGACGGTGGGTGACCATCTTGGCGCCATGGCCTCCAACTTCCTCCTGCACGGCATTGACGGCAAGCACGGTGCTGCTGACGCGCTTCTTCCGGTCCTTCAGGCGCCGCATCACCTGGGCGATGATGAAGCCGCCGAGGCGGTTGTCGAGCGCACGGCCCACGATGTATTTGTCGCCGATGAACTCAGGCTGGTCGGCATACACGGCCACATGGCCAACACGGAGGCCCAGCGCCGCCACTTCCTTGGGATTCTTGGCACCGACGTCCACGTACAATTCGTGCACCTTCGGCACTTTCTCGTTTTCACGATCACGAATGTGGATGGCCGTGTTTCCGATGATGCCACGCACCACGCCCTTGTCCCCGAGGATGTCCAAGCGGCGACCGCGAGCGGTGGCCACGTCAGAGCCGCCCACCCGGTCGAGACGCAGGAAGCCCTCGCCGTTGATCTGTTTGATCATGAAACCAATCTCATCCGCGTGGGACTCCAGCATGATGCGGCGCGGATTCTTCCCGGAACCTTCCAGGGTGGCCCAAGCATTACCGTAGGCATCGTTTTCCACCTTGTCCGCGAACTGCCGGGTGTAGTCGGCCCACTTCTTCTGGCCGCGCCATTCAAATCCGGTCGGGCTCGGAGTGCTGAGGAGATCGATGAGGAAATTTTTGGCGTTGGGATCAAGCATGGCTGGTAACAGGTGAGATCAAAGGGACTACGCCCCGGAGGGCGGGATTCGTGTGAAATATCATCTCCGTGGCATGACGGCCAGAAAGTTCCTCACGGTGGCGAATTCGCGGCTGTAGCTTTCCTTTCCATCCGCCTGGCGAAACCACAGCCCGGTGGAGCTGCCTCCATCAAAGTTGAGCGCGCGCTCCACCTCCATCTCGGGGAAGAGCGCTGGTGTGGCGAGGATGTCCGAAAGCTCCCGCAGGCTGGCGCGATCACAGATGCCAATGGCCCACTTCCCGGCGCAATCTGTCATGATGAAGGTGCGGGCACGGCGCTTGGTGGCCTCCAGACCGGCCACCGGCTTGCCTCCATTCACGAGGCGCGGCCCGGCCTGTACCAGTTCCGTGATGCCTTTCTGCTCTGTGTACTCATCCCGCCAGAGCAGGGTGGGCCGACCCTTGCGAACTTGGATCACTCCGCCCAGCAGGGACGACTTCTGAAAGCTGCCGACGCGCGTTCCCTTGGAAACGACGAGGCCAAGTGGTCCAAACTCTGGATTGAAGTAACCTGCATTGCATCCGGCGATGAAGTTGTCCGAGCGCATGACGTCACCGAGGGAGCCCGCGCTGGAGCGCTGCGGCTGGTCGATGATGCGAAGGTCACACTTCGTTGCGTCAAAGAACACGAGCTTCAACTCCACGTTCGCAGGGCCACTCACACCACGTCGTACATGCGTGGCGCCACTCGCGAGCACCACGGCCTCCGACTGGCCGGCAAGGCGCCATTGAGCGTGGAGGCTGGGGGTTCCCGTGAGGAGCGCGAGCCAAAGAAAGACGAACAAGGTTCTCATGCGATGGAGCCGGTGGCTCACAATCTGACCCATCGCGTGCCGAGTGCCACACTCCACTGATATTTCCGCGCGTGTTCGCGAATCAGGAAGGGCAGGTCCACCTGCTCGGCGAGTTCGAAGCTGCCCGAGAGGCTTTCCTTCAGCCATTCGAACGTACTTCCTTGAGGCCAGTTTTGTGAAGGTGTGAACTCCTCCAACCAGGTACACGGCGTGGTGAGCAGAAGCTGCCCGCCGGGCTTCACGAGGTCGGGCAGGCGCTGGATGAGTTTCTGCGGCTCAGGAAGGCGACAGAGGAGATTAGCAGCGTGTACCACATCAAAGTTTCCGATGTCCGCGCGAATGTTCATGGCATCTCCCTGCTCGAAAGAGATGCGAGAGGCATCGCCACATTCGGGACGCTTCGCAATGAGTTCGCGGATTTCGCGACCTTCGATGTGCTGCTGGTAGGGGAGTTCGCCTGAGACACGCACTTTCTCGGCCGCATTCACAAAGGACTGGGAGTAGTCGATGCCGATCACGCGCTCACAACCATGAGCGAGCTCGTAACATGAACGGCCCACGGCACAGCCAAGATCAAGCGCAGCAGCACCTTGAGCGGCGATGAGCATGCGATCCTGCAGGAGATTCACACTGCGTTCTGCGAAGCCCAGCGCTTCCACCGGGCCGAAGTCCCACGGCAAAATCTCTGTGGGGCTGCCATAGTGGAAAAGCAGGTATTCGTTCAGCAAGCGCTCGCTCTCGTAAATGTTGCTCATCGAAGGGAGCTTAGGATGGGGTTTGCAGGCACTCAATGTAGAAGGCTTCTCCAGAAGCCTTTCATTGGGGCCCTTCACGAAGAGGACGCCATGGGAAACGCAGACACAAAAGGCTTCTGGAGAAGCCTTCTACATTCTGCGCTCCGCGCAGCATCTCAGCTCTCCAACGCCTTGCGCAGATACTCCGCCGGCTGGAAGTGCTCAATCAGCACGGTGGTCTTGCCATCACGGTGCATGCGCGCCTGCTTGATGTCAAAGTTCGGCGTCTTGTGCGGGGCGAAGAGGATGTCGTCATGCGTCGCATTCTGGCGGCGCTTGAATTGATCGGGCGTGATGTGTCCACCCAGATGGTCATCGCGACCGGTGGCGAGATGGCAGGTGCCAAGCACCTTTTCATCCTGAATGTCAGCGCCGGAGACAGGCAACACCTGCGTGCCAAAGCCCAACTCACCGAGCACACCGGTCATGGGATCATCCTGCAGCTTCCGGTTGTGCTCATCAATGGTCTCCTGCTTTCCTTCAATCAGCTCAGCCTTGATGATTCGGCCGCCGGTGACCGTCAGACGGCCGAGCGTTCCGTCTTCATACTTCAGGGGAAACTGTCCTTCCGCACCCGTGGGCACGAAGTACACTTCACCCGCGGGAAGGTTCGCCACATCTGGAGCATCACCCTGACAGAGGCCGTGGCTCTTCTGCGCTTCCTGACGATTCAGTTCGAGGCGCACAGTCATTTCTTCGTGGCCCTCCACCGTGAAATCGATTTCCACCCAATCCGCCTTCGTCATGGACGCGCGGAGCTTTTCCGCATCGCGGCTCACATCATTGTAGTCCACTGCGAGACCGGTGCTGAGAATCACATCATTCAGACCGTGCAGGGTGGCGCCGCGGAATCCGTACTGCTTCGCAAAAGCCGTGAGAGGAGCGGTGGCGCTAAAGGTAGAAATGCACAGAACGAGGTCATACTTGGAATACACATCCTTCTCAAGGCTCAGTTCATTGCCCTCCATGTCCACACATCGGTCGGGCAGATCCAGATTGCTGCCGCCGGTCTTTTCGTAGGCAAAAATCTCACCGCCCTTGAGCGCGAGTTCCTCCATCACCCCGCCATGAAGACCTTGGTAGAAAGCTTCATGGGCCTTGCGCTGCACCTTGCGCTCCGGGTTGTTCAGAAAGGCCATGCCCTTCGCTTCGGCGAGGTCAGGAAGATCAATCAAGATGCACACACGGCGACCGAAAGTGGGCTCAAAGACCGTCCCCAGGAGACGGGCGAGATCAAACTTCGGAAACTTGCGTCCGGTGGCGGCGGTCTGCACGGTGGTCATGGAGGACATGGTGTGAGCAAATAGGTTTGGTGTAAATGGTTTTACGCCAGACCACACGCACTGGATTTAGAAACTTCCGTTGCGAAATCCCGTCCGCACAATGATTTCTGGCTGTGGTGGTAAGGCCAATCAACCCGTGCTACGCGATTACTTTATTTCCCTCTTTGCTGCTCCACTGCTTTGCGTTTAGTCCTGCCGCTTGTGAGCACCTCCAAATACGTCGTCATCACCGGTTGCACGCGCGGTCTGGGCCGCGCCATGGTCGCAGAGTTTGCCAGGGCAGGTTGGACCGTGGCAGGATGTGGGCGCAGCACGGAAGCCATCAGCGCCCTGCGTTCGGAATTCCCCGCACCACACTTTTTTCAAAGCTCCAATGTCGCGGATGAAGAGGATGTGATGAACTTCTGCGCGGAAGTGCTGCAACGTCACGGGGCACCGGATCTCCTGCTGAACAACGCCGCCCTCATCAATCACAGCAACCCGATCTGGGAAGTATCTGCGAAGGAATTCAGTGAGGTGATCGATGTGAATATCAAGGGCACCGCCTCGATGATGCGTCACCTCATCCAGCCCATGATGAAACGCGGCTCGGGCGTCATTGTAAATTTCTCCTCCGGCTGGGGCCGCAGCACATCTCCTGAAGTCGCACCCTACTGCGCCACGAAGTATGCCGTGGAAGGTCTCAGCCAGGCGGTCGCCCAAGAGACTGGCGGTGACATCGCCGTGGTGGCGCTGAACCCAGGCATCATCGATACCGAGATGCTGCGGAGTTGCTTCGGCGGAGACGCCTCAAGCTACCCCAAGGCCAGTGAGTGGGCCAAAAGAGCCGTGCCTTACCTCATGAAATTGGGAAAACAGGACAACGGGAAGTCGCTCTCAGTGCCCTGAACCTGAAGGCATGGCGACCACCAACCCAGCCGGGCCCGGCTGGCAGTCATTTGGGCCTGTCCGGCGAGTACTGCGTTTTCCTTGACGCCCCCTGCCCCCTGCCCCAAACTGCCCGCCCTTCTAACCCAAACCCACGACCCTCTCATGGCAGCCACTATTTATACGGAAAACGACGCCAGCCTCGAACCCTTGCGCGGTAAGACCTGCGCGGTCATCGGCTTCGGCTCCCAGGGCCACGCCCACGCCCTCAACCTCAAAGAGAGCGGTGTAAATGTCGTGATTGGCCTCTACCCCGCCTCCAAGTCCCGCAAGGTGGCTGAAGAGCGCGGCTTCAAGGTGCTCGACACCGCTGACGCCGTGAAGGAAGCAGACGTGATCATGGTCGCCGTGCCGGACACCGTGATCCCCAAGGTGTACAACGCCGACATCGCCCCCAACCTGACCGAAGGCAAGACCCTCCTGTTCAGCCACGGCTTCGCGGTTCATTTCAAGACCATCACTCCTCCGGACAACGTGAACGTGATCATGGTCGCCCCCAAGGGACCTGGCCACCTCGTGCGCCGTCAGTACACCGAAGGCAAGGGCGTTCCCACGCTCATCGCCATCTATCAGGACAAGAGCGGCAACGCCAAGGACATCGCTCTGGCCTGGGCCAAGGGCATCGGCGGCACCCGTGGTGGTGTGTTCGAGACCTCCTTCAAGGAAGAAACCGAAACCGACCTCTTCGGTGAGCAGGTTGTGCTTTGCGGCGGTACCACCGCCCTGGTAAAGGCTGGCTTCGAAACGCTGGTGGAAGCCGGCTATCAGCCCGAGATGGCCTACTTCGAGTGCTTGCACGAACTGAAGCTCATCGTGGACCTCATGTTCGAAGCCGGCATCGCTGGCATGCGCTTCTCCATCTCCGAGACCGCCGAGTACGGTGACGTCACGGTGGGTCCGAAGATCATCGACGACCACGTGAAGGCCAACATGAAGGCCCAGCTTGAGCGCATCCAGAAGGGTGAGTTCGCCAAGGAGTGGATGGACGAGTTCAACGCCGGCCAGCCCAACTTCGACCGCCTCCGCAAGGAAGGCAAAGAGCATCCGATTGAAGAAGTGGGCGGCCGTCTCCGCAGCCTCATGAGCTGGGTGAAGAAGCGCGAAATCGGCGGCTCCCAGGCGAGCTACGAGTGAGAAGTGTAGCAGGCTTCTCCAGAAGCCTTGCTCTTCATCACAAGACAATCATCAACGCGGACCGGGAAACTGGTCCGCGTTTTTTGTGCCTGGCAGGCAGAATGAAAGGCCTCTGGAGAGGCCTTCTACATTGTTTTGCTTGGCAAAACCAGCACCCGCACAAACACTGGCGGCATGAAGACCCAGCCGCTCATGTCTCTGCTTACTCGTCGTGATTCCCTGCGCTCCATGGCGTTTGCTCTGGGAGGTGCGGCCTTTGGATCGCAAGTGTCTGCTGAGGAAAAGAAACAGCCAGACCCTACTGCCGCGCCCGCCCAGCCGATAAAAGCAGAAAGCCTCGGCGAGAAGCTCGCCATGATCTCCGGTGCGGGCGGAAACATCCTCGCCTTCGGTGGTGAGGATGGCGTGGTAGTGGTCGACAGCGGTCTGGAGAATGCCGCGCTGGGCGTGGCAGCAGAGATTCTCCGTGCCGCAGGCGGCCCCGCCAACATCCTGGTGAATACCCACTGGCACTTCGATCACGTGGGCGGCAATGCGAATCTCTCTAAAGGCGGAGCGCGCATTTTCTCTTCGCTGAACTGCCTCGCACGCGTGTCCAAGGACCAGCGCAATGAGTTTTTCAACAAGGACATGCCGGCGCTGCCGCCGAAAGCGCGTCCCATCGTCGCGATCCAGGATGAAACCCAGATTCACTTCAATGGTGAAGTCATCCGCCTCGTCCCCGTGGCTCCCGCACACACGGATGGCGATGTGCTCGTGCATCTGGAGAAGGCGAACGTGCTGCACCTCGGTGACGTGTTCTTCCACGGTTCCTACCCCTTCATCGACTTCTCCAGCAAGGGATGGCTGGGCGGCGTGGCCGCAGCGGTTCGCACCGCCCTGGAGTACACGGATGAAAAAACCCGCGTCATTCCCGGTCATGGTCCTCTCGCCACGCAGCAAAACTTGAAAGAGTATCTCGCGTTCCTCGAAGCCATGTATGAACGGATGCACAACCTGCAGTCCGATGGACACACGCTGGAGGAGGCCGTCTCCACGCTCCCCAGCAAGGCGTACGATGAAAAGCTGGGCAAGGGCTTCATGACACCAGACATGTTCGCACGCTGTACGTATGAAGGCATCCTGCGACACGAGAAGGCAAGCAAGGAATAGCGCCGTCTTGCACAAGGTGGGTTATTCGATATAAGCGCGTCATGTTATGTCACGCTTATGTTAGCGTGCAAAATGCTGTTTTATCTTCGAATAACTAATAATGAGAGGTGATCGGTTTTAGTCTGGTCATTCAGGGGATGGATTCTGTATATTCCATGTAAATCCCCCAACGAACATGCGCGCCCCTTCCCCCCACGGTTCGCGCCCGGTGCCTGCTAGAGACGAACCAGGTGTTGCCTGTCTCTTGCCATCGGTGGCACGAAATGCTGCCCACACCAGATCCGCTCCACGCCACTCAGGCACGGACCTGGAAGCCCCCGGTCACGACTTGCAGCATATGTCGCTCAGCGTCCGCGCTGAGTCTTTCCCCTAGAGTAGGAGTCCTCCGGCTGGGCGAGCGGCAATAGAGGCCGCACAGGCAGGCGTGATCAGGTGACGCCTGCAATCGAGGAAGCATCCAGCCGATCCCCCATCCGAGTCTGAGAGGCGCGCCGCTGCAGCGGTTGCCGCCATTTGTGCCATGTCTTCCGATACATATCATTGTGTGTTTGCATCATGAAATCTTATTTTATGATACACTTTCACCTAAGAACACGCCTGCATACGCAATCAGGAGTCGCCCTCGTCCTCGTCCTGGGGACCATCGTAGTGGTGTCCATGCTGGTGCTCTCCCTGCTGGCGCTTTCCCGTACCGAGCAGCGGTCTTCCGCCGCATTCTCTGACATGACGGATGCCCGGATCCTTTCTGAGCTTCCGGTGAATCTTGCCATCGCCCAAATCCGCAGGGCCACTGAGCAAAATGGCGTGGAGCGCTCCTGGTCATCCCAACCGGGGATGCTGCGTGTGTTTGGCACGGAGGCAGACGCAACCGTGGGTAACACGGACTATTCCCGCTCCAAAACCATCGCCTTGTACAAGCTGTATTCTGACGAGCAGATGGTAGTGACCAACAAGGGCGCGACTGCCACGAAAGAGGGCATGACCGCCGCCCAGGTGAAGACGGCTCTGGATGCGGATGTGAGCGCCCTCAAGGACTGGCAGAAGGTGCCGGGCATGTATGTGGATGTGAATGAGCCAGCCCCGGTGGTCGTAGCGGGCTCTGACAAGGTGGAAACCGCATTCCCCATCTCTGACCCGCGCGCCACATTCGCCCGCAACGGTGGGAAGGCGGTGGATGGATTCGCCATTGATGAATCGGCCGTGCCGGGGACCAAGATTCCCTCGGATGAGACCGATCGCGAAGCGCGCCTGCCCATGCCGGTGAAATGGCTCTACGTGCTGGCGGATGGCAAGTTGGTCGCGCCAGTCGGCGGAAACGCCGAACAAGGCCTCGAATTCCTGCCTGCAGACAAACCCACCGCGCAGAATCCCATCACCGGCAGGCTGGCGTTTTGGACCGATGACGAGTCCTGCAAGATCAACATCAACACGGCCTCCGAGAGCCGCCCGTGGGACGTGCCGCGATCCTACACCGCCACTGAAAACAACTACGCGGTGAAGCAGCCGGTGCAGAATGAGTTTGCCCGCTATGCAGGACATCCGGCACAGACGTGTCTGAGCCCGGTATTTCAAGCCTTTGGCTCCTCATGGCTGGTCGATCCAGGCGCGAGTGATACTGCCTTGGCCGAGGCACTGGAACCCTACTTCAAAATCAGCCCACGCATCGCATGGGGTGGGAGCAAAGGCGGTACGGAGGCCGCGACCACGGCCATTTCCCTCACAGGAAAGGACGCCCGCCTTTATGCGAATCTGGATGAGCTGGTATTTGATCGGGACCGGAAGCTGCAAGACCCACCGCTGACGCATGCAGATATCGCACTGGGAAGATTCTTCCTCACGGCGCACAGTCGCGCGCCGGAGCTCACGATGTTCAACAAGCCGCGCGTGATGCTCTGGCCCATGTCGCTGAATACCTCCCAGCGGAATGCCATGGACAAGCTGCTCGCATTCCTCGGGACTGCGGGTGGACGACCGTGGTACTTCCATCGCCAGTCCAATTTCAAATCGACGACCGAGCCCGGCTCTTCACAGAACGTGAAAGGCGAACTCGGCGACGGATGCCCGGGCCGCAATACGGACATGTACACCGGCATGCTGCAGCCCTACACGGGCGCGAAGTCGGCCAACCGCACCTATCCCGTTCCCGGATTTGGCAGCACCTTTGAAATCAAGTGGGGCGCAGATCGACGCAACCAGGTGCTCACCGAGATGGTCGACCTTCTGCGCTGGTCCGTGAACAGCTACAGCACGGCCATGGAGCCGAAGTACTACTTCCTCCCCCAGCGCACGGGCAAGTATCTGGGAGAATCCTCCGCTGTACCAGCGGTCTCGACGAATGGTTCCCGGGGATTTGGCCGCTTCCCTACCGTCACTGAAGTCGCCATCGTCTTCGCGGCGTCGGCGACACAAAACAAACCCGACGGCACCAAGGCCACCTCCGAGATGCAGGCCTTTGTCATCGTGGAGCCCTTCTCACCGACCTCCGGACCACCGAGCTGGTCGCCCGATGTGCGGTACAGGATCACCGGACTGCAGGGCTTTCAGGCTGGCTCGGACAATCTCGGCTTTCCCAGCGATGCCACGCTCCATGCCAATGTGGCCGTGGGCTGGGTCGGAGGTGGACACTCCACTCCGTTCAATGGCCTGACACAGCAGTTCAAGCAGGCGAACATCGACAGCGCCACAGGCAACGGAAAATCCGGTGGCCGAACCCTGGTACAAGGTGACCCGGAAAAGGGATTCCCCTTCTACAGCAAGAAGATCAATGTCACCGGGAAGACGGACTTTCAGTTCTCCGGAGGTACCATCACCGTCGAGGTGCAGAATGGACTGGGCGCGGCACAAACGGTGCAAAAGCTGACCCTGACCTTTCCTCCAGTGAAGCTCAAGGTTCCACGATTGACCGATGACAGCTTGAACAAGGGGTTCAATGACATCGCTGGCCGCTTCAATGTGGCACCGGGTGATTTCATGACCTCCATCATCCGCGACGGGGATATCACCCGCAGCGTGGAGATCGGCGTGGACAATGTCATCAAAGGTGACCTGCGCATGGTGTCACTCATGAAGGAAGTGCCGGAGACCTGGTTCACCACCCATCCGCAATATGCGAGTCTCGACGTGGAGCGCCTGCATTTCCTCCGGATGGGGAATCACACCTACGGAGGACAATTTGGTCCACCGGGTTCTGATGCCACCATTGGAAAGAACTACAACAACTCGAGAGCAGACACGCACAAAACCGCCGGCACGCTGGTGAAAGGCGTCACCTATTATCGCGATTGTCCACCCGCAGTGCCTCGTGGTCTCGACGGCGCGATGAATGCGGATGGCAGGCCAGGTGACTTCGACAATGGCACCGGAAAGATCGAAGATGGTCCCTATATCAACAAGGCGGACGAGGGAAACCTGGCCACTGGCGCCAACAGCTACTTCAGCAGGGGCAGCTTCAATGTTGAAACAGGCGCGAGCTACAGTCCGAACCGTCAGATCGCGTCAGCCGTGGCTTTTGGCTCGCTGCCCACGGGCATGTATAAGGCATCTGACACAGCAACGGCGGTCCGACCCTGGCAGACGCTGCTCTTCTGCCCCAATCCGGCCTCGCGCTCCACATCCTCCACCTCAGAACCCAACAAGCTCGATCACGAGGGATTCAAGTCACCCCGGGATCACCTGATCCTCGACCTGTTCTGGATGCCGGTGGTCGAGCCTTATGCGATCAGCGAGGCTTTCTCCACGGCGGGCAAGATCAACATCAACTATGAGATGATGCCCTTCCGCCACATCGAGCGCAGCACGGGACTCTATGGTGCGATGAAGTCCACGATCTTCGCGGCCATCACGCCCAACTCCGCAGGAGGCAAGACCTCCGCCGGATACAACAACGGAAGCGGCAAGAACTACAAGGAAGGCACCATCCATAACAAGGAGCTGCGTTATCTGGTGAACGTGAAGGAAACGCTGAAGGGATTCAAGCGCCGCTTCGGCCAGGGGGATGTATTCCGCTCCGCTTCGGAGATCTGCGAGATCTTCCTGGTGCCCCAACGCATTCCGGGAAAGACGTACAATGATGATGCCAAAGTACCCGGCACCTATGAGGACATCGTGCAGTGGTGGAATGGCAATCTGAACCAGGCTGATGCCTTCGAGATCACCGGGGACAACAGTCGCGAGGCGCCCTATGGCCAGCTCTATCCACGACTGACCACGAAGTCGAACACGTACACCGTGCACTATCGCGTGCAGATGCTGCGCAAGGCGCGCTCCACCGATGCCTCGCGCTGGATCGAGGGCAAGGATAGCGTGCAGTCCGAGTACCGCGGCTCCACCACGCTGGAGCGCTACATGGATCCCAATGACAAGGAACTGGTGAACGTGGGTCAGGGTTACGGCGACTTCCCCAAGACCTGGGACCAGCACTACCGCTTCCGCGTGGTGGAGCGCAAACAATTCGCCCCGTGATCCCCATGAAAAGCATCACCGCTGCATTTCGATCCTCGCGAAGGAACTTCGCCTCAGCATTCACCCTTCCGGAAGTGGCCCTCTCCGTGGGGATTGCCACCATCTGCCTCCTGACGCTCATGGGCATGGTCCCCTTTGGGCTGGACTCGATTCGTCACTCGGCAAACAAGCAGGCCGAGGCGCGCATGGTGCAGACCATCACGTCCTTCTACCAGACCACTCCCTGGGTCACGCAGGACAAGGGCTCAGGGACAACCAAGATCGAACTGAAGGACAAGATGTTCTTCTTCGACCAGACAGGCGCGGAAGTGCCGGGCGCTGATGACACGGACCGCATGTACACTGTCGAAGCGAAAGTAGAGCAAGTGCCTCCTACCATCCAGGGCGACAACTGGGGGAATCCCTACCTGCGCAAACTCCGTCTGCGCTTCACCGACAGACCCAACTATGCCGAAGCGCTGAAGGACAACTCGAAGCAGTTCAGCCAGCGCTCCGTGTGGGTGGCCAACCTCGAGCAGACCGGACCCATGGCGAAACTCTGATCCTCCCACGGTCTCCCTCCCCAGCCCTTCACCACCGCCATCATCATGGACTCTTCCTCCAAACAACGACGGAACAGGTATGGATTCACCATCGTGGAGCTGCTGGTAGCGATCAGCATTCTGGCCTTGATGGTCACGCTGCTGGCAGACGTGCTGGTTCGCACTCAGGATACTGTCAGCAAGGCCAACACCCAGGTCACGGAATTCCAGGAGGCCCGCGCCGCACTGGACTCCATGAGCTACTCGCTGTCCCAGGCTTCGCTCGATGCCTATTGGGCTTTCAAGCGGGATGCGAATGGCAATGCCACCTCCTACGAGCGGTCCTCGGACCACCACTTCATTCTTGCAGCCTCCAAGGATCTCGTGGGCACCAAGGGTGAAGAGCATGGTCAGGCCGTGTTTTTCCAGGCGCCCCTGGGTCATGCAGGCTCGCTGGGCGGAGCTGCCGGAAACGGAGGCGCCACCTCCCAGTATGAGCGCCTTCATGACCTCATGAACTGCTGGGGTTACTACGTGAAGTACGACAGCGACCTGGCCGAGCGGCCGAACTTCATGCAGCAGAATACGAACGTGAATCCCGAACGGAAACGCTTCCGTCTCATGCAGTATGCCCAACCCGCGGAGAAGAGCATCCTCTACAGCACCACGCTGAAGATAAACACCCAGAAGGCCCGGGCAGATGCCATCAAGTGGTTTCAAGACGATCTGACCGAGCATTCACGACCGGTTGCGGAAAACGTGCTCGCCGTGGTGCTGGTGCCATTCTCTGCGAATGTCACCGTGACGAACGCAGGCTCCGGCTACTCCGATACCAAGATCGAGCCGGACTCCAAGTATGGATATGACAGCCGTGACTTGCAGTGGAATGGCGTCAATACCATCAGCCGCTCACGGCAGCATCAACTGCCACCGATGGTGGGAATCACGCTGATCGTGGCCGATGAAAAGGAATACGACCGCTTCGTAAACTTGAACGGGGGCGACGCGGATGCGGCGGCTGAAAAAGTGCGCGGAGTGCTGAAAGGAAAGTTCACCGACTTTGCCAAGAACGCAGACGATCTGAAGGCTGTGGAAGCAGGTCTTGGCGGGCTCAAGCTCCACTACAAGCTGCTCACCACCACGGTTTCCCTGCGTGCCTCCAAGTGGATCACGGAACTCCAATAACCCGAGCCCCACATGCATACCCATCACGTCACGTTTTCTCCTGCCAGCCACCGGCGCAAAGCACATGGATTCACCTTGGTGGAAGTCCTCGTGGTGGTCTCCATCATGGCACTGATGCTCGCCATGGTGGGGCTCACGGTTCCAGGATCCATCGCCTCACAGAAGCTCAGCGGCATGGCAAGACAGGTGGCGAGCGACCTCGACCACGCCACCATGATCGCCCAACGGGACAACAAGCCTGTGGAAGTGCGATTCTACCGATGCTCGGAGGCAGGCATCGGAGGACTCGATGAAGGCAAGGAGTTCCGCGCCTACCAGATCGCCACCATCACGGGGTGGGATGCAGAAGGGAAACCGAAGATAGCCTTCACCCAGGAAGTCCAGCGCCTGCCTGCCGGCATTGTATTCACTCCGAATCCCAATCACACCACCCTGCTGGCGAAGACACCCGTGCAGGCTGGCCCCAACGACGCTGACATCGGGGAATCGTATGAATACATCAGCTACATCATCCGGCCAGATGGCGGGACCACCCTGCCGCGCCCCCAGAAGACCGTGCTCACCTTGGTGCAACAGAAGCATCTGGGCGGCCAGGGAGACCTGCCGCCGGACTTTCGCTCGATCGTGGTGAATCCCTACAACGGTCAAGTTACGCTCTACTGACTTTTGTCTCGGCGCCTCTGGATGCCTCTGTGTGAAACTTTTTGAGCGCCATAGCTTTTGACTCATCGCACGAATGCCGCACCCTGTGACGGCATGCCCAGCTTCGCGTTTTTTGATCTCGACCACACCCTGCTGCCGTTCGACACGCAGACCCTGTTTGCGAATTTCGTGCTGCGCCGCGAACGCTGGCGCACGGGCCTGCTGGCGGGAATCGTTCCCGTGGCCGTGATGCGAGCCGTGGGACTGGCAAAAACAGTGACCACCAAGCGCGCCTTCATGAGCCTCTACGCCGGCATGAAGCGTGAGACACTCCACGCCTACGCGAAGGAGTTCGCCGAGACCGATGTGAAACGGTGGGTCTACCCGGAGCTGCTGGAGATCATGGCGGAGCACCGCCGGGCAGGACGTACTCTCATTCTGAACACGGCCAGCCCGGACTACTATGCGCCTTTGATTGGCCAGGCCCTCGGCTTCGACCACAGCATCGCCACGAAGGTCATCATCCCAGAGAAGGTGAACGTGATGCCCCAAGTGGTGGGCCTGAACAACAAGCGCGAGGCCAAGCTGGTGCACATGAAACAGGCCGTGCCCGCCGTGGCCGCCGCCACCAAGGAGGAACTGGAGGACTCCTGGTCCTACTCAGACAGCTCCGCGGACCTGCCCCTGCTCAAGTTCGCAGGAAACGCCATGCTCATCCATCCCAGTCCTGCGCTGGAGGCCATCGGGAGGGAGCATCGCTGGCAGGTGCTCCGTCCGGCACGGCCCTATGCTGGCCGCTGGGGAAACTGGGGCAGCTCCCTCCGGCAGGCCGTGGGCGTCTACCCAGTGGGTCGACCTCAGCCCGATCACAGTGTGGACGCATAAGCCCAGTCTCAGATCATCATGAATTATTTTCGCCATCCGCCCCTTGCCACGGGCGCTGCTTGGCCTATGGCGTCCCCCGCCCATGCGTGAATCCCCCCCACTCATGCCCCGCTGCTTCTTCGCAGCACTGTCCGGTGTGTTTTATGCACTGGCCTTCCCACCTGTGAAGGGGAGTTGGTTGATTCTCCCGGGCATCATGGGCCTGCTGCTGGCCGTGCGTGGCCTGCGTGGGCGGCAGGCCTTTGTCGTGGGTTTCCTGCATGGCATGGTGGCCTTTGGCCTGGGACTCACCTGGCTGTGGCACATCTTCGGTGCGGGGGCGATCCTCCTGTGGGCGATTCTGGCCCTCTTTCCGGGAGCATTTGCCGTAGCTCAGGGCCGGGCCGTGGGCTTGGGACTGCGTGGGTGGCAGCTGGCGGTCTTCACCATGGTGAACTGGGCCGCGTGGGAATTCATCCGCGCGGAATTGTTCCCGCTACGCTTTCCGTGGATGACGGCCGGGCTCGCCCTCGGCCCCAATGCCCTGCTGCCCCGGGTGGGTGTGTATGGTGCCGGTGCGTGCCTGGTCCTGGGCGCTGCGTTCCTCCTCGGCCGACGCTGGTTCCCAGGACTCACCACGCTGGGAGCGCTGGCAACGCTCACGTTTGTGCAGCGTCCCGTCCCCGTGCCGGACAAGAATGGCCCCCAATCCATCCGGGTCGCTGCCATTCAGGGAGAGGACATTTCGCTTTCCGACTTGATTCAGGCGACACGTGAACTGCCCAAGGAAATCCAGCATGTGGTGTGGCCGGAGCATGCCCTGTCTTACGACGTGCGCGCCCATGCGGCCGAGTGGAAGCTGCTCACCACCTTCTGCAAGGAGGAGGACATCACCCTCACACTGGGCACGCATACCCAGCTCAACAAAGAGGAGGGCTGGTACAACACCGCCCTCACCTTGGACGGCCTGGGCGTGCGCGGGGAACATCACAAGGTGCACCCGGTACACCTCTTCGATGATGGCGTGCCCGGCAAAACCTCCCTGCCGGTGCCGACCCGGAAGGGAAACGTGGGCACGCCCGTCTGCTTTGACTGCGACTTCGCCGATGTGGCCCGTCGCATGACCGCCGCCAGTGCGGAGACCATCATGGTGCCCTCCATGGATGCTGCCCGCTGGGGCACCTGGCAGCACCTGCAGCATGCCGAGCTCTTCCGCATCCGCGCGGCGGAGAACGCACGCTGGATGCTCGTGGCAGCCAGCTCAGGGGTATCCCAGATTATCGACCCGAATGGCCATGTGCATGCCAGCCTGGCCCCCATGCAGCAAGGGGTGCTTACCGGGGTGCTGCAGCGCAGCACCAAGCAGACCTTCTACACCCGCTTTGGCTGGCTGGCGCCGTGGTTCATGCTGGGCGCGGCCGCCGTGTGGTGGATCGCCTTGCTCCTGCCGGGCGCTGCTGCTAAGAAGAGCGGTACATGAGCCAGGAGTTGTTTTCATTGAAGGGCCAGACCGCTGTGGTCATTGGCGGTACCGGAGAATTGTGCGGCGCCATTGCGGAAGGCTACGCCGCCGCTGGCGCGGAAGTGGTGCTGGTAGGCCGGGACGCGACCAAGGCGCAGACCAGGCTGGACCGCATCAAGGACGCCGGTGGCAACGGCTACTTCGTGGCCTGTGATGTGGGCCAGAAGGCTGGACTTGAATCCCTGCTGAACGAAGTCATCGAGCGCAGCGGCAAGGTCGATATCCTGGTAAACGGCGCCGGTGTGAACTCCCCCACCCCCTTCCTCGACATTACGGAGGAGGAGTACGACCGCATCATGAACATCAACACGAAGGCCACCTTCCTGGCCTGCCAGGTGTTTGGCCGTTACTTCGTGGATAACAAGATTGCCGCGAGCATCGTGAATCTCGGTTCCATGTCGGGCCTCATCCCGCTGAGCCGCGTCTTCACCTACTCCATGAGCAAGGGTGCGGTGCACAACCTGAGCCGCAACCTCGCACGCGAGTGGGCTCCTCTGGGCATCCGCGTGAATACCCTCGTGCCCGGCTTCTTCCCCGCCGAGCAGAACAAGAAGGTGCTCGTGCCCGAGCGCGTGGCCAAGATCATGGCCCACACTCCGATGGCCCGCTTCGGCGAAGCCAAGGAACTCGTCGGCGCCGCCCTTCTGCTTGCCGCGAATGGTGCGGGCTCCTTCATCACCGGCCATGAACTGGTCGTGGATGGCGGGTACTCGGCGATGACGATCTAAGACCTCTCGTGCGCGGCCGCACGCCATGATCAAGGAGTTCCAGTTGCTCAATCGTGAAAGGTTTGACGCGTTCTGGAAAGCTGTGCAGAAGGGACGCATCGAAGCCCGGGCTTGGAAGCTCTACCTCACTGCCACCTTGATCCTGGCGGCCGCCCTCTTTGGGTTGTACTGGCTGAAGACATGGTGGCCACTCGATGAACTGGTCATCGCGAGTTACTTTGCGTATGTCATCTGGGTTCGGAACAAGACATTGAGCCGTGAAGAGAAACGCTTTCTGACATGCCCGAACTGCGACCGCGAATTCAAATCATCAGACATCGAAGCCATCGTGACCACCTCCAGATGCCGCAAATGCGGCGCGGACATTCTTGCCTAGAAGACGATGCTCACCTCCGACTTCGACTACCACCTCCCTGAAGAGCTCATTGCGAGCGAACCGCTCGCAGATCGCGCAGCTTCGCGCATGATGGTGGTGCATCGGGAGGAAGGACGCATTGAGCACCGCAGCTTCCGTGATTTGCCGGAGTATCTGCACGAAGGGGACCTCGTGGTGCTCAATGATACACGCGTGGTGCCGGCAAGGTACTTCTCCAATGATGGGTCGAAGGAATTGCTGCGCCTGCAGGCGTTCTCACCGACCAAGTGGCGCTGCATGGTGAAGCCGGGGCGCAAGCTGCGCCTTGGCAATGCGATCACCATCGGCGAGGCCACGGGCACGGTGCTGGAGATTTATGAGAACGGTGACCGCTTGATCGAGTTCGACCGCGTGGTGGATGAGAAGTCCCACGGACATCTCGCGCTACCGCCATACATGCACCGGCAGGATCGCGAGGATGACAAGGAGCGCTACCAGACGGTGTTTGCCCGTGAGGAAGGTTCCATCGCCGCGCCCACGGCGGGGCTGCATTTCACGCCTGACGTACTATCGAAGCTGCCACATGCGTTCGTGACGCTGCATGTGGGCGTCGGCACCTTTCAGCCGGTGAAGGTGGACCGAGTGCAGGACCACGTGATGCACTCGGAGCGGTATTCCCTCAGCGAAGAGACGGTGGCGAAGATTGCGGACGCAAAGCGCGTGCTTGCCGTGGGCACCACGGCCACACGGGTGCTGGAAAGCACCGCTGCGAAGCATGGCAAGGTCGTCGCCGAGAGTGGCGAGACGAACATCTTCATTCACCCGCCGTACCAGTTCCGTGTGGTGGGTGCCTTGCTCACGAATTTCCATCTGCCCAAGTCCACGCTGATGATGCTCGTAAGTGCGTTCGCCGGGCGCGAGCTGATGCTGCGCGCGTATGAAGAGGCGATTCGCGAGCAGTACCGCTTCTACAGCTACGGGGACTGCATGCTGATAGTGTGAAGAACATCGACGGGACCGCTAACAGGCGCTAAGGAACGCTGATAGCCTCGCTTCCATGCTCTTCCCGGCTGCTGGGTTCTCCTATTAGCGTTTGTAAACGTCCACTAGCGGTCCAAAAATTTCCCTTTCCATCATGCCCAACTCCACCCCTGAATCCCGCGACTGGTACGACACGCCTTTGTACTACGACATCATCTTCGACGCGGACACGGAGAAGGAGGCGGACTTTCTGGAGATGATGATGGTGCGTCATGGACAGGTGAAAAAGGCGCGCAGCGGTCCGCTCAGAGTTCTTGAGCCCGCCTGTGGCTCCGGACGATTGGTAGCGGCGCTGGCGAAGCGTGGGCATCAAGTGCACGGCTTCGACTTGAACGAGAACATGCTCGATTACTCGCGAGAGCGTCTTCAGGACACCGACTTTGAGGTGTCGTTGTGGCAGGATCGCCTGGAAGACTTCCGTGTCCCGGGACGCAAGCGCTTCGATCTTGCCCACTGCCTCGTGAGCACCTTCAAATATGTATTGGAAGGCGCAGGCGCCGAGTCCCACCTGCAAAAGGTGGCAGACAGCTTGTACCAAGGTGGGCTCTACGTCCTCGGCGTGCACCTCACCGACTACAACGATGCGAGCCCGCAGCACGAGCAGTGGGAAGGCAAGCGCGACGGCATCAAGGTCACCTGCAACACGCACACCGACCCGCCCAATCGCCGGGCGCGCACGGAGGATCTTCGCACGCAGTTACGCATCACCCGCGAGCGACGCACCTGGACGCAGGAGACGCGCTGGCAGTTCCGCACGTACAACGCAGCGCAGATGAAGAACCTTCTCAAGACCGCGCCCCAGTTCGAACTGGTCGCGTGTCATGACTTCCTCTATGAAGTCGATGAGGAGCGCAAACTGGATGACAGCTACAGCGACATCGTGCTGGTGCTAAGGAAGAAGTAGACGCCGGCAGGAGGGTCCTGGGTGTAGCGGGCTGCATTGGATTCAACACAGAGACGCAGAGGCACAGAGGAAGCTTCGGAGAAAGACAAATGCACCAGCAGCGGAAATACCGGTCCGAGGGCTGGCCACAGTTCAGTTTCTGATGGGCTGCAAATCGATGACTACTCACTCGGAACAATCCCAGTCTCCGAAGTTCCTCTGCGTCTCTGTGTCTCTGCGTTGAACACTCTGCACTCAAACTCACCCACGATCAGCCGGCTCACCACCGTGGCGACGCTCCCCTTGCCGGGCACCCAACAAAAATCACCGCGCACCGGGAGGTTTCCCTCTCCAACGCGCGGTGATGACCAACCGACACTAACTACTGCTTCTGAACGAAACCGGGGTTAGAAACGCATTTCCGCACCGAAAACGAAGTTTACTCCAGGCTCGTTCTGGCCGGAGCCGTGGATGCGGTAGTCTTCATCAAAGACATTCTCCACCGCCATGGTGAGCGTGAGGTTGTCCGTGGCACGCCAGCCGCCACGCACCGTGGCAAGGGTGTAGCTGGGGGTGCCGCCAAGAGGAATGCGTTGTGTGTCGGCCTTGTCGCCCGCGCTGAGGCGATCGGCGCGATCCGTGATCTGCACATTGGCCTCCGCCCACCAGCGGCGGGACGGATTGTCATAGCGCACACCCACCAGCCCGGTGAAGGGAAGAAGGCGGCTGACCGGCTCTTCCACGGACTTCGGTGAAGACGTGGGGAAGCCATCCACCTTGCCATCCTGCCAGGCAACGGTGCCATAGAGGCTCCAGTCTTCGGTGACCCGCCAGTTCAAGGCAAACTCGATGCCCTGCACATAGCCATCACCCGCGTTCTTCTTCTCCACCTCGGCACTACCGTCGATGATGCGCCCCGTGGGAGCACGCACAATCATGTCTGTGATGTCCGTGTAGAAGTAGGCAAGGCTTGCGGACAGCGTCTCCGAATCCCAGCGCACACCGGCTTCGGTGAGGATGTACTCTTCCGGATCGAGGCCGGGCGAGGGCACTTCGAGTTCACCAGAGCGGGCAATGTCAAAGCGAGAGAGGTCGCTCAGGTTCGGTGCACGGAATCCTTGGGAGATGCCAGCGAAGAGTTTCAGCTTCTTTTCATCATCCACGCTGTAGAGGAAGCGGGCGCTACCGCTCACATTGTGCCAGTGGTCGTTGATGGAGATGACGTCTCCTGTGTCTGGATCCTGAGCACGGCCGATGTCAGCATCCGCATAGGTGTAGCGCACGCCGAGGATCATCTTGAAGCGATCCGTGAGATCGACCTCGTCCTGCAGGTACACACCGGCGAGATGGTAGTCGGCATCATCACCCACGGGGCCTTGAATGCCCACGCTATCAAGATCCCCACCTTGATAGGAGCGGCGGTAGGAGTCCACCTGGTCGAGGTAATAGCTTGCGCCATAGCTCAAGAGACCGATGGAAGTTTCACTCTGCAGATTGAGTGCGAAGCCCCACGTGTTCACATCGAAGCCTTCTTCATCATACCGGGAGCCGGTGCGAAGACGGTAGCGGTCTTCACCCTGGAAGTGGTGGGAGAAGGTGAAATCATAACGATCCACAAAGCCGCCAGCGGGATTTCCTTCGAGGCGGATGTAGCTCAGGTAGCGGTCCTGGTCGAAGTAGTGCTGCAGGTCCGTGCCCACGCTGCTGCCTGCGAAAGGCACGGCGTAGATGGTGCGGTGCGTGCGCACCACATCATACTGGTGCATCTGGTTGTGCGCGATGATCAGCTTCGTGTCTGGATCGAGGAAGATCTCCACCTTCGCGTCGATGCCCAGATCATCATAACCAGTGAAGGGCAGCTCGCCAAGGTCAGCGGCCTCGATGTTGCCGAAGCTGCGTCCCGTCACGCCCACGAAGACACCGTACTTCTCCCATTCGCTCACGCTGCCTTCGAGACGACCCGTCCAGGAATCTTCCCCAGTAGCATAGCGCACATAGCCCATGCCAGTCACATAGGGGCCGAGGCCCACGGGCTGGGAAACAGGCTGCACGGTCTTCGCGCCCTTGCCCTGTTTGCCGGACACGGTGACCGGTGCCGTCGGCTGACGATAGGCCGGGCCCTTGGTCAGGGCATTCACGGTACCACCGATGGAATCACTTCCATACAGGACCGAGCCCTGGCCCTTCACGAGTTCCACGCCCGAAAGGCTGAGCGAGTCAATCGTGCTCCAGTACTGGTTGGGACCTTCACGGAAGACCGAATTGTTCAGGCGGACACCATCGATGAGTGCGAGGTTGCGGAAGCCGGTGAAGCCGCGGATGAAGGGCGAACCTTGTCCATTCGCCGTCTGTTGAAACAGGACCCCAGGCGTCTCCTTGAACACTTCAGGGAAGCTGGCGACGTTGAGTTCCTGAATGCGCTTCTCGTCGATCACCGTGACGGAATACGGCACATTGTCCGCGGCTTCTTCCGAAAGCGTGGCCGTGACGATCACGGGCTCCAGAGTTTGCGTGGGCGTGGGAGGTGGGGCTTGGGAGTACAATGACTGCGAGGCGAGCAGGGCCCCGAGCAATGTTGGGAGTGAGGTGGTGAGTTTCATGGGATGAGTGAGCAGTCCATGCATCCCATTGCAGGGTGCATGAGACCGGCAGCCATCTTGCGGAACTCACTTCCGAAGGCCAAAAGTGGAAATGGCGAACGAAAAAAATGAATGATCCCGCGTTGCTGGAAAAGCGCTGCTCGGGGCCCCTTTTAGCCACAGAAAAAGGCCCGCGGAACATTTCTTGTCCACGAGCCTTTGCGGACTCCATGTCCCTCTTAAAGGGTGGGAGAGATATTTCTCCCTTTCTGCGGAGCTTCCGGACAACACACTGCATGCCCGGAAGCTCCTTCTCCGGCCCTCTACGACCGGATCAGAAATGGATGAATTGGTGTATCAGTTGATGATGCCTTACAGACGCGTGCCGCTGGTGGGCTTGTAGTGGCTCTCCTTGGAAGGACCGCCGAAGTCCCAGCCGAAGACCACGTAGGATTCGGTTTCAGGAGATTCGTCCGTGCAGCCGAAGAGGCAGACGAGGTCGAGGTGAGCCTTGTTGGAGAGGCGCCACTGGACTGAAGGTCCGATGTTGAACTTGTTCTCACCGGAGCCGCGGTTGGAGGCTTCGTCCTCGTACACATAGCGCATTTCAAGGCCCGCGGAGAGGATGCGGTCGATGATGGTGTAGCTGATACCTTGGGCGACCACGAACTCGTTGGTGAGTGCCCCGCCGATTTCGCGCTCGTACACAAAGTTCAATCCGTAGTGGAGCCGCGGAGTGATTTCGGTGCCGAGGAGGAGCTTGAGTTCAATGACGTCATCACCGTGGTCGGGGTCGACGAACTTGTATTCACCGTAGAGCGTGGGGTTGAGAGGAATCACGCCCCAGTCAGCAAGGGCCCAGCGAAGTTCCACGGCGAAGTCCTTGAAGTCGGTCTCACCTTCTTCATGCACCCACTCATAGTACAGGTCGAGTTGCATGCGATGGGGCAGGCCGATTTCGAGCTCTTCAATGAAGAGGTGCTTGGACGGGCCGTCATCATAGGTGCGGGCGCGCCACCACTGCTCAAAGGCGACCTCGCCAGGAGCACGCTGGATGTACACGCGTGTCGTGGGGAAACGGCGGGCGGTGGTCCACTCGGGTGCCTTGTAGGGTCCCACGAGGTCATTTTCCGAAACGACAGCAGAGTCGTTTGCATTCACGTAGATAGGCGGGAGATCCTTCTTCGCGGCAGGCTCGGCGTTTTCAGCAAATGCAGTCGGGAGGGTGGAAGCTGCGAGCAGAGCTGCTGGCAGCCAGGTGAGGAGTCGGTTTGTCATTGGTTGGTTGAGGTGAGGCCGCCATCTAACGAAACGGGGCATGCGAACGGAAGCGTGAAGATCCGCAATTGCGGAGAAATTTTCACACGCACACACATATCTTAACCAACTGTTTTTAAACATATTACGCATACACACCGAACAATATCAGGGCAATTATGGATAGATTCCGCCCTTGGCTTTGGCCCGATGAACAAAAAGCATCCATGACTTTCGGCCCACTAACCTGGGGTTGCCCATCTCCCACATCCTTCTGAAACAAAAATCCTCGCATGCAGAGGAGCGCGCTCCACACTTCGCCCTGTGTCACATGCCCGTCTTCCATGGCGCATCGCCCTGCCATTCGCCGCCTTTGTGCTGGTGGGGTCGATTCTCCTTGTGGCACTCACGTGGTGGAGTGTGCGGGAGGATGAGAGCCGGGATTTTGCCGCGCTGGCACGCACGAATGCCGAATTCCTCCGCCGGATGACGCTGCCACCGAGTGAGCGCATGGCGTCCCAACTTGGTGAAGTGCTGAATGTCTCCGTGTACTTCCGGCATCGGGACACTGGCATCCTGACTCCAGCGCCGACGCAGGAGATTCTTCAGCGGGGCTTGTCTCTCGTCCGACTTCCTGCGGATGGTTGGACACACGCCTTTGAAGGATTGGAGGCCGTGGCCATCCCCATCGGTGACCTCCGCGACCTGGTATTCGTCCGGCCTGAGGTACGCCTGCCCGCGATCCTGCAGCATCCCAGGACTCTTGCCATGCTGGGAGTTTTCTGGTTTCTGGCGCTGGCCTTTGGCTGGGCACTGGCTCGTGGACTGGTGTTGCCGCTGCGCCATCTCGCAAAGCAACTCCCGGCCATCGAGACACCCGGCCCCATTTCCCTGCCGGAAGCCTCACGGCAGGACGAAATCGGCGACGTAGCCCGCGCATTCCTCCGCACGCGCGAGGCCCTGCAGAGTGAGCGTGTGCAGCGCGCCCAGGCAGAGAAGCTCGCCGTGCTGGGCCGCATGACCGCAGCGCTCGCGCATGAAATCCAGAACCCCGTGTCTGCCATCAAGATGCATGCGCAACTCTGGCCGGGCGGCGAGGAGGAGGGACGCATCACCGCAAAAACCATCGAGCACGAGGCTGCGCGAATCGAGAGCCTCGTCAGCCAGTGGATGTATCTCAGCAAACCCCAACCACCCACCATGCGCCGCGTGGATCTCGCCACCGTGCTGAGACAGGTCCTCCAGGTACACCAACCGCAACTCGAGCACGCACAGATCCACACCTCGCTGGAAGTCCCGGCGGAGTTCACTGTGCGTGGTGATTCACGCCGTCTCGCCCAGGTATTCAGCAATCTCCTTGTCAATGCCATCCAGGCCATGCCCATGGGTGGAACCCTGAGGGTGGAAGGCATCTCCGATGAGAAGGGCACGACCATTGCCTTCATGGATAGCGGAAAGGGTTTCTCCAAAGAAGCGCTGTCACGATTCTCCGAGTTCTTCTTCACCGAGAAGGAAGGGGGCATGGGCATCGGACTCAGTGTCGCGGCGGAGATTGTGAAGGCGCATCAAGGTGAACTGCGCGTCGAGAACCGCGAGCAAGGCGGAGCCAGTGTGCTGGTGTTGCTGCCTCCGGCGAAACAATGATCTTGCCATTGCCGGTCGTATGCAGGTTTGGTGGGAGTCCGTCATTTCTGTTGTTCCTCCGCCACCATGCATCGCATTCTGATCATCGAAGATGAAGCTTCCGTCGCCTCCGCGCTGGCGATGCTGACGAAGCGTTTGGGTTATGAGCCGGTGACCTGCGCCTCGGGCGCCATGGGCCTGCAAAAGCTGAAGCCCACCTCACCGTCGCTGGTCATTCTGGATATCGGTCTGCCCGACATGAGCGGACTGGACGTGCTGGCGCGCCTGAGGGAGCACAGCAGCACCCTGCCCGTGCTCATCATCACCGCGCATGGCCATTTGCAGAATGCGCTCGATGCCAAAAAGCGCGGCGCCTCCGGCTATCTGGTGAAGCCTCTGGATCTGCGGGAGCTGGAGCAGGTGCTGCGCTCGCTGCTGCGCCCCACCGGTGAGCCGGTCGTAGGAAGTCCTCCGGACGTGACGGACGCCCCCTTCCTCATTGGCAGTGCGCCTGCCATGCAGCCCGCCTTCACCGCCATCGCGCATGCCTGCGCCTCGGATGCACCCGTGCTCATCACGGGACCCACCGGCATTGGCAAATCCCTTGCTGCCAGAGTCATCCACCGGCACAGCTCCCGGCACGCGGCACCCTTTGTGTCGCTTTCCTGCGCCAGTCTGCCAGACACCGTGCTGGAGAGCGAAATCTTCGGGCATGAAGAAGGTGCCTTTCCTGGAGCAGGTGTCCCACGGTCGGGTCATCTGGAGAGGGCGGCGGGGGGCACTCTGTTTCTGGGTGAAATCGTCGAGATGCCGCTGCCCATGCAGGTGAAGCTCTTGCGATTTCTGGAAGAGAAAACCTTCACCCGGATGGGCGGGCATGAGGACATCAAGGTGGATCTGCGCATCATCGCCGCGACCAATCAAGACCTGTCTCTCGCCGTGGCGGAGAAGCGTTTCCGCGAGGACCTGTACTACCGTCTCCGGGTGCTGGAGGTGAAGCTGCCCGCGCTCTGGGAACGCATGAGTGACCTGCCCGCGCTCTGCGGCTGCGTGCTGGCCACCATCGCTCCCGGACGCAAGATCACCCTCGCCGCGGAGGCATTGCAAGTGCTGCAGGGGTATGGCTGGCCGGGCAATATGCGCGAACTCCGCAATGCTCTGGAGCATGCCGTGGCGGTGTGTCCCGGAGACGCCATCCTGCCCAACCATCTCCCCCGTGAAATACGCGATGCCTCCTCTGGCGAGGCCTTTCCGCCCTCTGTCACGCTGGACGCCGCCCTGCACGAATGGCTGGATGCCCGCCTCCGCGAGCCGGGGGTGAACTATGACACCCTCCATGACGAGCTGGAGAGCCGCCTGCTGGCCGCCCTCCTACCCCGCTACCAGCACAAGCCGACAATTCTGGCCCGGGAGCTGCAAATGAACCGCGCGACCCTGCGCAAGAAGCTGCGGGGTACCCACGACCACCTCGAGGACGAGCCAGGTGAAATCGCCCCGGCAGGCAAATTTTTGTGAATCCGGATGACGTTTTGAGACCTAACATGTCCGAGACACATTCGTTTTTGAAATGATGCCCCGCGATCCATCCACCCTGCATGTGCGCTGTGATGACATCCGGTCTGGCGTCGATCCGGAAATTGAAAAAAAGAAATCCGGCCTCCCGGGGAGCGAAATAAAACACAGGCTGCCCCCGTCTTAACAGTTCTACCGGACCCCGGCGGAAAGCCTTCGGGGCCCGGTACGTGCCATAACCATAGACAACACAAACCATACGACATCATGAAGAAACTCATCGCATTCCTTGCTGCTGCTTTCATCGCGATCCCTGCCATGGCTGACAGCGAGTATCCCGATATCAGCATCAATGAGCTGAAGAAGGCCATCGAAGAGAAGAAGGTCGCCGTCATCGATGTGAATGGCAGCTCCTCCTATGCGAAGGGCCACGTGCCGACCGCCATCGACTTCGCCGCTGCGAAGAGCGACCTCGCTTCGAAGCTCCCCTCCGACAAGGGCACCCTCGTGGTCGCCTATTGCGGTGGACCTACCTGCAGCGCTTACAAGAAGGCCGCCAATGCCGCCAAGGAACTGGGCTACACGAATGTGAAGCACCTCTCCGCCGGCATCTCCGGATGGCTCCAGGCCGGTGAGAAGACCGAGAAATAAGCTTCTCTGATTGATTCATGCGAACCGGGCGGCGGGATAAGAACCGCCGCCTGGCTCCTCCGCCAAAGACAAGTTTCCCATTCCCACCTGCCCTCCCCCATGTTCTTCCGCCTCGTTGTCACCGCCCTTTCCGCGCTCTCTCTGGCCGCCTCCCTGCATGCGGCAGATACCGAGAAGGCCTCCTACACAGCCACCGTCTCCGGCGTGACGTGCAGCGCCTGCAAAGCCCACGTCGAAGTCGCGCTGAAAAAGCTGCCGGGCGTGGATGGCGTGACCTTTGAAAAAGGTGACAAGGAAGAAACGGTGAAGGCCAACTTCAAGTCCTCCTCAAGTACCCTCGCCAAGGACGATGTCGTCACGGCTTTGGGCAAGGACGCCGAGACTTACACGGTCGTCGCGCTCGACAAGTCGAAGTAAGCCGCGTCCATCCCCTATTCCATTTTATTCCCTACTGTCATGAAATCGCTCAGCAAATTCCTCGCCGTAGCCACGCTCGCGCTGGCTTCATTCTCACTTGCCTCCGACTTCCCGGAAGGCAGCCCTGCCTTCGTGTCCACCCTGACCGAAGCCAAGACCAAAGCCAAGGCTGAGGGCAAGCCGGTGATTGCCGTGTATTCCGCCGTGTGGTGCCCGCCCTGCCAGGCCATGAAGAAGAAAGTCTACCCCAGCGCCGAGGTGAAGAAGTACCACGACAAATTTGTGTGGGCCTACATCGACACCGATGTGAAGGAGAACGGACCCGATGCCCAAGCGGCTGGCGTGACCGGTATCCCCCACATCCAGTTCCTGGACAAGGACGGCAAGGAAATCGACAAGCAGGTCGGCGGCACTTCCCCGGATGACTTTGCTGACAAGCTCGCAAAAGTGCTCAAGAAGGCAAAATGAGCTCCGGTATCAAAATTGCCGACTCCTGATTTCTTCACAATCACCGCGACCCCGTGAAGGTGTCGCGGTTTTGTTCGTTTTAGACTCATCGTGCGGAACTTCTGCTCCAGATTCCTTCTCGTCGCCGCCACCATGGCATGCCTGTGGCTGGCGGGGGTCGCGTCGGCCGCGACTCCTGTGGGGCCGTTTGGCGATGAGCCGCACAACTACTGGACCCAGCCGAAGGATGACCCTTTTACCAAGTTCACGCAGCGCGTGGAGAAGGGCGAGGTGAAGCTGGATGCCACCGGAAGTGAGAAGGACTTTGTCACGAAACTGCTGGGTCAGTTGGGCATTCCCACCAGTTCACAGCTCTGGATTTTTTCCGCCACCAGCCTGCAGAGCGGCCGCATCTCCACGCGCAATCCGCGGGCGCTGTACTTCAATGAGGATGTGTATCTCGGTTATGTGCCGGGAGGGCAGCTTGAGGTGGCCTCGCTGGACTCCGAGCTGGGCACCATCTTCTACATCTTCGACATGCCCACAGGCAATGCCCCGGTGCGCTTCCAGCGCTCTGAGCGGTGCATGAACTGCCACGCGGGTGATGCGCAGTACCGGGTGCCCGGACTCGCAGTGGAGTCCGTGATTTCCGGACCGAACGCGGGAAGCCTTGATGCCTTCCGTCGCGGCAAGAGTGGGCACGACATTCCTCTCGAGGAGCGCTGGGGCGGCTGGCACGTCACGGGTGCGCCCACGAGCCTGAAGCATCATGGCAACGTGACGGGCCAATCACGGGCTGGGAAAATCGACCTCTCTGAGGTGGTGCCGGGAAGGGCCTTTGATATGGAACGCTACCCGGTGAGCACCAGTGACGTGCTACCGCATTTGATTTTCGAACACCAGGTGGGCTTTACCAACCGCGTAACCGAAGCGCGCTATCTCACCCGTGCGGCACTGGCTGCTGGAAAGGGTCGCATCAGCAACGAAGACGGAAAGATGCTGGATACCAAAGCAGCGGAGTTCGTCCGCTACATCCTCTTCGCCGATGAAGCGCCATTTCCAAAGGAGGGCATCGCTGGTGATGCGAAGTTCAAGGAAGAATTCCTCCGCACCCGCAAGGCCGCACCGGATGGGGCATCGCTGAAGGACTTCGATCTGCGCACCCGCATCTTCAAGTACCGCTGCAGCTACATGATCTACTCCAGGGCCTTCACCACATTGCCGAAGGAGTTCAAGGATCGTGTGTATGCCAAACTGAGTGTGGCGCTGAATGACACCGCGCCGTCTCGTGAGTTTGCGTATCTTCCCGCCGCGGAGAAGCGTGCGATTCGGGGAATAGTGTCGGCGACGCTGGGGAAGTGAGAGGACCGCGTGAAACCCTAATGGTGCATGCGGTGAGGAATGTCGAGTCAGACTCGTATCAGGGACCTTGATGACTCCTCACTGGTCTATCACTTCGCCCGCCAAATAACTGGTAGGGGGCCGCTGCGCCGGCCTCCTAATCAAGTGGGCGGAGGCGGCGTGGAAGTCGAGCAGTTTAAGTTACAGGGTGGCCATACTTGCAACCTCAACCGCGACCAGCGGTCGCAGCCACAGACTGAGTCATCCGCCACACAGCAGTAGCAGCCTTGGCTCTCCTGTGGCTGCGACCGCTGGTCGCGATGCGGCGAGTCAGCTCTGATCCATGGCCACGACTTTGTTTAAAACGCTCCAGAGCGTTGCAGGTCATCAGCACCCGCATGCTCCGCACCACCTCCGTCCGCACAAGTTAGGAAGCCAGCGCAGAGGTTCCCCACCGAAGGCAGGACGCCATACATGACCTTGGCCAGCACCCTTCCATAGCTCTGCTCTACTTCACCGGTGGATAAATCGTGTTCTCCTCGGGTTTGTCGTCATTCACCAGCACCCAGATGGGCTGGCCGGGTTGGCGTTGTTGGGCGGTGTGGTCAAAGGTTCTCGCGAAGCCTTCGTGGGTCTGCCCGTCGGCGGTCTTGAAGTTGTAGTTGATGCGCCAGGGATAGCGACCGTTCACCTGCATGGAACCATCGTGATAGACTTCGGTGATGGTGCCTTTCACGGCGCGGCCGTTTCGGAACGCGTTGAGCATGCGCTGGGCATGCTTGCGCCCGATGCGCATGAAGAGCCACCCCAGGCCTACAAAGAGCAACGGGAATGGTGCGGCGATGGGCAGCACGAAGATGAACACGGTGAAAATAAGCAGACCCACCAACAGGAAGATGCCGCCGACCATGGCAGGCACATTGCCCACCCACTTCTGCTTCGTCTCAAAGCCCTTTGGCAATTCGCGCGGGGCGGGAGGCGGTTCCTCGGACAGGGTCATGCCGGGCAGGGGTGGCATGGGGCCACCACAGGAGATGCACTTGCTCTGCCACTCCTTGAAGTGGGTATTGCACCAGCCGCAGGTGTACTGGGTGACAGGTGCGCTTTCACGGGAGAGAGATTGCTTCAGCATATCGGGTATCGCTTGAAGAAACTACCACATCCTCACTTTACCGGCGGGTAGAGGGTATTGCGTTCCGGGTCCCCGTCCACCACCAGCACCCAGACAGGCGGCCAGCCCTGATAACGATTTGCCGTAGCCGTCTCATAAGTCTGCATCTTGCCCTCGTACTGATGCCCGCCGGATTCAAAGGTGTAGACGATGTCCCACGGATGACGGCCATTCACCGTGGTGTTGGGGTCTTCACGCACACTGGCCACCTTGCCCCGCACAGGACGCCCATTCTTGAAGGCATCGAGAATACGATTGGCGGATCCGAGGCCCGCCTTCACCATCAACAGGCCGCCGAGCAGCATGCTTCCGCCAATGAGCGCGGCCCAGTTTTTCGCCCCAATCATGGCGAGTGTCATCAAGCACGCCACTCCGGAGAAGATGAGGCCGATGATGGTGGTGATGTTCCCCGTGACCCGCATGCGCATGGCGAATCCCGAGGGGAGTTTGCGCGGGGCGGCAGGTGGTTCGGGGCCGATGTCCATGCCGGGCGGTGGCGGCATGGGACCGCCACACGATTCGCACTGGCTGACCCAGTTTCTGTAATGCTTGTTACACCATCCGCACGTGAACATGATGGCGTGCAAGATGCAGGGCAAGTCGTGGGGTGCAAGGAGATGGAATGCGGGAAGGAATGGCCGCAACAGAACGCAAAGGGCACAAGAGGGTTTGGGTCAGGGGTGCGCGAGGTCTGAGGGCGACTAGCGGACATCTTGCTACCAGGCCGATTGAGAACTTGCTGTCGGGCCGGAAGGCCCAACGCCCACTGTCAGGCCAGAAGGCCTAACCTCCTGCCTGACGGCGATCCCTTCGCGCTCTTTGCCTCCTCTGGTTCGAGGTGGACCATCCTCCATGAAGACAGAAAGGTGAACCCTCCAATCCTCTGCGCCCTTTGCCTCTTTGCGTCTCTGCGGTTAACCGGAAGCTGCTGCTGACGCACATCTCTCCAGCATATGTTCCGCTGAAGTGCCAAGCAGGCATGGATTGCTGGTCAGGCCGGAGGCCTAATCCCGCAAAGCGGGACTGTCAGACGGCACGCCTAACCTCCTACTGAATTCTTTGCTGCTTCGCTGCTTTGCGTTTCCCCTCTTACTTCACGCCGCCGAAGCGGCGGTCTCGGCGGGTGTATTCGCGGATGGCCTCGTGGAACTGTTCCTTGCGGAAGTCCGGCCACAGGGTCTGCGTGATGTAGAACTCGGTGTAGCTGAGCTGCCAGAGGAGGAAGTTCGAAAGGCGCATCTCGCCGCTGGTGCGGATGAGCAGGTCCGGGTCCGGATAGTAGCGGGTGTAGAGATGCTTGCTGAAGACATCCGCATCGATCATCGCCTTGTCGAGGTGGCCTTTCTCCACGCTGTCCAGCAGGCTGCGGATGCCATCGAGGATTTCCTCCCGAGCGCCGTAGCTGAGCGCGAGGATGAGGGTGAGGCCGGTGTTCTGTGACGTTTGAGCGATGCTCTTGTGGAGCTGATTCTGCACCGCCTCGGGGAGATCGTGGAGTCGGCCGATGGCCTGCAGACGCACGTTCTGCTTCTGCATTTCCTCTGTCTTTGTCTTGAGGAAACGCTCCAGCATCTTCATGAGCGCGGCGACTTCCGTCTTGGGGCGCTTCCAGTTCTCCGTGGAGAAAGCGTAGAGCGTAAGGAACTCGATGCCCATCTCCCCGCACGTCTCCACAATGGTCTGCACAGAGTCGGCACCGCGGCGGTGACCTTCCGTGCGCGGAAGGCCGCGCTCGGCGGCCCAGCGGCCATTGCCATCCATGATGATGGCGACGTGACGGGGAATTTTTAGAGTATCAGGGCGGGCAGTCATCTAGCTGACCACCAGCGTCTGCTCGCGGGCGGGTCCTACACCCAACAGCGAGACCGGCGCTCCTGCAAGCTCCGCCAAACGCGAAAGATACGCTTTCGCAAGCGGAGGCAGGTCGTCATACTTCTTGGCACCACTGATGTCCTGCTTCCAACCGGGATGCTCCTCATACACCGGCACGCAGCGCTCAATCTCCGCGATGGTGGCCGGGGGAGCCGTGATGGTTTTTCCATCCAAGGTATAGGCAGTACAAATCTTGATGGTGTCCAGACCATCGAGGCCGTCGAGGTTGGTGATGGCGAGGGAATCGCAACCATTCACCATGACGGAGTAGTTCAGCAGTACCGCATCCAGCCAGCCGCAGCGGCGGGCACGACCGGTGGTGGCACCGAACTCGCGGCCCATGTCATGCAGCATGTCAGAGATGCCTTCATCTTCGGTGACGAAGGGACCGCCACCCACGCGGGTGGTGTAGGCCTTGGCCACACCCACGACCTGGTCGATGCGACGTGGGGAAACGCCGCTGCCGGTGCAAGCGCCGCCGGCGGTGGTGTTCGACGAAGTGACGAACGGATAGGTGCCGTGGTCGATGTCCAGATAGCTGCCCTGCGCACCTTCAAAGAGGACGCGCTTGCCTTCGGCGAGGGCCTTGTTGAGGTACACCACCGTGTTCACGATGTGCGGGCGGAGCTGCTCGGCGGCCTCGGAGATTTCCTTCACCACGGCATCCACATCCACCTTGGGGAAGCCGGCGGCTTCGAGCTCAAGGTTGTGGAGCTCGGCGCGCCACTTGATTTCGTAGGCGAGCTTGGCGGGGTCACGCAGGTCCGTCACACGCAGGCCCTGGCGCTCGATCTTGTCCGCATAGGTGGGACCGATGCCGCGACCGGTGGTACCGATGGCGTTCTCACCGCGCTGCTTCTCGCGGGCCTTGTCGAGCGCTCTGTGATACGAGAGCGTGAGGTGGGCGTGCTCGCTGATGAAGAGATTCTCCGGGGTGATGGACACGCCCTGACCACGAAGCTTGGCAATTTCCGCCAGAAGGCCAAGGGGGTCGATGACGACGCCGTTGCCGATGACATTCTTCTTTTCCGGCCAGAGGATACCGCTGGGAATGAGGTGCAGCACATACTTCGTGCCGCCACTGATAACCGTGTGTCCTGCGTTGCTGCCGCCCTGCGCGCGAGCTACGACGTCGCTGCGTTCCGTGAGATAGTCGACGATCTTGCCTTTGCCTTCGTCCCCCCACTGGAGGCCGACGATGATGGTATTGCTCATGATAAAACGTTAAAGGTCACTGAAAAAGGAATCAGGCGGGTGCAGCCGTTTCCGTGCCCAGCGCACGGCATGCTGCCGACGGCGCTGGGGTGAGGCGTCCAAGCCCGCTGAGAGGAGGGGTCTAGGCGTTCATCGAGAAGATCATGAAGGCCGCGCCGCCGCAGGCCAGCATGCCAAGCACGGCAAGAACCATGAGCATGCCGCCACCGGAATCTTTCTCCTTCGTCTTGGGACCGAAGCCGCGACGAAGCTGGGATGGGCAGGGAGTGGAGCCCAAGCCAGTGATGACCGCAGCGCTGGAGGGAGCGCTGCTGTATCCGCCGCCGGAGTAGCCTCTGCGGGCAGCGGGAGCGGCGGCTTCTTCTTCGACCGGTTCTTCGTAAGCAGCTTCCGGCTCGTAGCTTTCGGCTGCAATCTCTTCGCCACCATCACCGATGAGCACCACGTCGCAGCTTCCAAGCTTGAAGCGGCCACCCCAGGGGATATCCGCCGACTCCACGCGCTGGCCGTTCACATGCGTACCATTGGTGGATCCACGGTCGGTCAACTGCACGCCGCTATCCGTGAGCTCATACTCACCGTGATAGCTGGAGACGGAACCGTCGGGAATGACGACATCGTTATCCGCTGCGCGGCCGAAACGGGCGCGGCTGGCCGTAAGCTCAAACTCATGCGTGGCTCCGTCTGGCGTGGTGACTTGGAATTTTGGCATAACGGGGAAGTTCTAGCAGGGGGTGAGGGTGCAGGCAAGATGAATGGCGGAAGATGCGTGCGCGGAGGCATTTTCGAACGGAAAATTTGGCGCGGGTGCCTTCGCTTGAACCGTGAAATCGGATTCAACTATTGAGGCATCGCCAGCATTTTTAAGCGCATCCAACCCCCGGCGCTGTCTCATATCCTGTTTTACTGGCGTCCCCCAACGGCAGTTTCAAATCCAACCAAAACAGAACCGATGAAAACGAAACTCACGCTTCTCCTCACAATCCTGGCCGCTCCCTTCGCCATTGCGGGCCCGGACATGCACACGCTGAACCAGCGCAAGGACATCGCCGACAGAGCCCAGGCGGAAGCACGCCGGGTGGAAGTGACCACCTACGTGACTGAGAACAACAGTAAGGCGAACCCGCGCCCAGTCGCCAGCAATGCGGAAGGCACCACGAACATCGCGGTGTACAAGAGCAAGAAGACCACGACTGGCAGGTAAGACTGCCCGATTGCCTCTGTCAGCTCGTCCGTTCTGACCTGAAGGGCAGCCGGGCGGGTGACAAGGTGGATGCGATCGAAAGGGATACAGTGCTCAGGATGAGCGTTTTTCGAGAATGAGCTGGCGGTTTACGGCGTCAATGGTGACGCGGTAGTTGCGAAGGATGCCCACACCGAGCATCCCGGCCTCTTTGGGGAAGATTTCCCCGGCGTGCAGCGCAGTCTTCACACCACGAAGCTGTTCATCGCCCAGCCGCACCGAGGTGGAGACGTAGCTCTCGTCACGCCCGGCGACCCAATGCAGGCCATCGTCGCAGCCGGTGTCGAGGCGGGTCCACTTGGGCTCGGAGCCGTTCACCGAGACGGGCACGAGCATGGCACCCTGGCCGACCTTCATGCGGAGCACGGTGGTGGCGTCCGTGGGGGCGGTTTCCTCGAGGATGCGCAGGCGGCTGGCCTGGAAGTCGATTTGAATGATGCGACCCTGGAAGAAATCGTGACCCAGCAGGCCATCCACGGGGCGGCTGCACAGCTCGCTCACGTCGGTGAGGTCAAGGGCCAAGGGGGTCTCGCTGACCGGGATGCCGCCGATGCTGGCTTGGAAGTCGCGGACGCGGCGGGCGGTGGTGGTGGTTTCCACGCGGCGAACCTTTTCCGTCCGGCCATACTTCATGCCGAGCTTCTCCGCAACGTTCGCACTGAGCACACTGCAACCTGCGCCAGAGTCGAGGAGAAAATTGAGAGGGCGGGTCTGGCCGGCGACCTGCGCCTGGACCTTCACCCAGATGAGGCCATCGCGGATTTCGATAGGGATGCCGGAGTGGGAACTCGCGTTGGCATTCGCCAGCGCTGTCGTCGCGCTGATGCCTAGAAGGAGGGCGGCGGCGAGAGTGGTCAGGCGGGGAACAAGCGAATGGAGGGAAGGCAGGCGAAGCACGTTCGGGGTGTATGCACCTGCCGTGCCATGAGGCTGGGGAAATCATTCCCCTCTGGTCTATCATTCTGCCTACCGAACGACTGGTAGGGGGCCGCTGCGCCAGCCTCCTAATCAGGTGGGCGGAGGCGGTGTGGAACTGGTGCGTGGCATGCCGGCTTTCACCCGCATGCTCCGGCCTACCTCCGCCCGCTCTAGCCAGGAAGCCGGCGCAGCGGCCCCCCCACCGGGATTTTTCCAAGCATCGACTGCAATGGATGGTCCGCGCCAACGGCTGACTTCGGGCATGTTGGCTCCGCCAGACTCTGTGATGCTCTCAAAACCACCCAACTTTCTGGTAGCCGGATGGCGCAACCCGTACTTATATACTGTTCATTATATCACTGTCCATTCATCCACCGCTCATGAGCTATCCGGTCCTGGCCCAGCAGTATGTGCTCTTTCGAGACAGCATGTCTGAAGGTGTAGCGGAGCTGCCGCTGCGCGCGGAAAGCCCGCTGACGGAGCTGGAACTACAGAGCCTGTGGTTTGCCGGGGAGTTCGGCAGTGAGTTCACCACGACCTGTGGCAAGCGGGTGGCGGTGCGGGACTTCGGTGTGTGGAACCATGCGGCGGGGCCGGACTTCACGGGTTGCGCGGTGCAGACGGAAGCTGGCGTGCTGAAGGGGGACATCGAGCTGGACCCGGATGTGCGGGACTGGGAACGGCACGGGCATGCCACGAACCCGGCGTATGAGAAAGTGGCGTTGCACTTGTATCTGGAGGGGCCGGAAGCGCGGGCCTTCAGCCGCACGGCAGGCAATCGCGAGGTGATGCAGGTGCGCCTCACCCGGGATATGCTGCGGGACGGGGCAAGGCCGCAGTTGCTGGCCGAGGCGCGACTGGGGCGATGCGCCACGCCCTTGCGTGAGATGGAACCGGCACGCGTACACTCGCTGCTGGAGGCAGCGGCGCAGTACCGGTTGCAGCGGAAATCCGCGAAGCTCCAGGCGCTGGTGAAGCTGCATGGGCGGGAGCAGGCAGTGTATCAGGCTCTCTCTGCCGCGATGGGATATCGGAACAACCAGCGGCCGTTTACCATTCTGGCGCAGCGACTGCCCGTGAAGAAGCTGGGCAAGCTCGGCGCGCTGGAGCGGGAGGCGCTGCTGTTTGGGGTGTCAGGCTTTCTGGAATCGGTACGGTATGAGGATACCCAACCGGACACGCGGGCCTATTTGCGCGAGCTGTGGTCCGAGTGGTGGAAGCAGCGGGAGCAGTACACAAACTGGCTCACCGAGGTGCAGCAGCCGGTGTGGAAGATTGGCGGCGCGAGGCCAGGGAATCACCCGCAGCGTCGGCTCGGCGCGCTCTGTGCGATGCTGGGAAAGTGGAAAAGCGTGTATGCCTTCCTGAAGGACACGAAGACCTGGAGTCGCGAGGGCTTTTCTGAAGCGCTACTGGAACTAGAGCACGACTACTGGAACGGGCACTACACCTTGCTCGCGAATCCCGCGACGAAGCCGCTCGCTCTGGTAGGAGGGACACGGGTGCAGGAGATTTTGGCGAATGTCTGCTACCCGCTTCTGGTGCCGGAGAGCGGGAAACTGTGGGCGGACTACCTGGAACTGCCCGCGATGCTGGATAACCAGAAGGTGCGGCGCGCGGCGCTGCGGCTCTTCGGCGAGCACCCGGAGGCGGGGAGCTACCAGAAGCGGCTGTTTCACCAGCAGGGGCTGCTGCAGATCTATGAGGACTACTGCCTGGAGGACGACTCGGCGTGCAATGAGTGTCCGTTTCCGGAGAAGCTGAAGGGGTGGCAGTTCGGTGCGACGGTAGGACGGTGAGTGGTGTGGCGGTGGCGAGGGTGGTGCGTCTGGGATTTCAACACAGAGACGCAGAGTCACGGAAACACGGAGTTTGTTGAAGATAGAGAATGCTCACGAGCACTGGGAGCCGGGCCGAAGGCCTTGGACTGCGTGCAGCCTGCTGCCGCTTTCTCATAGTGCAGCCTGCTGCACGTCCCACTGCGGCGAAGCCGCCAATGAATCTCCTACAGGGGGGCCAAGCCTCAAGAGTTAGCCACCATCGCTACAGCAGGCTGTAGACTCTTCAAAGCGGCAGCAGGCTGCCGCAGTCCAAGGCCTTCGGCTCGCTCCGCGCTTGCGTTTCCGCCACGCGTCCCCACAATCCCCCAACATGGTCACCCCCAGCCCGCTCGCGAAACCCACCCCTTGGTGGCGCGGATACACGGAGGCGTTTCTGGACCTGGTCTACACGCGGAAATGCGAGGGCTGTGAGGTCTTCCTCCCCGCCCAGCGTCAGGACGAGGCGCGCTGGCTGTGTGATGTCTGCCTGAAGGAGGTGCAGCGCATCCACCCGCCGTTTTGTGAGGTCTGTGGGGAGTCATACGACGGGGCCATCTCCGGGACGTTCCGCTGCGGGAACTGCACGGGGCTGAAGCTGCACTTCGACTTCGCAATCGCGGCCTGCCAGGCGGAGGGGGTGGTGCGGGAGCTGATTCACAAGTTCAAATACAACCGCCGTCTGCACCTGCGCGGGGTGCTGGGCCACCTGCTGGGGCGGACCATGGAAGACTCCCGACTCTCCACGTTGCCGCCTGCGGAGTGGGCACTGGTCCCGGTGCCGCTGCACCATGCCCGGCAGCGGGAGAGGGACTACAACCAGTCCATGGAGCTCTGCCGCGAGCTGTCCCGCACGTTCGGTATCCCGGTGGTAGATGCCTTGCGCCGCGTGCGCTCCACCACGGCCCAGGCGTCCCTCTCCCGGCACCAGCGTTTTGAGAACCTGCGGGGCGCCTTCCAGGCCAGCCCGTCCCTGGTGCGTCAGAGCACGCTCAAGAACCGGTCGGTCCTTCTGGTGGATGACGTGCTGACCACGGGGTCCACCACCAGCGAGTGCGCCCGGGTCCTGAGGCGGGAGGCGGGGGTCCAAAAGGTAGTTGTGATCACGGTCGCCCGCGGTTAGCATTCCGGTTCAACCGATTGCCATAGTCCCAACCCGCCCGCGCCCGCCGCTGGATCTGAACTGAGTTCATCCCCCGGTACACGCGGCAGCCCACCGCCCGACTTTCACAACTTTCCCCTACGACCACCTCCATGGGAATCTTTTCCAAGCGCAACGTCTCCAACCTCGGCGAGAAGAAAAAGGACATGCCCGAGGGACTCTGGATCAAGTGTCCCTCCTGCGGCGAAAGCCTCTACGAAGTGGCCCTCGCCAAGAACATGAAGGTCTGCACGCACTGCGGACACCATTTCACCCTGACCTCGGCGGAGCGCATCGCCAGCCTCGTGGATGAAGGCACCTTCCAGGAAATGGATGCGAATCTGGACTCCGTAAACGCTCTCGGCTTCAAGGACTACCTCGGCAAGGTGAAGGCTTACCAGACCAAGACCGGCCTGACGGAAGCGGTGGTCACGGGTCGAGCAAAGATGGAGGGCATCCCCGTGGTGCTGGCGATCATGGACTTCCGCTTCCTGGGCGCGAGCATGGGCAGTGTGGTGGGTGAGAAAATCACCCGCGCCATCGAAGCCGCCACGGCGGATGGTTGTGCCGTCATCATCTTCAGTGCCTCCGGTGGCGCACGCATGCACGAGGGCATTTTGAGCCTCATGCAAATGGCCAAGACCTGCGGCGCCCTGGCGCGTCACGGCGAGGCGAAACTGCCCTACATCTCCGTGCTGACCCACCCGACCACGGGCGGCGTCACCGCGAGCTTCGCCACGGTGGGTGACATCATCCTGGCCGAACCGAAGTGCATGATTGGCTTCGCCGGTCCGCGCGTGGTGAAGGAAACGACCCATAGCGACCTGCCCCCCGGCTTCCAAACGGCTGAGTTCATGCTGGAGCACGGTCTCGTGGACATGATTGTGCCGCGCGAAAAGATGCGTGAGCAGATTGTGCAGCTCCTGAGCTATGTGAGCGTGGGGAACAAGGTGGACGCGACGGCAAGGGCGGCGTGAAGCTGCGAGTGCGACGGTGCGACCATCATGTAGGGAGGCATCTCTGTGCCCTCACGCTCGGCCACACCACATGCTCATGACATCGCCATCTCGCCTATAGGGTAACTTGTGTGGCGAAGCCACCTTGGACTGCGTGCAGCCTGCTGCCGCTTTCCAGAGTCCACAGCCTGCTGTGGCGATGGCGACACTCGCTCGTAGTGTGAAGTCTCCAGACAAGCTTGGCGACTTCGTCGCAGTGAAGCGTGCAGAAGGCTGCACTTGAGGAAAGCGGCAGCAGGGCTGCGCGCAGTCCAAGGACGCTTCGCGTCACAGCATCCAAATCAGTCGCGTGTATCACCTCGCTTTCTTAACCTGAAGCCCATGCATCCTGGTGGGTTGCCCCACACGCCAGCGTTCTCAAAATCACCTGCTCTTCCCGCGACCTGAGGCATATTCCCGGCCCTCAATCTCCCACACCCGTTCGTCTCCCCGTCTCCCCGTCTCCCCGTCTCCCCGTCTCCCCGTCTCCCACGCCCGTGTCCCCCACCCTCAACATCCGCTATCCTGCAGACCTGCCCATCACGGCGCGGCGGGAGGAGATTGTGGCGGCGATACGGCAACACCAGGTCGTGATTCTCGCAGGCGAAACGGGCTCGGGGAAAACGACGCAACTTCCGAAGATGTGCCTGGAGGCGCTGCCGGAGGCACGGGGGAAAATCGGCTGCACGCAGCCGCGACGCGTGGCGGCCATGAGTGTCTCCAAGCGCGTGGCGGAGGAGCTCAATGTGCCGTGGGGCGGACTGGTGGGGTGCAAGATGCGCTTCGCAGATGACACGAGTCGCGACACGCGGGTGAAGTTCATGACGGACGGCATCCTGCTCGCGGAAATCCAAAGCGACCCGATGCTACGCGGCTACTCGGTGCTCATCCTGGATGAAGCGCATGAGCGTTCGCTGAACATCGACTTCCTCCTGGGCTACCTCGTGGGCCTGCTGAAGAAGCGCCCGGACCTGAAGCTGCTCGTCACGTCGGCGACCATCGATACGGAGGCGTTCTCCAAGGCCTTCGGCAATGCGCCCATCATCGAGGTGTCCGGGCGATTGTATCCCGTCGAGATTCGCTACAAGCCTTTCGAGGAAGAGGACGAGGACATGGGCGTCATCGATGCCGCCGTGGCTGCGGTGGAGGATGCACTCATCGAAAGCAATGACGGCGACATCCTCGTCTTCATGCCCACGGAGCGGGACATCCGCGATGCGCGTGATCTCATTGAGGGACGCATCGGCAATGGCTATGAGGTGCTGCCGCTCTTTGGCCGCATGGCCTCGGCAGAGCAGCAGCGCATCTTTGCACCGGGACGGAAACGCCGCGTGGTCATCGCGACGAACGTGGCGGAAACGTCCATCACCATCCCGCGCATCCGTTATGTCATCGACAGTGGTCTCGCGCGTGTGAGCCGGTACAACGCCCGCACGCGCACGAAGCGCCTGCCGGTGGAGGCCGTGTCGCAGAGCAGCGCGAACCAGCGTGCCGGTCGCGCGGGGCGTGTGCAGGATGGCGTGTGCATCCGCCTCTTTTCGCAGGAGGACTACCTGAAGCGCGAACGCTTCACCATGCCGGAAATCCAGCGGGCGAATCTCGCGGAGGTCATCCTGCGCATGAAGGCCTTCAAGCTCGGTGATATCGAAAGCTTCCCGTTCATCAATCCGCCCACGCAGGCGGCGGTGCGTGGCGGCTATGAATTGCTGCGCGAGCTCGGTTCGCTGAGTGACACGCATGAACTCACCTCACTGGGCCATGAACTCGCGAAGCTGCCGCTCGACCCCACGCTGGGGCGCATGCTGCTGCAGGCGCGTGAGGAGCGCGTGCTGCCGGAGATGCTCGTCATCGCCGCGGGTCTGAGCATTCCCGACCCGCGTGAACGACCGGAGGAGAAGAAGGAGCAGGCCAATGCCGCGCACAAGGCCTTCGCCGCGCCGGACTCGGATTTCATGACGCTGTGGAAAATCTGGAGTGCGTCTCCGGAGCCCGGCCAGCGCTCGCGCAATGCGCTGGGCAAGTTCTGCAAGTCGGGCTTCCTCTCCTTCACCCGCATGACGGAGTGGCGGGATATCTGGAAGCAACTCACAGAGACCTTCGACCGCGACCTGCGTGAATCAGCCGCAGCAGGTGAGCTGAAGACAAACCTCAGCGTGGAGGACCGCATCCACCGCTGCATCCTCGCGGGACAGCTCAGCCACATCGCACTGAAGGAAGGGAAGAATATCTACAAGGCGGGAGGCAATCGCGAGGTGATGCTCTTCCCCGGCTCGAACCTCTATGAGCGGCGCGAGAAGAATGCGCCGCATGCCAAGCCGGGCCAGCAGGAGAAGAGCAAGCAGCCCGCGTGGATTGTGGCAGGGGAGATTGTGCATACCTCGCAGCTCTTCGCCCGCACCGTGGCGAAGATACAGCCCGACTGGATTGCCGAGCTGGGCGCGCACCTGGTGCAGTACAAGTACAGCGAGCCGCAGTGGCATGCGAAGGCGGGTCGCGTGCTCGTCACGCAGCGCACCCTGCTCCACGGGCTGGAGGTGAAGCGGCAGAGCATCGACTTCGGCAAGGTGGATGCCGTGGCGGCGACGGATTTGTTTATCCGTGGCGCGCTTATCGATAACCGCGATACACCCATCACGCTGCGCTTCTACAAGCACAACCACACCGTGCGCGAGAAGATAGAGACCATGCTCACGCGCGTGCGGGACAACCGCGTGTATGCCATCGATGAGCGGCTCTTCACCTTCTACCAGCGGCATCTCTCTGGCGCGAATATTTCCTCCATCCATGACCTGAACAAGTTTGTGAATGAGCGCGCGGCGGAGCAGCCTTCCTTCCTCTGCGTGACGGAGGAGGAACTGACGCGCGGCGAGGACTTCGCGTGTGACCCGAAGCTTTTCCCGGACCAGGTGTCCGTGGGGAACAGCGTGCTGCCGGTGACCTATCAATACCGTCCCGGTGAGGAGGATGATGGCGTGACCGTGCGTGTGCCGATGCAAATCGCCGCGCATCTCACCAGCGCCCAAGTGCAGTGGATGGTGCCCGGCCTGCGCGAGGAGATTGCCACCGTGCTCATGCGTGCGCTGCCACGTGCCTTGCGCCGCAGCTTCATGCCCATCGAGGCGAAGGCGCGTGAAGTGGCGCACGAGTTCGACCCGGGCACGGGGGATTTCTTCGCCACCTTCGCGAGTCATCTCACGCGGCGTTATGGCATCGACGTGAAGCCGGAGGACTGGCCGCCGAACAGTCTGCCAGGCCACCTGCATCCGCGCGTGGAGGTGCTGGACCAGAAGAAGAACACCCTCATGGTGGGCCGCGACCTCAGCGAGATCCAGAAGACGGTGAAGAAGCGGGACGTGAAGTCCGATGCGTGGGAGAAGACCGTGGCCCGCGTGGAGCGGCACGCGCTGAAGGCGTGGTCCTTTGGCGACCTGCCGGAGAGCCTCGTGGTGGAGCACGTCGCCGGCGTCGAGGTGCGCGGATGGTTCGGCCTCGCCGCGCGCGAGCACGAGGTGGATGTGCGCCTCTACCGCACGCGTGAGGAAGCTGCGCGCGTCTCCGTGGGTGGCGTGCGCAAGCTGGCGGAGATCGCGTTGGGCAAGGACCTCGTATGGCTCATGAAGGAGCTGCGCATGCTCAATATCCCCGGCAGCGGCAGCGCGAACCTGACGAAGCAACTCCCCGTGAGCTTCCACGCCGCGCTCTCTCAGATGCATGTGGGCGGCAGCTCTTCTGCGGGGGCGACATCAGCACCCGTCGCGAAGAACTCCTCGCCTGCGGACCAGATGCAGCGCAGCGCCTATGAGCACATCCTCGCGCATGCGCTGCGGCTTGACCCGGTGTTCCCCCTCACGGAAAAACGTTTCCTCGCGCTGTGCGACACCGTGCGCCGCGAACTGCCCGCGCTCACGCATCGCGTGAAGTCCCTCGTCACCCAGGTGCAGGAGCAGAAGGGCAAGCTGCTCACGCTCTCCAAGCGCTATCCCGGCCTGGAAAAAGACGTGCAGCGCCTCGTGCCCCCCGATGTGCTCGCCGTGACCCCGCACGCGCAGCTCACCCACCTCGCCCGTTATCTCAAGGCCATCCAGGTCCGCAACGACCGGTGGATCGCCAACGCCGCCAAGGACGACGCCAAAGCCGACCTCATCGCCGACTTCGCCTTCGACGCCTGGCCCACCCACGTGCCCAAGTCCCAACACGAAACCTACCGCTGGATGCTGGAAGAATTCCGCGTGCAGGTGTTCGCGCCCGAGCTCGGCACCGCGCAGCCCGTGAGTGAAAAGCGGCTGGAGGCGATGCTGGGGTGAGGGGGTTAGGTGAGTTCAATTACCTGCTTTTCGCGAAAGCATCGCCCACACACCGGCCCAATCCTGTCCAAGAAGTCATCGATTTCGTCTTCCGATTGGAGTTTCATCCACTCAGTGCGGCAGTCAGCACAGAGTTCTATCTTCGGTACCAGGAACTCATTAGTGGTCACGTGGTAACACGCGAACGAATCTCCCGCGAAAAAATCACGGAGCACGTGAGGGCAGAGCATGTAAACGCCGGAACCTCCGTGCTTGGGGCAGATGACATATGCCATGGAGTTTCTGGAGGAGTGGAGAATTCCTGCAAAGTCAGCACCCGCGATTTAATCTGGAAATGGCGACAGTTCAAGGAGCGGCACTAGCCTTAGTGCCGGTGGTCGGCAATTCTGGGCGCGGATCCACTTCTTCCTTCGCTTCCCATCACCCTCTTCACTTCATCACTCTCCCACAGCGTGTACTCCCCTTCCCGCAGCTTCGCTTTCACGGGATTCCTCCGGATGTACCGCACCACGTTGTCAAAGTGCTGCCCATCACGGATGATTCGATCGAAGTAGTCATGCTGCCACTGCTGCCCTTCCGTGCCGCAAAGCTCATTGATACGTCCCGAGGTCCGTCGCTTCCACGTGAAGAGCACCTTCTCCAGCGTCCAATCCGGATGCAGCATCACCAGCAAGTGCACGTGATTGGGCATGATGACCCACGAGAAGCTTTGATACCTCACGCCTTCAAAGTATCGGAAGCTCTCCTCTACCTCCGCTCGCACCTCGGGACGACGCAACACACATGAACCATGGCCCGCATCCAGCCACCGTTCCATCTGTGAAGAGAAGCGACGGTGGTATTCATCTTCCACCTCAGGCGTCCAGGGCTCGGGATGAAAGGAAAGCCAAATGGCCCGCTCTTGTTTCCACTGGTTGAGGAGCACGGCGGGCATCGCATCCGCCAGGTGATACGTGAGGAAATAGGATACCCCCGGCTGCTGCCAATGCGTCAAGTTCTGGCGGGTGACGCGGACGTATTCAAAGGGGTTGAAATACTTGAACTCCACGCCATGGACGAAACGATAGAATACATTTTCGTCGAGCAAATTGTTTGCGCGTCTCTCCACCCTCCCACATGAAAAGCCGACCGCTCCAAGGAGCGGCACTAGCCTAGTGCCGTCATCTTCCGCGACAACTCACCCTCGCATGAGGAAGCGGCTCCGCACCCAGATTGCCGACCACCGGCACTAAGGCTAGTGCCGCTCCCTGCGAACTCCGCTCTACTTTGCCAGTTCTTCAAAGCCATCCGAGCCGCATCATCCTTGTTAATTATCTAGAGGGTCGGCAACGCCCCTGCTGTCATTGGGTTCGTCTGGCAACCCCATCCTGAAGGCTTCAAGTTCCGGGAACTCGGAGACAAACACCCTGGCAGACATCGCCCGGTCAACACCAGCTTCGCCCAGCACCATGAGTACCTTGGACCTGTGTAGGTAAATCAGAGTGAACTCGAATCCTTTGTCATTGCGAATCCGGCAAGCAACGCTGGGTTCCGGTGCGAAGTGGCTTTCTTCCTCTTCAAAGACCACACGGTCACTGAGCAGGCGCTTCAGATTGTCATCGAAGTGATATTCCAATATCTGCTCCTCATCGACGGGACGAGAATAGTCTGTCGTAGTCGCAATCACAGCGAGGCAGGCGTGGTTGAGGCTCGACCAAACAAAGTCATCTGCGCCTCGCAGGCCACGGAGGTATTTCCGATGCGCAATTTCTCTTTCATGGCACTGTTCCAGGCTTCACCGTTGGTTTTCTTCTAGCGTTTTAGAATTCACCTTCAACCCTCCTCTTCTTCCTCTTGCTCCCAAAAATTGTCCGTCAGGTTGTCTTGGATTTCTTGCCCGTCGTATAGCACCACAATCTTCTCTCGCATTGTCGCGAGGTTTGAAGATCCGTCCAAGACTGCGAGTGTCTTGGATATCGCATTGCACAGCACCTGACGAATCACGGTCCGGGCAGACGTCGTGCCCAGAGGCCCGCTTTCCTGCACCCATCCGATAAATGCTCTCCATCCGTCGTCATTGATGGATGCAGGGTCCGTATCGCAAACCATCGTCAGATACTGCTCCAGCATATCACCCAGGATTGCTGTGCGCAGTTCCGCAACAAAAGCTTCATCAGTTGTCATGGTAGTCAGTCACATCCTCCAGGTTCACCGGAGGTGGCAATCCCTGAGTCCGACTCAAGGCAGTATCTTTGGCTCCAATCACCCAAACAAACTCATCTGCGCCTCGGAGGCCACGGAGGTCTTTTCGATGCGCAGTTTCTTTTTCACGCGGCTCGTGCTTGTGCCGTTGCCATCCGCGCCTTCGCCTTCGTCGCTGGCGTCGTCACCGTCACCCTCTTCAAGCTCGCTCTCTTCGGCCACGGAAGCTCCGGCAACGGCACCAGCGTTCGCAGCATCCGCATTCGCATTAGCACCTGCACCACCTGCGCTCGCATTCGCACCACCCCCCGCCTTCCCCTTCCGCCGCGTCGGCTTCTTCGGCGCGGGCGTTTCGATTTCCTCCAGAATCGGCAGCGGTTTCACGGCGACTTCGTTCGGCGGATGTCCTGCTTCCAATCTCTCCAAGATTTGCCGCGCTCTCTGCAGCACGCTCTCGGGGAGTCCCGCGAGTCTCGCGACCTGGATGCCGTAGCTTTTCTCGGCGCTGCCGGCGATGATTTTGCGGAGGAAGATGATTTGCTGGTTCCACTCCTTCACGGCCACGTTGTAGTTCTTCACGGCGCGGCACGTGGCGGTGAGGGCGGTGAGCTCGTGGTAGTGGGTGGCGAAGAGGGTGCGGGAGCCGAGGTCGTTGTGCAGGTGCTCGGCCACGCTCCAGGCGATGCTGAGGCCATCGAACGTGCTGGTGCCGCGGCCTATCTCATCCAGGATGACGAGGCTGCGGTCCGTGGCGTTGTTCAGAATCATGGAGGTCTCATTCATCTCCACCATGAAGGTGCTCTGCCCGCGCGAGAGGTCATCGCTCGCGCCGATGCGGGTGAAGATGCGGTCCACGAGGCCGAGCTCCATGGTGGCGGCGGGCACGTAGCTGCCAATTTGCGCCATGAGGGTGAGCAGGGCCACCTGGCGGATGTAGGTGCTCTTCCCGGCCATGTTCGGCCCGGTGATGATGAGCACGCGGTTCTCCACCTCCTCCAGATAGGTGTCATTCGGCACGAAGCGGTCCCCGGCGAGGTTCTGGTCCAGCACGGGGTGGCGTCCATCGCGAATCACCAGGGTGCGGGACTCATCCAGCAGGGGGCGGGTGTAGTTGAAGAGGCGCGCGGTCTCCGCGAGGGAGCACAGCGCATCCAGCGTGGCGAGGGCCTCTGCCGTCTCCTGGATTTCCGCGAGGCGCTCCATGGCGCGGCTGCGCAGCTTCACAAACTCCTCGTACTCCAGCGCCTTGCCCTTCTCATCCGCACCGAGGATTTTGTCCTCCATGCGCTTGAGCTCATCGGTGATGAAGCGCTCGCCATTCGCCGTCGTCTGCTTCCGTGTGTAGTCCTTCGGCACGGAGTCGAGATTCGACTTCGTGATCTCGATGAAGTACCCGAACACCGCGTTGTACTTTATCTTGAGTGACTTGATGCCGGTGCGGTCGATCTCGTCATTCTGCAGCTTCGCAATCCAGTCGCGTCCCTGCGTGGAGGCGCTGCGGAATTCATCCAGGAAAGGCAGGTAGCCATCGCGGAAGATGCCGCCTTCCTTGATGGGGGCGGGTGGTTCCTCGACAATGGCCTGCTCTATCTCCGCAGCCATGGCGGTGAGGTCGTGGAGCTGGGCATGCAACGCACGCAGCAGCGGCACGCTGGGCGCGGAGACGGGCTCCATGCCCGCATCGATGTCCGGCAGGTTATCCATGCCATCGGCGCCGTTGCGACCGCAGCCGCACTCGGCCATGAGGAGCTTCAGCGCGGGCACGGCGCTGAGGGCCTGCGCGAGCACGAGGAGGTCACGTGCATTTCCACTGCCCTGGCTGAGACGTCCGGCGGTGCGCTCGAGGTCGCGGATGTCCTTGAGCATGTCCCGCAACTGCCCGAGCAGCATGGGGTCCTGCAAGAGCACGCTGACGACTTCCTGTCGCGACACGAGTTGCGCGAGATCACGCAGCGGGTGCAGCACCCAGCGGCGCAGCTTGCGCGCCCCCATGGGCGTGGCGGTGCGGTTCAGCGCATGCAGGAGGGTGTGCTCCGCGCCGCTGCGGCTGTTCACCAGTTCCAGGTGGGACTGGCTGGCGGCATCGATCCACACGCCGTCGAAGAGCGAGGCCACACGCAGGCGCTTGATGTGGGAGACGTCCTTGCGCAGTTGGAACTGCAGGTACTGCATGATGGCGCCCGCCGCGCCGAGGGCCGCGGTGAGGTGGCCGCAGCCATAGCCATCGAGTGATTGCACCTTGAAGTGCTGGGTCAGGGCATGCAGCGCCTGGTCCTGCAGGAAGAGGTAGCTCTCACAAATCTGCGCGCTCTTCGGCATGCCGAGCGACTCCATGAGCTCGCGCTGGTCATCCGCGTACAGCAGCTCACTGGGAGCGATGCGGGTGAGCTCGTCATTCAGTCCATCCAGCGAATCAAACTCGGCCAGCTCGAACTCGCCCGTGCTGTGGTCCACATAGGCGAGGCCGTGCTTCTTGCCATCGCGGAAGATGGCGGCGAGGTAGTGGGACTTGTTCGCATCCAGGAAGCGCCCGTCGGTGACGGTGCCGGCGCTGATGACCTCCGAGAGTTCACGCGCCACCAGCTTGCCCGGCACGGGCTCGCCCACCTGCTCGCCGATGGCCACGCGCTTCCCGGCGCGGATGAGGCGGGCGATGTAGCTCTGCGCGGCATGGTGCGGCACGCCACACATGGGGATGCCGTTGCGCTTCGTCAGGGAGACATTGAGGATGCCCGCGGCGACCTTGGCGTCCTCGAAGAACATCTCGTAAAAATCCCCCAGGCGGAAGAGCAGGATCACATCCCCCGGCAGGTCCCGCCGAATGGCGAGGTACTGCTTCATCATGGGGGTGGTGGCGACCGCTTCGGACATGGGGGGTAAAAAACGGCATCATGGGCAGGTTTGTGGGGGGTGGCAAGTGTTGGGTGGTGGGAGTCGGTGCGACGGTGAGCGGTGCGGCGGTAGGACGGTGGAATGAGGGGCGGTGGAATGAGGGGCGGTGGAATGAGGGGCGGTGGAATGAGGGGCGGTGGGAGGTGGGGAGTGGTGGGTGATCTCGGGTTAACCGCAAAGGGGCAGAGGGGCGAAGGACGCAGAGGAGGGGGAGGGTGGGTGCAGGGGACGTTTGGGGCTGTTGGGAGGTGGTGTGTCAGCCGAAGCAGAGGAGGCAGAGGCGCGCAGGGAACGTGGGGAGGTGGGTTTCAGGTGGCCTTGGAGGGTCGCAGAGCAGCGGAGCAGCAAAGGGGAAAATGGGGATTTGAACACAGTGATCATGGGTTCAGCGGAACAGGTGGGGAAAGGAAAACCGTGCTCCTCTGGTCCATGATGCAGCCGACCTGTTGACCGGTAGGGGGCTGCTGCGTCGGCCTCCAAATTTCCGTGGGCGGAGGTGGGGCGGAGCATCCGGGTGAAATCGGCTTTTCACGCACCAGTTCCACACCACCTCCGCCCACCTGATTAGGAGGCCGACGCAGCAGCCCCCTACCAGTCGTTTGGCGGGCGGAGAAATAGACCGGAGGCGTGTGTCAGGTACGGTAGCACGACTGGTACATCCTCCGCGTCCCCTTCCACTCCTCTTTGCTGCTCCGCTGCTTCGCGACCCTCCAAGACTGCCCCAAACCCACCTTCCAACGCTTCCTGCGCATCTCTGCCTCCTCTGCATCGGCTGACACACCACCTCCTCTCACTCAAAAACGTCCCCTGCACCCACCCTCCCCCCTCCGCGTCCTTTGCCCCTCTGCGTCTTTGCGGTTAACCGGACGTGCTCCTGACGGGGATCGTCCATGCACGCCCCCCGATGAGAGTTTGAGCAGCCGTCAGGCCAGAGGCCCAACGCCCAATGTCAGGCGAGACGCCTAACCTCCTGCTCATCTTTTGCTGCTCCGCTGCTTTGCGTTCTTCCCCTCCCACCACGCGCCACCTCACTCCACGTGACATGACGCGCCTTCCACCGTCCTACCGTCGCACCGCTTACTGCTCACCGTCCGGCCGCGCTGACTCCTCCTTGTTCATGTTGAGGAACCGCTGGTACAAGAACGATGCCGCGAGTGCAATCAACGCCACGGCGATGAGCGCGCCGATGCGATAGATGCTTTCAATGCGGGCGAGGTCGTGGAAGAAGAGCTTCAGCAACGTGATGCCCAATAACCCAATGCCCGCATAACGCGTGGGTGCATTGTGCATGATGAACCCCGCGATGAGCAATCCGAGCGCGAACAGGCCCCACGCGATGCTGTAGGTCATGTCACGGGCGAAGTTGCCGCTGAACTCCCACACGATGTACGGCGCACCCGGTGAGGTGAAGGCATCGGCGATTTCGATGTTTACCAGCAGGAAGAGCAGGATGGTACCCAGCGTGCCAAACAGCGCACGCAGGTGGATGCCCATCATGAGATGCCGGGGAGGATTGAGCCACCACGCGGCGAGGAAGAAGGCAGCGGCAGCAAGGCTGTACGCATACAGCTGCCAGTTCAGCAGCATGGTGTCGCCACGCACCTGGTACTCCAGCACCCAGGGGTTGAGCGCCAGACGGATGAAAGCGATGACCAGCAACGCCGTGCCCGTGCCACGCAGGCCGGGATGCGGCACGCGACGGTAGAGCCAGCACAGGGCCGCACCTTCAAATGCCCAGCCCAGGGTTATCCACTGCTTCTCAAACTGGATGGGGAAGATGAGCGTGATGAAGAGCAGCGTGAGTCCACCGAACCACGCAAGCTGTGAGAGACGCGCCGAATTCTCCGTACGATGCAGCTTCAGCACGGCATACAGGCTCGCACCCGCTGGCAAAGCAAAGGCGGCAGGCAACAGGCCCATCACTTCATTGGGCCACACGCGCTTCACCACATCATACACCAGCAGGAAGGTGCCCGCCCACGCCACCGCACCAGCGATCCACGGAGCCACATGCTCCTGCAGCTTCCGGCGGAATTCATGGGGATACACCATGAAGAGCGCACCAAAGCCCAGATACCACAGCAGCGGCACCACCGGGCTCTCCACACTGAACGCGCGTCCATGCCACGCAAACTCCAGCAGCAGCACGCCAATCGCCGCCGCGAGAGGGAGCACGGTGACGCGCATATACAAGCCGAACCCAAGCATGAATACGCAAAGCAACAGCGCCATGCCAAAGACCAGCGAGGGATTCGGCACGTGCAGATGCAGCACCGCCATCACCAGCAGCAGGAAGGGCATGCCCGCCGCGCCGATGGGCAGGAACTTCGCCAAAGTGCGGTCCGTTTCATCCGCATCCTGCGTACGCAGAATCAAGTTTGTCATCACACATCCCGCGGCCGAGAAGACCAGAGCAAACCCACCCAGCACCGTGAGGAAGAGCGGCATGTTGGTCAGGTCACCCGAAGGCATCTTCATCAACAGAATGCCCACGGTGACCATGGTGAGCATCAGGGAGATGACGACGGTGAGCGGCTTCCGCGAGTACACCGCCAGACCGAGGATGCCCAGATTCACCATCAAAAGCACCGGCCACAGCGCGAGATGCACTTCCGCCAGATTGATGACCGGAGTCATGATGAGCACCAGCAAGGGCACCGGCACCCAGCCAATCGGCACGCCGAGCGGCGCTGTCTTGTGCTTCTGCCACACAGCGACGAACGCGGTGTACAGTGCACCGAAGGCCAGGAACACCACGAGACCTGAAGGCAGCAGCTCATTCGTAAGCCGCGTGCTGGTCCAGAAGGTGAGATGGAGGAAGGACGCGAACGCCGCAAGGATAGGCGCCACACGCGCCCGCACATCCAGCCAGGACACGCCCATCACCAGCACACCCGTAAGCAGGACGAAGGCATACAGCGTGAAGGGACGCGAGGTGATGCTGCCAAACGCGAGGAAAACGAACGCCGCCACCAGCGCACTCGCACAGAAGAGCAGCGCGGTCGCCGTGGGCACATAGCCGAACTCGTCCTCGCCCTTGCCGGGCTTCTGCGTCCGCATCTTCCACCAGAGATAACCCGTGGCCGCGACTGCGAAGCCGAGGAAAATGGCCATCGCGCCCCACGTCTTTGCGCCTTCGGCATAGCCCATCGGAATGAAGAAATGCGTGCCCCACACGAGTTGCAGGCACACCGTGGCGCCAGCTGCAGGCAGCATGGCCACCCGCACACAGGGCTCCTTCCACGCCACCGCAGCCACGAGTGCATTCACCACGAGAGCGAAGCCGAAGAGCATGGCTGGTCTGTCCGGCGAGTCACCATGCATGGCAAAAGCGAGAGCCGCGAGCATGGCACTCACGCACAAGATGATCGCCGACACCGGAGCAAAGATGCTGCGCTCCTTGCGCGAAGCCTGCCACCACGAGACCGCGGTGAAGAGCGCGGCAAATCCCAGGAAGATACTCACCGGTATCCACACCTTGCTGCCGTGTGCATAGTCACCTTTGGTGAAGAAGACCATGGTCCACGCCATCTGCATGAGCGCCGTACCGCCTGCCGCGAGCGGCGCGAGATGCAGCCAGCCCATGCGCATCGCCACGGCGAGCACACCGATATCGAGCAACGCGATATAACTGAAGAGGCCAAACGGATTGTCCTGTCCCGTGGAGCAGAGGATGGGCGTGAGAAAGCCACCGAGCATCCCGAGGATGGCCACCACCTGCGCCTCCATGCGCACCGCCAGCAGAAAGGCCCCGATGGTGATGGCAGACATCACACCAAAGGACACCATCGGCGTGAAGGCCGGGAAGTGGTAGTACCCATGTGCGGCAAAGGTCACGCCATACAGGGCGACGACGCCCGTGGCGCAGAGCGTTTGTCCCAGCACAGTGTAGAGCTTGCGTGCATTGATCCACCACCCGCTGCCCACCAGCGCCAGACCTGTGGCATACCCGATGGCGATGCGTGCCGTCTCCGAGATCCAGCCTTTCTCCAACGACAGCTTGATGAAGAACACGATGCCCAGGAACAGAGCCAGTCCACCCACCCACGCGAAGAGCTTCACGCCCATGAACTGCTCCAGTGTGCCGGCAGAAGGCTTTGCCGTGGCCGGTGTGGAAGGCCGGGAAGGTGCAGCCGATACCTTCCCAACAAGAGGCGGAGGCGTGATGGGAACAGGAGGCATCGCCGGGAGAGGCGGCGCCATCTTCGCAGGCTCGGCCACCTTCGCAGCTGCCAGTATGGACGGGGGCGGCAGGGGTGGCGGTTGCGCGAGGGGGCCCGCCGATGCGGGAGCAGGCGTGGACACCTCTTGGGCTTCCGCTTCCTCCTCGTGCAGGGTGGGCACTTCGCCTGGGGACACTGCCGGCATCGCAGGAGGAGCCGCCTTCATGACCTCGGCAATCGACTCCACTCTTGGCTCAACAGTCACCGGGGCAGCCTCAGAAGCCGTCTCCACACTGGCTGTCGCTTGAGCAACGGCACTTTCATACTCCGCAATCCGCTCCTCCAGCAGTGCGACACTCCTCATCACTTCACCGTGGCGGTCGTTGATGAGTTTTTTCAAGGCTTCCAGCCGCCGCTCCGTGGCCTCGGCCTGGTCCCGGGCTCCCCGGGCGGTGATGATGGCGGCGATGGGGACTACTACGACCAGGATAAAGATCAGCAGCAGGACAAAGAGACCTAGAACTTCCATGGGTGATGCGGGAAAAGATTGCCCCGCTGGCGCGGAGATTCGCCTCCCCTGGAAGGAATGAAAAATTGAAATTTCAGGGACCAGTATTGAGAAACCCGATGGAGGGAGGTTGATGGTCTATGGTTGATAGTTGATAGCCTGAACTCTCTTCCCACGAGGGAAGTGCCGCGTACGAGAACCCGTTTGCACCCTCCTCAACAATGAAAAGTCGGCCGCCCTGCCACGCCGGGCAGCCGCTCCTTGAAGGCAAGGCCCGCCCATCCGGCGATGCAATCCCTGCCCGACATCCCCAAAAGGTTCATTGACTCAGGCTATCAACTATCAACCATAGACCATCAACCCTCCCTCCCGCAGCGCCCCACTCCCATGATGAACGTCCACCACCTCGAGCTCTTCTATTATGTAGCCCGGCATGGAGGCGTGAGTGCGGCGGCGCGGCAGATTCCCTATGGCATCCAGCAGCCGGCCATCAGCGCGCAGATTCTGCAGCTCGAAGATGACCTCGGCGTCACCCTCTTCCGCCGGCGTCCCTTCCAGCTCACGAAGGAGGGCCGTACCCTCTATGACTTCATCCTGCCCTTCTTCTCGAAAATGGACGAGGTGGGCCGTCAACTCCGCGGCGGTGGAGAGGACCGTCTCCGCATCGCCGCGCCGGAGATTGTGCAGCGCGAGTACCTGCCGGAGCTCTGCTCCCGCATGCGGAAGCGCGTGCCCGGCTTCCATTTCACCCTTACCCACGGCAGGCAGGAGGAGTGTGAGACCCTTCTGCAGGCGCAGGAGGTGGATCTCGGCATCGCCCTCCTGACCAAAAAAGCAGAGGCAGGCCTGGAGACGCGCGACTTCGCCCGCATGACCCTGGCCCTCCTCGTAAAGGAAGACAGTGGCATCACCAGTGCGGAGGAACTGCTGTCCAGAGACCGCATCGACCTCCCGCTCATCACCCTCGGCCCTGCGGAGGGCGTGAGCCGGGCTTTCCAAGCGGGACTGCGCGAGCGGGGGGTGGACTGGGTGCCCAGCCTGGAGCTCGGTGGGCTCGATTTGGTCGCCCGCTATGTCAGCGAGGGCTTCGGAGTCGGGGTGAGCCTGCGTCTGCCGGGGTGCGAGCAGCCCGAAGGTGTCCGGGAGCTGCCGCTGGTGGGCTTCCCCCAGTTCACCGTGGGAGCCATCTGGGCGGGTCGGCTCTCACCCCTCGCGGAGACGTTCGTGGAAGTGGCGGAAGGACTGGCTCGCGAGCTTTTTGGCACGTAGCGTGCAGGAAACAACTCCGCGCTTGCCGCACGGAGCGTTTTGAATTTAAACTGAAAATCCGTCATGCGTCTTTTTGCCCGAATACTCTGGATCGCCGCGTTCCTGCTGGCCACCTACTCCTGGATGGTGGCCTTCGAGCATGGCTTCGGATGGAAGGGGTTCAGCGAGGGGTTCCAGACGGAGTGGAAGAATCTGGGTTCCGTGCTGAGCGGCAAGGGATTGGCAGAGGCCCAGCAGAATGCCGCCCCGTCTCCCACACCGACGCCCAATGGCAAACCCTGACGAACGAGACTCTTTTCGTCGACCGACCTTTTTGTTACACTTTTTCCGAAACCCTATTCATCGTTCCAGACATCCATGATCGAAGCCGAACTCCCCCAGCAGCAGAAAAACCTCTGGCTCAAAGGCCAAAGCGCCGTGCAGCTCAAGAATTTCGACTATGCCATCAATCTCCTGCTGCCAGTCATTAAGGAGTGCCCAACGTTTCTGGACGGACGCCGGCTGCTCCGCCGTGCAGAAGCCGAGCTCGTGAGGGGGCAGAAAAAGGGCCTTTTTGGCGGTGGCCTGAGCCTTGGCGGCCTGAAACTGACCGGCTCATCCAAGAAGGAACCCTGGGAAGCTATCTGGGAACTTGAAGACGGCGTCTTCAAGAAGGACCCCTACAATCCCAGCGCCAACCAGCAGCTCTACGATCAAGCCATGCGCCTGGCCCAAAACGACCTGGCTGCATTCGCCCTGGAAACAATCCGCGAAGGACATCCGGGAAACACCCGGAACATGCATGCTCTGGCCCAGCACTACATGGCGTTTGAGCACCCGGAAAAGGCCAGCGACGTCTACCGCCACATCCTCAAGGTGGACGCCACGGACATGGACGCCATCAAGGGCGAGAAGGATGCCGCCGCCAAGTCCTCGATGAAGAATCAGTGGGCTGGCGGATTTGAAGGCGCCAAGAAGGACAAAGCCCAGGCCAATCGTGAAGAACTGCTCAACAAGCAGGGCATGAGCCGCGAGCAGATGGAGCAGGTGCTGGCCCAGTACTTCGTCGACTACGAGCAGGATCAGAACAATGTGAACACGGTCAAGCGCATCGCGGACATCTATGACCGCATGGACGATCAGGAGAGCGCCCTCCCGTACTACGACTGGGCCCTCCAACTGACCCCTGGAGACGTGGCCCTGCAGGCTCGCGTGGAGCAGGTGCGCAGCAAATTCGCCGAAAAGCAAATCCACGCGATGGAAGCGGAAATCGAGGCGAATCCCGATTCCCCCGACATCGAGGAGAAACGGGAGCAGATCCGCCACATCAAACGCGAACGCGCAGCCACCCTGCTGGCCGAGGCGAAGTCCAAGGTGGAACGCAACCCCACGGACAAGAACTACCGCTTCGACCTCGCGACGGTACTCTTCAGCGTGGAGCAGTATCGCGACGCCATTCCCGAACTTCAGCAGGCGAAGAGCAACCCGCACATCCGCAACAAGGCACTCCTCATGCTGGGCCGCTGCTTTGCAGCCCTGAACATGAATGACCTTGCCATCAATGCGATGCAGGAAGCGGTGAAGGAAATCGTCGCGTTCAACAACGAGAAGAAGGAGCTCCTGTATGAGCTGGGCCTCGTCTTCGAAAAGGTGAACAAGCACGACGACTACCTCAACTGCATGAAGGAAATCTACAACAACGACTACGGCTATCGCGACGTGGCGAAGCGCGTCGAGTCGTCCTACCAGTAGGTCTCCCTCAGCACATAGCATTCCCTGTTTCTTGGAATGAGTTCCGCGCACTCCTACAGTCTCGTGGAGCTATTGCAGATGGCTGTGACGGGCCTGGTGGGCAACATTCCCATGCTGCTCGCCTACGCCGCGGCCCTCATCTTCGTCATCGTGCGCTGGCGGCAGTCTCCACGCGCCTCCACGCTGGCGCTGTGCGGCGTCCTTTTTGGTCTCCTCCTGCTGCTGCTCGTTCCCGTGGCATACGCATGGCTCTCTCGCAGTGTGATGACCGGTGGCAAGTCCAGCCTGGAAATGCAGACGGCATATACGGTCGCCGGGCTGGCCGTGTCCTCCCTGCATGCGATTTCCTTTGGCTTTCTGTTCCTCGCCATCTACGCGGACCGCAGGCACTACAATTCGCCGCCTCCGCCAGAGGGTTAGTTGGAGGCAGGTGGAGCTTTTCGTGCTCAGGTGCGCTGTTCAAAGCCATCTCAGTCTCCGAAGTTTCCTCCCCGTCTCTCTGTTAAACGCCCTGCAACCAAACGTCACGCACTCTCAGGTGACGGCAAATTGGCCCGACATTCTCAAAATGTCGCTGCCGCCTCCGTTCTGTAGCCCAGCCATGACACGCTCTCTACGCACCTGCCTCTTTGGCCTCATCTTCTCCACCGCCAGCCTTTTGCCTGCGGCCAATCCCCTGCCCCGCAGCACTCCGGAAGCCCAAGGCGTATCCTCATCCGCCCTGCTCGCCTTCATCGAGGCCGCGGACAAGCAGGTGGACACCATGCATTCCTTCATGCTCGTGCGTCATGGACACGTAGTGGCAGAAGGCTGGTGGAAACCGGAAGCGGCGGACAAGCTTCACGTGATGCACTCGCTCAGCAAGAGCTTCACCTCCACTGCGGTGGGCCTGGCTGTTGCCGAGGGAAAGCTGAGCATCGATGACCCAGTGCTGAAATTCTTCCCCGATGACGCGCCTGCAGAGCCCTCGGCGTTCTTGAAGGCCATGCGCGTGCGTGACCTGCTCACCATGTCCACGGGACACGAAAAGAATGCGAACTTCGTTCCAAGCGAACCCTGGGTGAAAACTTTCCTCAACCAGCCCGTCCCTTTCAAGCCAGGCACCCACTTCCTCTACAACTCACCTGCCACCCACATGCTCTCCGCCATCGTGGGAAAGGTCACTGGGCAAACCCTCGCAGACTATTTGAAGCCGCGCCTCTTCGAACCCCTCGGCATCGAGAAATTTGCGTGGGGCAGCAGTCCGCAGGGCAACACCGAGGGAGGATGGGGCCTGGAAGTTACCACGGAGGACATCGCCAAGTTTGGCCAGCTCTACCTGCAAAAGGGCCAGTGGAACGGAAAGCAACTCGTGCCTGCCGCATGGATCGAGCAAGCGACATCAAAGCAGGTCTCCAATGGCAGCGACCCTGAAAAAGATTGGGACCAGGGTTATGGTTTCCAGTTCTGGCGCTGCCGCCACGACGCCTATCGTGGAGACGGTGCGCATGGTCAGTTCTGCGTCGTACTGCCGGAGCAGGATGCCGTCATCGCCATCACCGCCAACACTCGCGACATGCAGGCCGAACTGAACATCGTGTGGGACAAGCTCCTGCCCGCCTTCCAGAAAGAATCCCTGCCCGACGACGCCGCAAGCCAGGCGAAGCTGAAAGAGAAGCTCGCCAATCTCTCCGTGCCCGAGAATCACGTGCCCGTGACCATCAAGCTGCCGGGACGGAAGTAATCACAAGCGATTGCCGCGCACGTTCAGCGTCGCTCTGTCATTTGTAGATCACAAATCCGGCAGCAGGGACGCTGAGCCTTACAGCTTTCCCATTCCGCGCCTCCACAGACACCTGGTTGCCAATCTCGGCAGGGTTTGTGGAGTACAGACATGTGAGCAAATCACCGGCACGGTGCAGATCATTATCAAGAGTGACCCAGGATGCCGAGGGATTGTTGTAGTCGGTATTGATGGCGACCAGAACCTCAACATCGTTGAAGAGTCGCGACCACGGCACGATCGAGCGGATGGTATCCCCCATCATGACCGGGGGTCCAAAGTCGACGCCATTCCCGGAAATCTCGCGCAAATACTGGCGTCCCCGGCGCAGAGGAAGCTCCTGCTTTCGAATGCGGGTGATCTTGGCGATCTCTTGAAATACGAAGGCGCTTTCATTGAAGAAATGACGTCCGACGCTTTGCAATGACCCAAAGGTCCCTCCAAACATGCACTCGCGAAGGAACATATCGTTGCCGTCCCTTTCCACGAGCCCCTTGCCGTTGAAGCACTGTTCGGTGCCATAATAGATGCAGGGAATGCCCACGGTAGTGAGGTTCATCGCCAGCGCATTGAGCACCACCAGCCAGCCGCGGTCATTGGCGCAGAACCTCGCCTTGTTCTTGCCTTTGCGCACTTGATCGTGGTCGTCGAACATGGTCACCACTTTGTCGCGGAACCAGATGTGGGAGTCTTTCTGCACCAGGAGTGAGTTCCGGAACAGATTGAAATACTCCGCCGGATTCCGGTAGCCTTTCACCAGGTATTCGAGCTTGTCCGGGATGTCATCAATCCCCAGCGCCGCATCCATGCCTGTGATCTCCAGTGTCTTGAAGGCTCGCTCGCGTCCACCTGTAATCTCGCCAATAAGGTAGAATTGCTCCTTGCCCAGGCTCATGGCAAACTCATGGATCGCCGACGTGAAGAAGCGGGTTGCTCCCGGGTCCATGTGCTTCACGGTATCCACGCGGAACCCATCGAGATCCGCGAAGGCAATCCAGTACTTGTAGCAGTCGGTGATGACCTTGAGTGCTTCGGATGGTTTGTAGTGGTCTGTCTCGCCTGAGCCGTGACTCACATCTTTCAGGCTCATGAAATCACCTTCACGAAACTCAGGATCATAGTCCCAGTTTGTGATGGTGCCCTTCTGGGTGAAAACTCCGCCCGCCTGCAGTTCCTCTGGCCACACAGCTCCGTCTGGCCAAGCGTTGGCATTGACCTGCCCAAAGGGGAAAATGGGAGCCCCCGTGGCGTCATTGAATCCCGAAACCCGGTGTGGTCTTCCATCCCACCTGGGGTCCATGTAGGTGGTCCCATCCGGTCTCCGGTGCTCGTAGCGGTCCGGATTATACGAAAACACATCACCCGTGTGGTTGAGGATCACATCGAGGATGACACGAATGCCGTGCTCGTGCGCCGTCTGCACAAGCTCCTTCAGATCCTGCGCCGTGCCAAAATGGCGATCCACATCCAGAAAATTCTGGGTGCCATACCCATGGTAGCTGTCCTGAAATGCCACCTGCTTCAGCACCGGACTGATCCAGATGGCCGTCACGCCCAACCGTTTGAGATATCCAATCTTGCCTTCCAGTCCCTTCAGTGTTCCCCCCTTCCACCCGTGACCACCCGCCTCCCATTGGACGCGGCTGACATTCTCCGCATCTCCTGTGGCGAAGAGCGGTGTGCTGCCCGTGGAAATTAGGGTCCCGTTGTTGTCGAGATAGTTGTCTTCACGACCGTCTGAAAAACGATCCAGCATCAGGAAATAGAGGACCTGGTCCTCCCATGCGGGCGGCGATGGAAAGTATGTCCTGCCGGCAAAACCCGCGAAGTCGATATCACGAACGGATTGCAGTTCCATGGTCGTATGGAGTAGATTGGAGCCCTATGGCAGCGATTACCGTGCCGGAAGCTGCTCGGATTATCTTTGAATATTCAATCTGCCATGGGGTAGTGAACACACGCTGTGGCCTCACCCTCTGCTGGATGCTTTGCACGGCACCTGACAAGACGGTTCGAACACGGCTTGCCGTCTCCTCACGGAAGCTGCCCCGCCACGGGATCCAGCGCTTCCTCGATGCGCTTCCGCAGCTCGCCATTCCAATCCGAGCCCGCGCGATCACGGCGATTGGCGATAGCCGTGTAGTTGATGCCATCCAGGCGTTGGGAGCAGATGGCCGTGACTCCCGGAAGGCTTCCATCGAAGGCATAGCGATAGCCACCTTCTTTTCGAGGCTTCCCGCTGACCCAGTACTTTTCGAGGAACCGGCTGTAGTCCGCCGCGGTGCAGGCCAGACCACCCGCGCCATCATACGCCTCCGTTTGGAAGGACAGGGGAATCTGCTCCTGCGTATACTCGGGGTGGTAGGAATACCAGACCTCACCCACCTGCCTTCTGCGCGCATCCGAAGCGCTCATGCTGAATGAAGGCGCGGCAGACTCCTTGCACACGGTCTGCTGCAGGCAGTCTACGAACTTTTGCCCGCTGACCTTCTCGATCACACGCGCCAGGAGGACGTAGCCGAAGTTGCAATAGGACTCCTTCGTTCCGGGATCGAAGTCGAGCGGCAGGGTGAGTCCGTAGCGCACCACGTAGATGGGCTCCAGCTCATCCGGCTTCAGTCGGAACATCCGCTCCATCTCGGAGCTATGCGTTGTGAGATCGCCTGCCTTCTGATCGCGGTCCCACCCGCCCTTGTGCTCCAGCAACTGATCGATCGTGACTGCCTTCCAGCGCGCATCACACGCCTTCGCCTCTTTGTACTGGTCGAGCTGCAGCACGGTATATACCTGGTCCTCGAGCTTGAGTTTGCCGGCATCGATCAAGGTGAGGATGGCGGACTTCACTACAGGCTTGGTCAATGATGCCACCCGCATCTTCACGCCGGGCTGGAGAGGCGTTTTCAACGAGGAATCCGCCCAGCCAAAAGCGCGATCGTGCAGGACCTTTCCATTCTTGCTGAGTGCGAATGTGAGAGCGCCGATGCCCTTCTCCGCCATGAAACCCTGGATGGCTACATCCGCCTTCGCGAGCGCGGGATGCGCCTCGCCATTCACGGGAATCTCCGATGCCGTGAGCTTCTTGATGTCCTCGAACCGGTCCTTCACCTTGGGACCGCCGCGTGGTGTTTCTCCCGGTGGCGTCTTCTTGTTGCGCAACTGCTCTTGGACAAACGCCTGATCCTCGGGGGCGAGGCGACTCAAGGGCAGTGTGTATTTTTGTCCGGAGCGCATCAGGATGGTCACGGACCCGGCATCGGAAGAGACAAACTCCGCATCAATCTTCCGTCCGCTTGCGGCCTCTGTCCAGGTGCGCGCCTGGAGAAACCCGGGGAGGACGCAGGTGCACCAAAGGGCCAGCGCCAGAGGCAGATGCTTGCTCATGCCGCGAGACTAACCACCTGTGGAACGAATGCAATAACATCAAGTTGCGGCAGCGCTTCCCCCAATCAACTCAAGGCAAGCGCCGCCGCTCTCACTCCATTGCTTCCATCCAATCACGCACGTGCTTCCAGCACCACATTGAACGGGGTGTCCGTGGCGCGGCGCACCTTGGAGAAGCCACCGGTATTCATCACCTCAGTGAGTCTCTTGTCGCCCGCCTGTGCCCCCAGGGCCATGCCGCCCCGCTGGCTGATGGCGCCCGGGGTGCAAATCATGGTGGAGGCAGCGTAGTAGACGCGTCCCACGGGATTAATGTTCTCCGTGAGGGTATCTCCCGCACGAGGCTCCACCACCATGAGCGTGCCGTCTGCTGCCAGCGCCTTGCGGATGTGCTTGCAGGCGCCAACGGGGTCACCCATGTCATGGAGCGCATCGAAGATGGCCACGAGGTCGAAGCCGACGCCCGGGAAATCCTGGGCTGTAGCGATCTCGAAACGCAGATTCTTCAGGCCGTGCTCGGCAGCGTGCTTGTTGGAGGCTTCAATGGACTCCGGATGCAAGTCAAAACCGACGAACTCGGAGTTCGGAAACGCCTTGGCCATGATGAAGGTGGAGATGCCGTGGCCGCAGCCCACATCTGCCACGCGGGCACCGTTCTTCAGTTTGTCCACCACACCCTCCAGGGCGGGCAGCCAGTTTGAGACGAGGTTCGCCTCATAGCCCGGACGGAAGAAGCGCTCCGTGCCACAGAAGAGGCAGGCGTGGTGATCCCCCCACGGCACACCCTTTCCGGTGCGGAAGCTTTCAGCGATCTTAGGTTCGTCCAAGTAAGCAGAGCCAATGGTATAAAAGCCACCGACCATGGCCGCAGGGCTGTTCGGGTCTGCGAAGACGGCCGCCTGCTCCGGGGTGAGCGCGAAGGTTTCGTTCCCGGCATCGTACTCGATGTACTGCGCGGCCGCCTGGGCGCAAAGCCACTCGCGGAGATGGCGCTCATGCAGGCCGGTCGCAGAGGCGAACTCCACGCTGGTGCACGGACCGTGTTTCCACAAGGCCTCGTAAAGACCCAGGCGGTCGCCCAGGATCACGAGGGAGCCAGTGGCGGCTGCGCCAAGGTCATTCAGCATGCGGCCCATGAAGGCGTGCAGCTTGTCCATATTGATCTGGGGGGCCTTTGCAGGGGAGCCGTTGCCATTGGAGGTGGCGGGCTTGGAGGCAGAGGTGGCTACTGACATGGTGATGATGTTCTAACTGGGTTGGTCCGGTCCAGGTTCGGGGGGAGCGACCCCATACCGACCGGTTGGTATGGGGTCAAAGCACGAAAAAATCAGGCGGCCTTTGCTGCTGCTTTGGAAATTTGAGATTCCAGGGTCTTGCGGAAACTGCGAATGCCGCGGGTAATGCGCGACGGATCGCGATAGGCCTTCGCAAGCGTGATGGAGCCTTCCAGAATCACAAGGAGCTCTTCCGCGAGTTCATTCGCGGTGCAGGTGATTTCAGGACAGGCTGCCAGTGCCTTAAGCCGGGCAGCGATCTCCTTGATGACGGCTGTGAACAGCGTGGCCACCGCCTCCTGCAGCCGCGGATTGGTATCACCCAGTTCATTCGCGAAAGTGCCCAGCAGGCAGCCGTCGCTCCAAAGTGTCAGCGCCGAGTTCTCGAGATGACGCAGGTACACGAGGGACTGCTCGACGGGGTCGGCGACCTTCTTGTGCGCGCCGAGCACTTCTCCACCCCGCTCCAAAGACCACTGCAGCACCCCGATGCCAAGGTCCTCCTTTGATTTGAAGGAATGGTAGAAGCTGCCTTTGCTCACGCCGGCTTTCTCGCAGATCGTATCCACCGAGGTGCCTGCATAGCCACGCGCGAGGAACAGCGACTTCGCGGCGCTGAGCAGGCTGACTTTGCTGGGGGCTTCGGACATGACCTCAAACCGCTAGACCGACCAGTCGGTCTAGTCAAAAAGATTTTTATGGCCCACCGGGTTGCGCCTAGAACCTCAGGCAGTTCTGCGGTGAGATTTTACCTTGGGATGATGGGAAGCACGATGCGGGAGGGGTGGACCTTGCTGTGCAGGACCGTGTTCTCTGCAGTAACCGTGCGTCGATGCTCGTTCAGCGGCTCCCCCGTGTTGGGGTTCACATCGAACCTCGGGAAATTACTGCTGCTCACTTCGACACGGATGCGGTGACCCTTCTTGAAGACGTTGCTCGTGGGATAGAGTCTGATGGTGAACTCATATGGCGTTCCCGGCTTCATGAGCTTCTCTGCTTTCAAGCTATCGCGAAAACGCGCACGGATGATGCCCTCGGTGATCTTCAGGTCGAAGCCACCGGGCCAGTCTTTGCTTCCGGGATACACGTCCACCAGCTTCGCCGTAAAGTCGGTATCCACTGCACTTGAGGACGCCCACAGTTTTACTTCGATTTCCCCCGTAACTTCTGTGTTCTGGGCAAGTGGTTCAGTTTCGAAGATGACCACATCATTGCGCGCGGAGAGCGGAATGGGATTCGGCCAGTTCCACACGTGAGGACCGCCGCGCTGATCCCACGCACCCTGCAGCAGGATGTCATTCCCACTGGAGATGTTTCCTCCGATGGTCGGCACAGGATTCTTGGGATCGAAGGTGAAGGTGGTGGAGCCTTGATCCTGCGTGGGCTCTTCACAAGCAAGCACCCCACCCTCTCCAAAGTAGAATGCCGTGCTCTGCTGTCTTGCGAGTGGCCACTCCTTCTCATTCCGCCACTCGCCTCCATGGAGGAGCATGCCCTTCTCGGTCTTGCTGCCGTCGCCAGTGCCCATCACGAAGATGCGCACCTTGCTCGCGAAGGGCGCAGCTTTGCCCACGCTGTTGTCCTTCCCCTTCAGCCAGTGGTCGTACCATTCCCGACGCCAGGCGAGTTCATCAGGAATCGCTGCGTCCCTTCCATAATCCACCTGCCCGTGGGAAAAAGCCGCCTGCGCACCGTGGATCCACGGTCCCATGATGAGGTACACGTCACTCTTCAGTGCCTTGCTCAGGACACCGAAGTTCGCCGTGGTGTTGCCTGCCCATGAGTCGTACCAACCACCCACGAGGTAAACGGGCATGTCTTTGTAGGAAGATGCCTTCTCCAGGATGTTGTTCTGCTTCCAGTAGTCGTCATTGGCCCCGTGACTCATGGCGCCGATGAGCCAGTCCTCATACTCGGGGGCGAACTTCAGTGGCGTGGTTCCTTTGCGCAGTGGCAGGTTCGCGAGGTAATGAAAACGATTGTCCGCCATCTCCTTCAGCATGGCGGCGGTGGCTTCATCCTGCACCGCGCGGCTTCCCTTGCCGGCATTCAGCATGATCCAGTTCCAGAAGCGCAGTTCAAACGCACCGGCATTGCGCATGGACTGGACGCCACAGTTTGAGACGGCATCCACGGGTATCACGGTGACCAGTTCCTTCGCACCCGCGAGTGCCATGGCATGCTGCGTACCACCCACATAGGAAGTGCCAAACATGCCAATCTTTCCATCGCTCCATGGCTGCT